>JALHDH010000056.1 GCA_022839105.1 bacterium
TACGCAACGGTTGTGATCCAGCACGAATCGCGGATGCGAGGCGTCCAGATCGCATTTCGGGAAGAGATAGGGAATCTCGACGTGGGTGACGCCCATCTCCAGGGCCAGGTCCTGGAGCTCGCAGTGGCCGTTGGACACGCACACCGAGCAGACATGGTTGCGCTCGGTGAAGAGCATCTCGACGATCATCTTGCGATAGGCCTCGATCTGGGGGGTGGTGGTCTGCACCTCCATCCCCTCGGTGACCTTGGTCACGCAGGCCGCGAAAAGGCCGCGCATCCCCTGGATCTCGACCAGGCAGAGGCGACAGCCCCCCATGCTCTCGAGACCTTCGAGATGGCACAGGGTGGGGATATGGATATTCTGTTCCCGGGCGACCTCCAGAACCGTCTGGTCATCCCGGGCGCTGCAGTCGACGCCGTTGATCTTCAGCGTGACCACTCCCGGCGCAACGCCGACAAGGGGTGGCATGGATCTCCAGGCTCCTTTCAGCGGGTCCCGACGGACTCGGGCTTGCGGATCCGCTCGGTGTATTCCTCGCGGAAGTAGCGCATGGTGCTCATGATCGGGTTGGGTGCGCTCTTGCCCAGTCCGCACAGGCTGGTGTTCCTCACCGTGTCGCAGAGCCTCTCGAGCAACTCGAGGTCCTCGGAGGTGCCCTGGCCCTCGCAGATGCGGTCCAGGACGGTGTACATCTGCTGGGTCCCGACCCGGCACGGCACACACTTGCCGCAGGACTCGCTGCGACAGAAGTCCACGAAGAACCGGGCCACCTCGATCATCGAGGTCGTCTCGTCCATCACGATCATGCCCCCCGAGCCCATCATCGAGCCCAGGGCCGTCAGGGACTCGTAGTCCACCGGGGTGTCCAGCTTCTCGGCCGGGATGCAGCCTCCGGAAGGCCCCCCGGTCTGCACCGCCTTGACCGACTTGCCCCCGGGGCAACCGCCGCCGATCTCCAGGATCAGCTCGCGCAGGGTGGTCCCCATCGGCACCTCGACCAGGCCGGTGTTGTTGATCGAACCGGCCAGGGCGAAGACCTTGGTGCCCTTGCTCTTCTCGGTGCCGACCGAGGCGAACCATTCGGCCCCCTCGCGCATGATGGCCGGCACGTTGGCAAAGGTCTCGACGTTGTTGATCAGGGTCGGACAGCCGAAGAGTCCGGAGACCGCCGGATAGGGCGGGCGATTGCGGGGCTGGCCGCGATTGCCCTCGATGGAGGCGATCAGGGCCGTCTCCTCGCCGCAGACGAAGGCGCCGGCCCCGATGCGCAGCTCGATCTGGAAGGAGTGCGAGGATCCGAAGATGCCCGTCCCCAGGATCTTCTGGCGCTCGGCCTGGCGGATGGCGGTCCGCAGGATCTTGATGGCCAGGGGATACTCGGCGCGGACGTAGATATAACCCGTCCGGGCCCCCACCGCATAGCCGGCGATGGCCATGCCCTCGAGGATCCGGTGGGGATCGCTCTCCAGGACGCTGCGGTCCATGAAGGCCCCGGGATCGCCCTCATCGGCGTTGCAGATCACATACTTGACGTCGCCGGCGGCCTTGTGGACGGTGCCCCACTTCAGACCGGTGGGGTAGCCGCCCCCGCCGCGACCGCGCAGGCCGCTGGCGGTGATCTCCTGGACCACCTCCAGGGGGGTCATCTCGGTCAGGGCCTTGTAGAGTCCCGAATAGCCACCACGGGCCAGGTAGTCCTGGATCCGCTCGGGGTCCACCACCCCGCAATGTTCCAGGGCGATCTTGCGCTGCCGGGTGAAGAAGGGCATCTCGGGCAGCCGCTTCGTCGGAGGGGTGCCCTGCTGCAGGTTGCGGACCAGTTCCTCGGCATCCTCGGGGGTCACCTTGCCCACCAGGACCTCGCCGGGCTCCACGGTCACCAGGGGCGCCTCGCTGCACAAACCCATGCAGCCGACCCCCTTGGCCTCGTAGTCCTGCTCCAGGCCGGCGGCCTGGAGCTTCTCCTTCAGGGCGGCCAGGACCTTGTCCGAGCCACAGGAGGCGCAACCCGCCGCCTGACAGACCCGGATCCGTCCCTTCTTGCCGGACTGATCCTCGCGCTCCCTGGCGCCGAGTCCTTCGAATTCCTCTAGCGTCATCATTCGGAAAGCCACCTCTTGACGAGAGCGCGGACGTCGTCGAGGGTCGGGCGGGGCAGGACCTCCCCGTCGGCCACGACTCCGGGCGCCAGACTGCAGGCCCCGATGCAACGGGCCACCATCAGCGAGAGCTTGCCATCCGGGGTCGTCTCACCCGGGGCGATGCCTGCCTCCTCCCCGATCATCTTGACGATGCCGGTGGCGTTCTTCATGTAGCAGGCGGTGCCCAGGCAGACCACGCAACTGTGGGCCCCCTTGGGCTTGAGCTGGAAGTGGTGGTAGAAGGTGGCCACGCCGAAGACCTTGCCCAGGGGCAAGCTCAGCGAACCGGCCACGTAGCGGAGGGTGTCGTCATCCAGGAATCCGAAGACCTCCTGGGCGGTATGCAGCGTCTCGATGAGAGCCGCGGGCCTGTAGGACTGCCGACGCATGGTCGCGTCGACGATTCTCCAGCGCTTGTCGTCGGTCGGCGGGGCCGGCCTCTTTGCCTGGGTCAGCATGGTCCTCCCCTTGAAACGAGGATGCGCCGATCATAGTCACGGGTTCCGACACGGAGAATGATCTTCATCACGTCCTGTCGGCCCTTCTGGAAGATCCACGGAATTTCCCCAACAGTCCCGAAAGCCCGCAGAATCCAGAGCGGGAGCTGCCCCCGGCCCGACGGGTGGAACGGGAGCCTCCAGCGACACCAGGACAATGGCGCCCCCCCTGGAACCGTCCGCCATGCACGAACTCTCCCTGGTCATGCACCTGCTGGAGGTGGTCGAGGAACAGGCCCGCCAGGAGTCCTTCCAACGCGTGAGCGCCCTGGACGTGGAGGTGGGCGAACTGGCTGCCGTCGAGTTGGAGGCCTTTCGGCACTGTTTCGAGGTGGCCAGCACGGGCACCGTGGCCGAGGGGGCCGCCCTGCACCTGGTCTGCGCCCCGGGTTCGGCCTGCTGTCGGGCCTGCGCGGCCCGGTTCCATCTGCCCGAACTGGGCCGCCCGTGTCCCCGCTGCGGCTCGACGCGTCTGGAGATCGTCTCAGGCCGCGAGTTGAGGCTGCGCGCGTTGGAAGTCTGTTGAAGGACTGCTAGAATACCTGTTGTGTCCGACCTGCCCCCGATTCCCCATCTGAAGATCGAGATCCGCAAGGATGTCGCCCTGGTGGGGCTGAACCGGCCCGAACAGGCCAATGCCTATGATCGGCAGGTCCTCCAGGACCTGGGTGAGGCCCTGGCGCGACTGGCCCGGGAGCCCGGGGTCCGGGCCCTGGTCCTCCACTCCGGAGGGGCTCGCCACTTCTGCGCCGGCGCCGATCGCAACGAGCTTTCCCGGCGTCTCCCCGAAGAGGCCCTGGATCTGGAGGCCCGACGGGTCTTCGAAGGCCTGGCCCGCTGGCCCTGGCCCACCGTGGCCGCGATCCGCGGCGCCGCCCTGGGCGGAGGCCTGGAGTTGGCCCTGGCCTGCGATCTGCGCCTGGCCACGCCGGAAGCGGTCTTCGGTTTTCCCGAGACGGCCCTGGGCCTGATTCCGGCGGCGGGAGGCTGCCTGAGGGCTCCGCGGATCCTGGGCGAATCCCTGGCCCGGGAGATGGTGCTCTTCGGTCGCCGACTCTCGGCGGAGGAGGCCCTCCGATTCGGCCTGGTCAGCGAGGTCCTGCCCGAAGAGGAGCTTCTGGAACGAGCCCTGGCCCTGGCCGGACAGGCTGCGGCCCGGCACCCCCTGGCCACCCGCCTGGCCAAGCAGGCCCTGGGCCTTTCGATTCCGCGAGGGGACGCGCTGGACTTCGAGGGAGCGGCCCAGGCCATCCTCTACGGCCTGCCGGGCTCCCCCTTCCGCTCTGGGAGGACCGAGCTTTGAACCCTCGCATCGTGGCGCTTGGAACAGCCGTTCCCGAAACCAGCTACACCCAGGAGGAACTGGTCCGCCTCTTCGGAGCCGGCAACCCGAAGATCAACCGCCTCTTCCTGGGCAGCCATATCCGCAAGCGCCACCTGACCCTGCCCCCCCCGGGTCCCCTGGGCATGCCCGAGGAGACGGTCGAGGAACTCCTGGACAGGCACCGCACCGGGATCCTCCGAGAGGGGGGACGGGCCGTGGCCC
Source organism: bacterium (assembly GCA_022839105.1). Classification (GTDB taxonomy): domain Bacteria; phylum Vulcanimicrobiota; class Xenobia; order Xenobiales; family Xenobiaceae; genus Xenobium. The sequence goes on from JALHDH010000056.1 coordinate 4,188, forward strand.
GGGCCCTGGAACTCGGAGGGTTGCAGCCCGAGACGATCGACTACCTGGTCTGCGTGACCTCGACGGGCTATCTCTGCCCTGGAGCCACGGCGCTGCTGATCGCCCAGCACGGTTTCCGCGAGGACATCCACCGGGTCGACGTGGTCGGGATGGGATGCAACGCCGCCCTGAACGCCTTGCAGCCCCTGGTCCAGTTCCTCCGCTCCCGTCCCGGGGCCCTGGGATTGCTGGTCTGCATCGAGACCTGCTCGGCCGCCTACGTCCACAACGACCGGATCGGCACCGCCGTGGTGAACTCGCTCTTCGGCGACGCGGCCGCGGCGGCACTGCTGGCCGGCCCGGCTGCGCCGGTCCCCCATCTTGACGCGAACCTGCCCGTCCTGGAGGACTTCGAGAGCCAGATCATCCTGGAGGCCCTCCACACCATGCGCTTCGATCTCGAGCGCGGGAAGCTCTCCTTCCACCTGGATCGGGACATCCCGTACTTCCTGGGCGCCCACTGTCAGAAGCCCCTGAACCGGCTTCTGGAACGCCAGGGCCTCAAGAAGCGCCAGATCGACCACTGGCTGATCCACTCGGGAGGCCGAAAGGTCATCGACAGCATCAAGATGAACCTGGATCTCTCCGACCACGACGTGCGCCATACCCTGCACGTCCTGGAGGAGTATGGGAACATCTCGTCGTGCTCGGTCCTGTTCTCGATGCAGGAACTGGCTCGGGAGGGCACCATCCGACCGGGAGATCGGGGAATCCTGATGGCCATGGGCCCCGGGGCAGCCATCGAGCTGGCCCTGCTGCGCTGGTAGACCGTCCAGACTAGAGGAGACACGCACTTGAAGTTTGTGGTGACCGGGGCCGCGGGGTTCATCGGCTCGAACCTGGTGGCGGCCTTGAATCGAGCCGGAGTGGACGAGATCCTGGCCGTCGACGTGCCCGACGAGGGGGCAGGGTTGGAGAACCTGGCCGACCTGCGCGTGGCCGACTACGCCCCTCGCGAGGTCTTCTATGCGCGCTTCGCCCAGGGGGCCTTCGGGAAGGTCGAGGCCGTCCTGCATCAGGGCGCCTGCAGCGACACCACGGCCAGCGACACCGAATACGTGATGCGCAACAACTTCGCACTCTCGCGCGCGCTCCTGGAGGGCTGCGTGCGCCAGGGGACGCGCCTGATCTACGCCTCTTCGGCGGCCACCTACGGTTCGAGCCGCTCCTTCACCGAGAACCCGGACTCCGAGAAGCCCCTGAACGTCTACGGCATGTCCAAGCTCCGCTTCGACGAGCATGTCCGTTCCGAATTGGCCTCCGGGGCCGCCTCCGGGGCCCGACAGGTGGCGGGCCTGCGCTACTTCAACGTCTACGGCCCCCGCGAGCAGCACAAGGCCCGCATGGCCAGCGTGGCCTACCACCACTTCCGGCAGTTCCAGGACTCAGGAACCGTCCGACTCTTCGGGGCCTACGGAGGGTATGGCCCTGGCGAGCAGAGCCGTGACTTCATCCACGTCGACGACGTGGTGGCCATCAACCTGTGGTTCCTCGAGAACCGGGACGTCTCGGGAATCTTCAATACCGGAACAGGGCGGGCCCAGCCCTTCAACGATGTGGCCCTGACGGTGGTCAACACGCTCCTGGCACGCCAGGGCCGCCCCTCCTTGAGCCTGCAGGAGGCCGTCGGGACGGGGAGGATCGAGTACCTGCCCTTCCCGGAGGACCTGCGCGGACGCTACCAGTGCTTCACCCAGGCCGACCTGGGGGCCCTGCGCCGGGCCGGCTGCGAACATGACTTCATGGATGTCCAGACCGGCGTGGCCCGCTACGTCGAGGCGCTGACCCGAACCTGAAGAACCTCCCGACCCTGCCGGAGTTCAGGAGACCCGAACATGCCCAAGCTCTGTCCGAAGGTGATCCTGGAAGGCACCCGCCTGACCCACAAGACCGATCTGGCCTTTGCCCTGAACGAGCACCCGCGCCTGGTCGGTGAGCGGAAGTACCGCTACCATTCCCCCGTCATCTCGGCGGAGTGGTGTGGCTTCACGAACCATCCCTGGGGCCGCGGCCTGGTCAACTTCAACCCCGAAGAACAAGAACGGGCCCTGGAGACCTACGCCACCTGGGCCCGACTCTTCGAGCTGCTCCCCTTCTATTCGTGGATCGTGGACCGGTTCCACCTGTCCACGTTCTCCTTCCAACTGGGGCAGCGGGGCGTGGAGATGGACTTCGGCTGGCTGGAGGAGCGTTTGCTCCCCCTGGGCTTCCGGCTGGTCCTGTGCACCCGCGCTCCGGAGGACTTTCCCCGGGCCCGGGAGGCCCGCCTTCGCGTCTCGGGCAACCCCGCCCAGTATGACGACCTTCAACCCTTCCTCCAGGAGCAGGAACTGCTGCGCCGCCTGGCGAGAAAATCCCGGCTGCCCCTGCTGGAGCTGGACCTGAGCGACGACGACCTGCCCCGCGCCGCCGACCGGGTGGCCGACTGGCTGGAAGCCACCGGAGGCCTGCACCTGCCCTGAGACCCCCCACGGCCAGGCCCTTCAGCTTCCGGGTTCGTCCTTTTCGGGCAGCATGGCCCGCTCGCAGGTCAGACAGTCCCGCCCGGGCTCCTCGCAGGGCACCCCGTCTGCCTGGGACTCGGCGCAGAGCCCCGTCCCGGAGCAGGCCAGGGCCTGAGCCTTGTCTTGGAGTTCCTTTTCCTTTTGAGTGGACATTCCGGCCCGGCTCCCTTCGATGGACACGAGGAGGGCCGCCGGCGAACCGACGGCCCTCCCCTCAGGCGATCAGCCCTTGGCTTCCGGATAGAGCTCGTGGAAGGTCTGGACTCCCTTGCGGAAGGCCTCGCGGTTGGCCTCCTGGATCCTGGGGTCGGGCTTGAGGCCGCGCTCCAGGGCGGTCAGGAAGGTCTCCTCGGGGAAGATCCGCGTGGCGGCCTGGAGGGCGCCCAGCGAGACGACGTTCTTGAGGATCGGCTTGCCCAGCTCGAGAGCGATCCCGGTGAAGGGGACGCCGTAGCAGCGGACTCCTTCTGCCACGGGGGGCACCTCGGTCACGACCGTGCTGTCGTAGATCAGGGTTCCGCCCGGGGCCACGGTGGGGGCGAACTTCTTCATGCTCGGCGAGTTGAAGACCACCAGCACGTGCGGCCGGGGAGCCGCCGGCGAGAGGACTTCGGTCTCGGCGACGTGCACGTCCGCGTAGGAGGTGCCTCCCCGGGACTCGGGGCCATAACTGGGGATATGGGTGGCGTCGAAGCCCTCCTGCAGGCCCGCCCGGGTCACCAGCAGGGCCGCCGTCTGCGCGCCGTCTCCACCGGAGCCGGCGAACTTGATGGCCACGTCGTCCTCGGCCAGGTGCTTGGGGAAGCCCTGGGCGTGCTGGGGAGGTCGGGTTGAGATCCCCCCGATCTGCTGGAGCAGGGCGTCCGCATCGAAGGTCGGCCTGGGCAGTTCGGGCAGAGGCTCGAGTTCCTGGGTGATGTCCTTCTTGACGCCCAGGGGGAAGACCTCGACCATGCGCTCCTTGACCCACTTCTCGGCGTCCCGGGGATCCATCTTCAACTGGATCGGGCACTCCGAGAGGACCTCGATGAAGGCATAGCCCTTGCCCTCCACCTGCATCTGCAGGGCCTTCTTGATGGCCTTGCGGGCGCGGGCGCGCTGCTTGTTGTCGAAGAGGGCCACCCTCTCGACGTAGACCGGGCCGTCCAGTCCGGCGATCATCTCGGCCACCTTCATGGGCTGGCCCATCAAGGCGGTCCGGCCATCCGGAGAGGTGGCCGTCTTCTGGCCCATCAGGGTGGTGGGAGCCATCTGGCCGCCGGTCATCCCGTAGGTTCCGTTGTTCACGAAGATCACCGTGATCGGCAGCCCCAGTTGCGAGGCGGAGACGATCTCGGCCAGGCCGATCGAGGCCAGGTCGCCGTCGCCCTGATAGGAGACCACGATCGACTCGGGATTGGCCATCTTGTGGCCCAGGGCCACGGCGGGGGCGCGACCGTGGGCGGCCTGGGTGTTCCCCACGTCCAGATAGTAGTACATGAACACGCTGCAGCCGACGGGCGAGACGGCCACCGTGCGGTCCTGCACGCCGAGCTCGGCCAGGGCCTGGGAGAGGTACTTCTGGGCCAGACCGTGTCCGCAGCCCGGGCAGTAGTGGGTGCTGTGCGCCTTGAGGCCCTCCGCGTTGGCGTGGCGCTCAAAGGTTTCGTAGAAGACGGTGCTCACGCCTTCACCTCCATGCCGAGGATGGCCTCGGCGATCTCTTCGCTCTGGGGCAGGATTCCGCCGTAACGCTGCACGTGGCGGATGTCGGGGAGCTTCTCGACCCCGGCGTGGCTCAGGGCCAGGCGCATCTCATCCTCGAGCTGGCCCGGAGAGGCCTCGACCACGACGATGCGGCGCACCTTCGAGACCAGGGGCAGCAGGCTCTTGACGGGGAAGGGCCAGAAGGTGACCGGCCTGAAGAGGCCCGCCTTGATCCCCTTCTCGCGCAGGATCCGGATGGCTCCCTTGGCCATGCGGGCGGGCGTGTTGGCCGCCACCAGCAGCACCTCGGCATCCTCGCAGCGGAACTGGTCCGAGCGCTGCTCGTTCTCGATCATCTCGGAATAGCGGGCGTTCAGATAGATGTTGAAGTCTTCCAGATCCTTCTCGGAGAGCTGGATCGAGACGATCACGTTGCCGCGGTGCTCGGCATCCCCGTGGACGGCCCAATCCGGCAGCCCGGGCTGGATCATGTGATCCGGCAGGCAGACCTTCCCGGTCATCTGTCCCAGATACCCGTCGGCAAAGACCATGACCGGCTGGCGATACTTGAAGGAGAGTTCGAAGGCCCGTGGCCCAGTCCGCGACAGGCCAGCTTGATGTCGCTCTGCTCGGGAGCGATGTTGCCCAGTCCCGGGCCGCCGCGCATGATGTTGACGAAGACGCCGGGAACCTCGGCGCCGATCATGTAGGAGATTCCCTCCAGCATGAGGCTGAAGCCAGGAGAGGAGGTGAAGGTCATGCAGGGCTTTCCGGCGCCCCCGCAACCGTACATGTGGTTGACCGTGGCCACCTCGCTGACCGCCTGGAGGAAGGCACCATCCAGGTGGGGCAGGACCTTGGCCATCAACTCGGCCCCCTCGGTCGAGGGCGTGATCGGATAGCCGAAGAAGTGCCGGCACCCGGCCAGCAGCGCTCCGATGGCGGAGGCATAGGTCCCCTTGATCATGAGGGGCTCGGTGGAAGGCAGGGGGATCCGCTTCGCGGGAACGTCCACCGGGGCGGGACGACCCGCCGCCTGGGAGGCCGTCGGGCCTTCCGGCTCCTGCAGTTCCCAATGGTAGTGCACATCATCCGGGTGCAACCCGTAGGGCTCAGGGCAAGCCTCGATGCACATGCCGCAGGCGGTGCACAGATCCAGGTTCACCGAGACGGGAATGTAGCCCGTGTCGGGGTTCACCTCCGCCGTCTTCTCGATGGCGTGGACGGGACAGGCTGCGATGCAGCGGCCGCAGCCCTTGCAATACTCGGGCTGCAGGTACGGCTTGGGCCGCACCTTCTTGCTTTGGACAGCACTCGACATCAAAATCATCCTCCGGGAGGTTGCCTCCTGAGGGGTCCGGGCGGTCCTCGGTCCCTCCCCGGCCTCGAGGTCGGGCCGGCCGAAGCGACCGCTCCAGGCCCTGGCAGGCATGGAACGCCATGCCACCGTAACCGCGCGGGATTCGGCCGGTAATGATCCGGATCAGCCCAGGAGTCGCCCGTCGCGAAGGGAAGGAGGCCGCAGGAGGACCCTTTCGATGAACACGCGCCCCTGGACCCGACTTCGCCTGGAAGAGAAGGGTTCGATCTGCCACCTGGTCCTGGCCCGTCCCGAGGCCGGCAACCGCATCGACGTGGCCATGGTCCGCGAACTCGAGGAGGCCTGCTACTACCTGGAGGACGACTCGCCGGCCAGCCTGGTGGTGGTGCGGGGAAGCCAGGGCTGCTTCTCGGAGGGCATCGACCTGGGGGAATTCTGGTTGGACCGCCCTCCCGACACCCACGGGCTGCACCGCTGGGAGAAGGCCCTGCGCGCCCTGGAACGGGTCAAGAAGGCCACCGTCGCGGTGTTGGAGGGGAACTGTCGGGGAGGAGGCGTCCAACTGGCCCTGGCCTGCGATGTCCGCCTGGCCGCCGAATCCGCGCGCTTGACCCTGGACGAGGTCAAGATGGGCTTCCTTCCCGGGATGGCCACCTGGAGGCTGCCGAAGTTCGTCGGCCTGGGCCGGGCCCGGGAGCTCCTGGCCACGGGGCGCACCGTCTGCGCCCAGGAAGCCCGGGAGATCGGCCTGGTGGACCGGGTCTGCCCGGACCCCGAACTGGAGAAGTCCACCGCCCGGCTCCTGGCGGATCTCCTCCCCGTGAACGGGACCGCCCTGGCCCTGGCCCGGCGCCTGCTGGACGAGGCCTCCTCGACCCCCTACGAGTCGGCGGTAGGCAACTTCCTGGCGGCCCAGTCCAGGTGCATCACCTCCGAGCCCTTCCTGCAGCTCTGCCGCAGGCCCTCCGAGGAATGAGCCCCCACCCGGAGAGCCTGACCCCCCTTCCGGAAGACCCCCGGGTCCTGGCGGGGATCCGGGCCATGGAGGTCCAGGACGTCCCCTCGGTGGCCCGATTGCACCTGGCAGCCATGGGCCGCAGCCTCTGGGCCCGGTTGGGCCCGAGCTTCCTCGAGGCGCTGTACCGCGAGCTGCTGCGCCAGCCGCCCTTCCTGGCCTTCGTCTATGAACAGGAAGGCCGGGTGCTGGGCTTCATCGCCGGAGCCACCGACTCCAGGGGGCTCTTCCTGCGCACCCTGATCCAGGGCGGGCCGCGAATCCTGATGCCCCTTCTCCGAGGCCTGCTGGCCCGGCCCTGGCTGCTTGCCCCCTTGCTGGCCACCCCGCTGTACTTCGCGCGCAGCCACCCGGGCGACGAGATCCCGGCCGAATCCTTCTTCTGCTCCTTCGTCCCCGAAATCCGGGGGACGCGGATCTCGGGCGAGATCAACCGGGTCTTCTTCCGGCATCTGCTGAGTTCAGGACATCGGCATGTCAAGATCACCACCGAGTCGGACAACGAGGGGGCCAACCGGCAACTGCGCTCCTGGGGCTTCCAGGTGAGGGGACGCTTCCGGTTCTATGGGAAGACGATGGTCACCTACACCATGGCCCTGGCCGATCATCCGCGCCTGAAGCCGCCTCCCGGGCAGGGGCGGGCCGATCTGGAGGGAACCCCCCGCCCATGAACCGGACCGCCTGCTGGCTCCTCGTGCTGGGGCTCTTCGGAACGCTGGCTGCACCCGGATGCGCCCCTCCCGCTCCTCTCACCCCGCGCCCCTCGCACAGGACGGGGAGCCCCGCGTCGCCAGGGACGAAGCCTCCCGCCTCACCAGGGACGAAGCCTCTCGCTTCGCCCGAAATGAAGCCTCCCGCTTCGCCCGAGACGAAGCCTCTCGCTTCGCCCGAAATGAAGCCCCCCGCTTCACCCGGGGCGAAGGTTCCCGCTTCGCCCGGAGCCCCGCCCGAGGCCCGCCCCCGACCCGCCACCCCCCAGGCGCCTCGGCCTTCCTCCAGCCTCTGGACCCTGCCGCGGATCGACGGCAGGCCGCTCCCGAATCCCGGTCGAGGAGGGTGGACCACCCTGCTGCACCACGGCTACGGGTACGGCTGCGAGATCCCCGCGGCCTGGCTCGTGGACAGCCCGGACGTCCTGAACCGGGACCGCGCGCGCCTGATGTGGCCTCCCGGGCAGGCCGAGATCCGGGTCATCGTCTTCCCCTTCGGGATCTACGACCGACCGGCGGCCGAAGAGATCCGGATCGCCGAAGCGATCTGGTTGCTTCAGGACCCCTCGATCGAGAAGGTCACCCTGCTCGACAGTCAGGACCTGAAGGTGGGTGGCAGGCCCGCGAAGCGATTCCGCCGCCGCTTCGAGATGAAGGACTCGAAGCTGACCCAGGGCACGGTGGAGACCTTCGTCGAGGCCCGCCCCAAGGCTTTCGGCCTGGTCCTGATGGGCCCCGAGGACTCCCTGCCCGGGCATCTGGCCGAATACGAGCGGATCGTCCGGACCTTCGTGACCTGGAACCCCGAACAGACCCCCTCACCGGATCCGACCGCCCTGCCGGGCTCGTCGCTGCCGCCCCCCCCGCCCTCCCAGGCGCCGCCTCCCCCACCCCCCCAGGAACTCAAGCGTCCAGGAGGACCGCCGGCCGGCGCAGATACTGTTCCAGGAGTCCCGCCAGGAGGATCGGCACCTTCGCCATGACCTCGGGCGACTCGACAAAGGCCACCCGCATCTGGGTCCTGCCGGGGTTCTCTTCACCGGAAAGGGAGCTGTAGAACTCGGGCATGGGGGCCATCAACAGGGTCCAGCGCTCGCCGTCCATGTCCACGGCGCCCTCCTCGGCGCACCACATGACGAAATCCTGGGCGTCGAAATCGCGCCCCACCACCCGGCGCAGGTCCACGACGGTGTACAGGGCCGCCGAGGGCCGCCCCACCACCACACCGGGAACCAGTTCCCGGGTGCGCTCGGCGAAGGACTCCATCATCGGCTGATAGTACTCGCGTTGCTGGCGGAACCAGGCCTGGAGCTGCTCGTGGCTCTGCCCGGCCAGGGCCCCGAAGACCCACTGCCCCAGGGCATTGGAGCAGAGGCTGGCGGTGTTCTCGGCCTCGCAACGGGCGTGCAGCTCGGGGTTGTCGGTCACCAGGGCGCCGATGCGCAGTCCGCAGCCATTCCAGACCTTGGAGGCCGTCTCGATGCTGATCCTCCGGCCGGTGATCCCGGGGACCTCCTCCTCGGAGAGCGCCCAGATGCTGGTCGGCCGCCCGCCGGTATAGTAGAGCTCGCGATAGGCCTCATCCGAGACCATCCACAGGTCGAACTCCACGCACAGGCGCGCCAGTTGCACCATGGTCTGGTGGTCGTAGAACTGCCCGGTGGGATTGTCGTAGGGGATCACCACCAGGGCTCCGGGACGATGCCGGTTCAGCAGGTCCCGGATCTCCTCGGGCCGGGGCAGCGAGAAGAGCCCCTCATCCTCCAGTTCCCGGGAGAACGAGACCGTGGCCCGACCCAGTCGCTGGGCGAAGGCCTTGTAGTTGGGGTAGGCCGCGTCGATCAGGAGCAGGGGGGCTTCGCTGGTGCCGGCCGGTCCGCAGCAGGCCACCGTGACCAGCTCCATGGCCTGGCTGCCTCCGTCGGTCACCAGCACGTGCAGGCCCGCGGCGGGAAGGCCGCTGGCAGCGATCACGTTGAGAAAAGCCTGACGGGTCTCGTCGGTCCCCACCGTCGGCGTGTAGCGGACCACTCCGTCGCGGAAGGGGCTCTCCGGCCCGCCAAAAGAGTGCAGGCGCTGGATCATCGCGGGGTGCATGGGCAACGAGACGTTCCCGATGGCCACGTTCAAGGCCCGGGTTCCATCCCGGCGCCCGGCGAAGCGGATCCCGGCCAGGCGGATGGCCGAGGGATTGCGCGAGCGGATGTGCTTGGACAGGGAGGGCATCAGAGAGGCTCCTGCGGAGAGGGATGAACCAGGGATTTGTCCTTCCGGAGCGCCAACTCCTTCCTGCCAGGGGAGGCAGGCCCCTCAGCCGCACTCCCCGAAGGAAGCGGCCCGCTTCGACTGCCGATGCCCTTCTCCGATCTGCCCCCAGGCTTTCTCGTGGTCACGCCCAACGAGCGCATGGCCCGGCACCTGCGTGCCCGGGACGATCGCCGGCTCCGCGAGGCGCAGGCCTGGGAACCCTGCGAGGCCCTCTCCTGGCGCGCCTGGTTGCAGAGTCTCTGGGACGAGCACCTGGACTGGGAGGCCTCCCGAGCGATCCTGCTCCGCCCCGCCCAGGAGGCCGCCCTCTGGCAGCAGATCCTGGAAGACTCGCCGGCGGGCGCGCGCCTCCTGAACCCCCGCTCGGCGGCCCGGTCCGCCATCGAGGCCTGGCACCTGCTCCACGACCACGGCTGCGCCCATGAACTGGAAGGCCCCTTCCTGGACGAGGACTCGCAGGCCTTCGCGGACTGGGCCCGGCAGGTCCGCTCCCGTTGCGAGGCGCACGGCTGGTTGGACCCGGCCTGCCTTCTCGAAGCCCTCGAAGAGGCGCTCAGGGGGTCCCGGCTTCACCTTCCCCCTGGAGCCACCCTGGTCGGCTTCGACCGGATCCCCCCCCGGCATCAGGCCTTCCTGAAGGCCTTGGAACGGGCCGGGTGCCCCGTGGAGATCCGCGCGCTTGAGGGAGAGCCCGGACACTTCACCCGGAGCACCTGGCCCGACCCCGAGGCCGAGATCTCGGCCGCGGTGCGCTGGGCCCGAGACCTTCTGTCAGGGAACCCCCAGACGCGGATCGCCCTGGTCGTCCCCGATCTGGGCCAGACCCGAACCCTCCTGGAGCGTTCCCTGGAGGATCTGCTCTGCCCTGAGGCGGTCCTGCCCGACAAGGCGCGCCGAGCCCGCCCCTTCAACCTCTCGCTGGGTCGGCCCCTGGCCGACCGGGCGCTGGTCGCCGACGCCTTGCGGCTCCTGCATCTGGCCTTTGCCCCCCTGCCCTCCCAACATTTCAGCACACTGCTCTCCTCCCCCCACCTGGGAGGCGCCGAATCCGAGCAGGGGCCGCGAGGTCTGCTGGACGCCGCGCTGCGTCGGCGGAGGATCCCCAACGCGGGACTCGAGCGGATCTTGCAGTTGGCCCGCGCCTGCGATCGCGAGGGCCTGCCGCGCCCCGACGCCTGCCCGCTCCTGGCCGACCACCTGGAGCGGGCGCTGGCCCTGGGCCGGACCCTCCCCGCGCGACAATCCCCGGCGCGCTGGTCGGAGTCCTTCGACGCGCTGCTGGAGGCCTTCGGGTGGCCCGGAGAGCGCCCGGCCGACAGCGAGGACTCCCAGGCCCGGCTGCGCTTCCGCGAGGTCCTGGCGGAACTGCGCACCTTGGACCTGGTCCGCCCCATGATGACCTTCATGCAGGCCCTCGGAGCGCTGACCTCCCTGTGCCGGGAGGCGATCTTCCAGCCCCGGGTTCCGGAATCGCCCATCCAGGTGCTGGGGTTCCTGGAGGTCGCCGGACTGGACTTCGACGCCATCTGGATGCTGGGAGTCCACGACGAGGCCTGGCCCCCCAAGGCCCGACCCAACCCCTACCTTCCCCTGGATCTGCAGCGTCGGATGGAGATGCCCCATTCCAGCGCCACCCTCGAACTGGAATTCGCCCGCCGGGTGAGCGCGAGGATCCTGCGGGGCGCCCCCCTCGGCGTCGCCAGCCACGCCCGGGTCGACGGGGACCGCGAATTGCGCCCCAGCGCGCTGCTGGTGCACCTTCCAGAAGACCGACTGGAAATCCCGGCTTTTCGAACCTGGCGGGAGATCGTCCAGGAGGCCGGCGGCCTGGAGGACGCTTCCGACCGCCCTCCCCCTCCCTGTCCGGCCGGGCAGGTCGCCCGCGGCGGGACCGGGCTCTTCAAGCTCCAGGCGGCCTGTCCGTTCCGGGCCTTCGCCGAGCTGCGCCTGGGGGCCCGTCCCCTGGAGCCCGTCCAGCCGGGCCTGGATGCCCGGGAGCGGGGGACGCTTCTGCACGAGACGCTGGAGCACACCTGGAGGGCCCTGGGCTCTCAACGCGCCTTGTCGGAGACCTCCCCCGAGAAGCTGGAGGAACTGGTCCTGCAGGCCGCCGAGAAGGCCCTGACCAGGATGGCCGGCCAGCGTCCCGACGTGATCCGGGGCCGCTTCCGCCAGATCGAGCTCGAACGCCTGGCCCGCCTGACCCTGGAGTGGCTGGAGGTGGAACGCGAGCGTTCGCCCTTCCAGGTGGTCGGCTTTGAAGTCTCCAGGCAGATGGAGATCGCCGGACTCCTCTTCGAGGCCCGGATCGACCGGCTGGACCGCCTCGGGGACGGGAGCCTGGCGGTCCTGGACTACAAGACCGGCCGCCCCAACCCGCGCCACTGGCTGGGGGATCGCCCGGAAGAGCCCCAGTTGCCCCTGTACTGCGCCGGAAACCCCGAAGAGACCGGAGCGGTGCTCTTCGCCCAGGTCCGCCCCGGGGACATGAAGCTCAAGGGGGTTTCCAGGAGGCCGGGGCTGCACCCCCAGGTGCCCTGCCTCGAGGCCTCGGAATTTGTCGCCCTGGCAGAAGACCTCCCCGCCCTCATCGAGCACTGGCGGGCCGTCCTGGCCTCGCTGGGCGCCCAGTTCCGGCAGGGTTACAGCGCGGTGGACCCGCTGCGACGGGACACCTGCCGCCACTGCACGCTCCAGCCCTTGTGCCGGGTTCACGAGCTGCGTCCGTTCGAAACGGGCGAGTGAGGCCGGAGCCTTCAGCCCTCTGCCCCCTTCCGGGTGGGCAGATCGCCGGGCGCCTGCCGATCCGGAAGGGTCCGCTGCACCCCCGGACCGCGTTCTCCTGGAGGCAGGACCCGATACAATCGCCAGGCCCGCGGGCAGCCGGCGACCCCGCCTCCCGCCGGGAAGACCCCCCACAACTGCACCCGGCCGGTCGATTCCAGGTCCGGCACGGCGACCACGGCCCCGGCCGCACTGCCGGTCTCGGGAATCGAGAGCATCACGAAGTCGGGGGATTCGGCCTCGAGCACGGCCCCCAGACCCCGGGAGCGTTGCAGGGGCACCCACTCCACGCCTGAACGCAGGGCATCCACCTGCTGATAGGCCAGAAGCCGGGTCCCGGGAGGCTGCCGGGAGAGGACCGCTGCCACGCCGGGGCTGTGGACCAGGCGCGTGTGCGCCAGATCCCAGCCCGCCAGGACCAGCCCGTTCTGCAAGGCCACCAGGCCCATCGCGCCCAGAAGCCAGGCGCGCATGGGGCTTCCCCACAGGCTCCGGGGCAGGGTGAGACCGGCCAGCAGCGGCAGGAAGGCCAGACCCAGCAGGGTCAGCGGGAGCACCATGCGGTAGAGGCCTTCGGCGTGTCCCAGGGCCACCAGGACCGGCCCGCCCGCCAAGGCGAGCGCCAAGGCCGAACCGGCCGCCCCGCCCCAGCGGGCTCCCCAGCGCCAGCCCACCAGGGCCAGGACGGTGAACCCTGAGCCCAGCATCGCCAACTGCAGGGCCCGGGCCTCGGGAATCAACTCGAAGAAGCCGTGGTCCACAGGCCCTCTCTGGTCGAAGTGCGGGCCCGTGGGCACCAGCCAGGCCGCGGCCAGTTGCATGGGGGCCACCACGCCGAAGAGGGTCCAGCAGGCCAGGGGTTCGGGTGCGGGCCGGCGGCAGAGCAGGGTCAGCCCGCGGGCCGAGAGCAGCACCAGCGGCAGCAGGGTGAAAGCCTGGTAACGAGGGTTGGGATCCCAGGAAGTCAGGACCGCCAGGAAGGGGACGGGCGTGAGCAGGAAGACGAGCGCCCGGATCCGACGATCCTCGAAGTCGATCAGGCTCAGAGCGGCGGGGACCAGAAGCAGCGTCCAATTCCAGGAGGCGCTGGCCAGGGTGGCGGGCATGTGGAGGAAGCCCCGCAGGATCATCCCCGGAACCCGCGTCGAGAGGAGTTCTCGCACCAGGGGATCGGACGGGTCCACCCGGATCCGGCCGGGGGGCCCGAAGCGGGCCGTGAACTCCGACATGGTCTGGCCGGTGGCCGTGGTCCAGGCTCCCTCCAGGGTATCATAGAGCGACTTCTCGGCGCTGATCAGGGTGGGGACCCCGCCGTTGAGCCAGGCGAGGTAGATCAGGTAGGGAAGGGAAGCCAGGACGAACCCCACCAGGGTGAGCCCGGCCTCGCGCCGGCGCCCCAGGAGCACAAGCGACCCCAGCACGGCGGGCAGGATCAAGAGCATGTCGAAGCGGGTGGCATATCCCAGACCCAGGAAGGCGCCTCCCAGCAGGATTCGACCCGGATGGGGAGGGTCGGCAGCCTCCCTCCGCGCCGGGAGCATCACCAGGGCCAGGCCCAGCGCGAGGAGCAGCAGGAAGAGCCCCTCGGTCCGCGGCACCCGAGCATACCAGGCCAGGAAGGGGTGCACTCCCGCCAAGGCGGCTGCCAGCAGGGCCGTCTCGTCATCCCCCCAGAGATTCCGGGCCAGGATGAAGACCGGGAAGACCATCAACCAGCCCGCCCCCGCGGCCAGGGCCCAGGCATTGCCCAGCAATCCGGCCAGCAGCGGAAAGAGCGGCGGCCAGTAACCCACGGCCGTGTAGTTCTGGGGGGTCAGAGGACGGCTCCAGAAGGACCCGTCCCGGAAGGCCTCATGATACTCCGCGGCGGCCCTCAGGTAGATGGCCGAGTCCAGTTCCAGGTAACGAGCCGGCGTGGGGGCGAAGCGGAAGACCGCCGAAACCGCAGCGATCAACACGAGCCAGCACAGCGTGCGCCTGGACATGGACGCGGGTTTCTCGGGACCGCCTGGGGAACCTGCCTTCCGAGCGGCAGGCTCGGAGCCCCGCGACGCGAAACCGGCCCGCGCCACCCTGAAGAAGGGATCCCGCCTGATGCCTGCTCCGAGCGCCGCGCCTGACCAGAAGACCCGAGACCTGGCCCTGGATCCGACCGCTTCCTTCCTGGTGCAGGCCCCCGCCGGCTCGGGGAAGACGGGCCTTTTGACCCAACGCTTCCTGAAGCTCATGGCCACGGTCCAGGAGCCCGAGGAAATCCTGGCCATCACCTTCACCCGCAAGGCGGCCGCCGAAATGCGCGATCGCCTGGTCCGCGCGCTGACTCGGGCTGCAGGGCCCCCTCCCGAGGAGGCCTTTGCCCGGCACACCTGGAGCCTGGCCCGCCAGGCCCTGGAGCAGGACCGACGGCGGGGCTGGGGCTTGACCGAGAATCCCGCGCGGCTGCGGATCCAGACCATCGACTCGCTGTGCCGCAGCCTGACCCATCAGATGCCGATCCTCTCGCAGTTCGGCTCCCCCCTGGAGCCCGTGGAAGAAGCCCAGGACCTCTACCTGCAGGCCGCCCGCGAGGCCCTGGCCCATCTTCACTCCCAGACCCCCTGGGCGGAACCGGTGGCCAGGCTGCTTCGCCACCTCGACAATGACCTGATCCGATGCGAGAGCCTGGTGGCCGAGATGCTTTCAAGACGGGACCAGTGGCTGCGGCATGTGGCGCCACCCGAGCGCAGGTACCTGCGTCCCCTCCTGGAGGAAGGCCTGATCCGCGCACTGCGCGAGGAGCTCTCGGCGCTGCGAGCCCTCATCCCGGGCCCCGCCATCCCGGAACTCCTGGAACTGGCCCGCTATGCCCTGAGCCACGGCAACCAGGATCTCAAGCCCCTGGCCGGGAGCACGGGCCTGCCGGGGAGCGAACCGGAGGACCTGCCGGCCTGGCTGGCCCTGGCCGGGTTCCTGCTGACCGGCCAGGGCGGGTTCCGCCGGCGGGTGGATCAGCGCCAGGGCTTCCCCGCGGCGGGCAAGGGACCGGGAAGCCAGGAACGCGCCCTGTGCAAGGAGGCCTTCCGGGATCTCTGCCTGGAACTGGCGGAGATCGAGGATCTGGAACGGCGCCTGGACGGCGTGCGTCGCCTGCCTCCACCGGCCTACGAGGATCGCCAGTGGGAGATCCTGGAGGCCTTCTTCGAGGTCCTGCTCCTGGCCACCGCGCAACTGGCGCTGGTCTTCCGCGAGGCCGGTTCCTGCGACTTCACCGAGTTCTCGCTCAAGGCCGTCGAGGCCCTGGGTCCCGAAGAGGCTCCCACCGACCTGGCCCTGGCCCTGGACTACCGGATTCGCCATCTCCTGGTCGACGAGTTCCAGGACACCTCCACCTCACAGTACCGGCTCCTGAAGCGGCTGACGGCGGGTTGGGAGCCTGGGGACGGTCGGACCCTCTTCCTGGTGGGCGATCCCATGCAATCCATCTACCGGTTCCGGGACGCCGAGGTCGGCCTCTTCCTGCGGGCTCGGGACGAGGGTCTGGGCGAGCTGCCCTTGCAGGCGCTCTCCCTGACCAGCAACTTCCGCTCCCAGACCCTGCTCGTCGAGTGGTTCAACGAATGCTTCAGCAGGGTCTTCCCCCACTCCGAGGATCCCAACACCGGGGCGATCTGCTACTCCATGGCCACGGCCTTGCGTCCCCCACTCCCGGGGCCCGGGATCCTGGTACACCCCCTCTTCCAGGAGGATTCCCGGGCCGAGGCCGCCCAGGTGGTGCAGACCATCCTGGAGGAGAGGGGCTCGGATCCCCAGGCCCGCATCGCCGTGCTGGTCCGAAGTCGGGAGCACCTTCGCGAGATCCTCCCCGAACTCCGGCAGGCCGGCCTGCCCTTCCAGGCCGTGGAACTCGAAAAGCTGGATACCCGCCCGGTGGTCCAGGATCTCCTGGCCCTGACCCGGGCCCTGCTCCACTCCGGAGACCGGGTGGCCTGGCTGGCCGTGCTCCGGGCTCCCTGGTGCGGGCTGACGCTTGCCGATCTGAGCCTTCTGGCTTCAGGCTCGGAGGCCGCCCTTCCCGACCTGCTGGCCGACCCGGCCGTCCTGGATCGACTCCCCGCCGAGGCCCGGACTCGCGCCCGACGGGTGCACGGCATCCTGCAGGAGGCCTGGAGTTCGCGCCGCCGCCAACCCCTGCGACGCCAGGTGGAGGGCACCTGGATGGCCCTGGGCGGGCCAGCCTGCCTGAGCCAGCCAGGGGACCTGGAGGATGCCCTGGCGTATCTCGCCATCCTGGACGGCTTCGACGAACGCTCGGAGTGGCCCGACGCGGAGGCCCTCAACTCCAGGCTGCGACGCCTCTTCGCCCGCCCCGACCCTGCTGCGGGTCCCGAACTCCAGGTCATGACCATCCACCGGGCCAAGGGCCTGGAATTCGACGTGGTCCTGCTGCCCGGACTGGGTCGGCGCACCCGCCCTCCGGGGCAACCCTTGATGCTCTGGGCCGAGCGGCTCAACCAGGCCGGCAACACCGATCTCCTGATGGGCCCGATCACCGAGATCGGTCGGGACCGGGATCCCGTCTATTCGTGGCTGGCGGACGTGGAGGCCCGACGGGAGGCCAACGAGACCTCGCGGCTGCTGTACGTGGCCGCCACCCGCGCCATCCGTCGGCTGCACCTCTTCGGAGAGGTGGCCTGCAACTCCGACACCAACGAGGTGGCCGAGCCTTCCCAGGGCACCATGTTGGGCCTGCTCTGGCCGGTGGTGGCCAGCGAGTTCCTCCCCGAGGAGGCCCTGCCCTCGAATCTCGCCGTGCCCGAGTCGGGGACGCCCCCGAGCCACCCGATGGCCTCCTTCGACGAGGAGGATCCCCTGGCTGAGCCCCTGCCCCCGCTTCGGCGCCTGGCGGCCGAGCCCCGGATTCCCGAGCCTCCGGAGGCGGTGGTTCTGGCCTCCGAGCGCGAGGAGTCCCTGGAGGAGGGCCCCGAGTTCCGCTGGGCCAGCGAGACGGTACGCCACGTGGGCACCCTGGTCCACCGGGTCCTGCGCTCCATCGCGCAGGAAGGCCTGTCGGGCTGGAACGCCTCGCGCCTGGAGGACATCGAGGAGGCCCTGCGTTCGGCCCTGGCCCGGCTGGGCGTCCCCCAGGAGGAGCTCCAGGCTGCGACCCGGGTCACGACCCAGGCCCTCCGAGCCCTGCTGGAGTGTCCCCGAGGCCGTTGGATCCTGGACCCCCAACACCGCGAAGCACGCAACGAATCGGCCCTGGCGGGCCGGATGCACGGCCGGGTCGTGCGCGTCAAGATGGACCGCACCTTCGTCGATGAGAAGGGAGTGCGCTGGATCGTGGACTACAAGACCGGGACCCACGAGGGAGGGGATCTCGAGGGCTTCCTGGACGCCGAGAAGGAGCGTTATCGCCCGCAGATGGAGCGCTACGCCCGGCTGATGCGGCGGCTCGATTCGCGTCCTCTGCGGCTGGGCCTGTACTTCCCGCTGCTGCGGGGATGGCGGGAGTGGGCCCCGGCGGACTGAAGAGTCCTCGGGTGCTCAAGGACCGGGCGGGGAAGGAGGCTGCGGGCGCCCCCGGAACACCAGCCCCGCCATGGCCGCCAGCACGCCCGCCATTCCGACCCGACCGAGGCCCTGGAAGAACTCGCCGATCTCCACGCTGCGATGCAGCAGCCTCATCTGGCCGAAGAGGTAGTTCCAGTCGTGCCCGTCCAGGGGGTCGGCCCCGAAGAGCGGCAGGAGCAGGAAGCGGGCATCCTTCATGTAGATGCCCATGTTCTGCACCGAGGCGCACAACCACAACAAGGCCACGCAGGCTGAAAACGGCTCGCGCCGTCGAAAGTAGAAGTAGAGGGCGAAGCCCAGGGGAAGACCCAGTTGGGCCAGCGTGCCTCCGGCCGCCACCAGGAACTGGGGAGCAAACGGCATCAGCACCAGGTGGCCGGCCTCGTGGAAGGGCAGGATCGCGTAGTCCAGGATTCCGTAGTGCGCGGGGCGGGTGAAGTAGGGATACGCCAGCCACCCGGCCAAAGCCAGGACGAAGACGTGAAAACGCCAGCGCCAGGTCTCCTGGAGGTGCTGCACTTCCCGGGCCACCCCCAAGGCCGCCGAGAAGGCCGGGGAGTCCGCCGGCCCGGGGCCCTGCGCCAGGGCCCCATGGCACTGGAAACACTGCGGGTCCGCCGCGCGATTGCTGGCTCCGCAATTCGGGCAACGGCGGTAGGCGCCGGAGCTCAAGGGGAGTCCTTGCCAGAGGTGGATCCCGCCAGCAACCCGGACCAGCCTCGGCCCCCGTGCAGCCGGGAGCGAACCGACCAGGCCAGCCATCCCAGCCCCAGGACCACGATCCCGCCCAGCCAGAAGGGATACCACTCGGGCAGGTTCCGGCCGAAGACCCACACGTAGGTCCAAGGGGACAGGGTGCTGGAGAGGTTCAGCAGGGCCCACCAGGGGATCCTCTGGTAGCAACCCTGGCGCACGGCCAGCACGATCCGGGCCAGGGTCCAGCAGAAGACCACGCTCTTGAGCGCGTACAGAACCCCAAAGATCAGGGGATCGACCTGGTGGTGATGGGTCAGGTGGTTCCAGCAGAAGGTCCACCAGGCAGAAAGTTCACCCGGCATAAGAGCATTCTAGCACGGATGGCAGAAACGCAACCGGCCTCCCGGGCAGGCGCCGCGGGAGGCCGGTCGGCCGCGGTTCAGCGACCCCGGGGGATCGGCGCGTAGTACAGACCATCCGGATTGCGCAAGACCAGATGGCTTCCCTGCGCCGCCAGGCGCAGGACACCGGGCTTCTTGTTCTGCAGGCCCGGCAGGGGCCTCAGGTCATACCCCGACTCCTTGCGCCCGTAGAGCAGGTTGACCAGTTGGCCGGCCTTGCGCCCCTCGGTCAGCACCAGGGTGTCGGCGTCCTCGGAGATGAAGGGATAGTTGTACTCCCGATCCGGGGGAAGGGGGGGAGCCTCCCATCGGCTCTTGTTCGAGGCATCGAAGAGCAGCGCCAGCGAGCGGCCCTGGGGCGAGACGCCCGTCAGGGCCAGGTTTTCTCCCATCCCCAGCATGCTGGTGACCCGCTCCAGGGTGGCGATCTCGGTGAACCCTGAAGCCTTCCTCCAGCAGGTCATCCGGTAGGAGCCCTGGAGGGTCCCCCCGATGAAGGCGAGCGTGGGATCCAGCCAACGCGCGTTGCGGACCTCGTCGAAGTGCCCGTAGATCTCCGCGACCTCAAGCCCCGTGGCTGCGATGGCCTCTTGATCGGTCTGCTCGGGATCCAGGGTCACCAGGGTCAGACCCTGGCGGATCCCCTGGGAGTCCAGCGGATGGCCCAGGGTGTAGAGGCGCCCCTGGTAGGGCCACAGGACATGAGGCTCGGCCACGAAGACCGACTGGCCCATCCCCGAATGGATGAACTCGCGCAGGGCCCCGGTCTGCAGATCCAGATGCCAGAAGGAGGCGCCCTCCCGGGCCAGCAGGACCACTCCCTTCTCGTCCGGGGTCATGGTGAGCTGCTGGTAGCGCGGCATCTTCAGGGGGAGCTTGCGGGCCTCGCGAACCGAGCCGTCGGAGTTGAAGCGGATGACCCAGAGGCACGAGAGGGCCCCCGAACGGGTGGCCTCCCCCTCCAGGTCCTCTGTAGCGAGAAGGGTCCGACCGTCGCGGCTCAACTGGACGGGCCAGAAGAGATCTGGCCGTTCCACACCCAGCCCGGACAGGTCCCGGTTGGCCAGGAAGGCCAGGGGAGATCCCGCCCGAGCCGGGTGGACCGGCCAGGGAGCCGCCACGGCCAGGACCAGCAGTACCAGCACTGCCAGGAACTTGACCGTCTTGTTCTTCATCGGGTTGTGTTCGTCCTCAAGGTCGGGTTCAGGAGACGCGCTGCAGTTGCTTGACCACGGGGTGCCAGTCCCACATCTTGAAGCGCTCGCCGTTGCGCACGAAGTAGGACTCGTAGTTCTGGTGGTCCAGGCCCAGCTCGGTGATCCCCAGGTCGGCCAGGGAAACCACCTCGGAGATCCCGGCGATGGCGTTCCCGTTGCGGTCCTGCCACACGAAGAGTCCGTCGAGTTCCTCCCCGGTCAGCCGACCGTCGCGGTTGCGATCCAGGGTGGCCAGTTCTTCAAAGCCATCGGCGAAACCGTTGCCCGAGCCGAAGAGGCAGGTCCCATCCACCGGGCCGCGCTCCTTGAGGCGGACGAGCAGGCCGTCCTGGGGCTTGACCCACTCCATGAGGACCGGTTCGCCGCTGCCGAAGAAGTCGAAGACGGCCAGGGGACCGGACATGGTGTCCTGGGGAGCGTTCCAGCGACCCGCCGAGGCGCCCAGGACACCGGATCCATCCATGTTCAGGACGATCGGCGTCACGCCGTACTTCGTGTGGGTGGTCGTATAGGTCACGTGGATGTTCTTCTGGTATTCCTTCCAGCGCTCCAGGACCTTCTGCCGGGTGGTGTCCTTGTGCATGTCCTCCCAGACGTAGTCGACGATGTCCACCGTCTTGACCCGCGTTCCCTGGGCCGCATAGCCGCCTTCAGCGGAGTCGATGTCCCCGATCAGGATCAGGTCGGGGCTGTCCTCGACGGTCACGGTCGACTCGGTGCGGTCGAAGGTCTCGCCGAGCTTGGTCAAGGTGTCATACAGGAAGCGATCGGCCACCTCGCGCTCGGCGGCCCGCAGGAACGAAAGCCAGGTCTTCGTGCTCGACGAGGTGCTGGTCTCGGTGCCGAACCTCCCGCCGTATTCCAGGGACATGCTGGTGCGCCAGGTGCTGGCGTAGCGGGTCACGGTGCGGTGCGACTCGGTTCGCACCGTGTTGGTGAGGATCTGGCCCAGGTCCCGGATGATGGGCGCCAGGTAGGAGGTCGAGGTCGAAACGACCCGCTCGGTCTTCACGGTGTTGCGGTTGGTGATGGTGGTGTTGGTCCCACCCGCGTTGTCGGAACCACCCTCTGTCCCGGTGACGGCGGCCATTGAGGGAAGGGCCAGCATGCCCGCGACGAGGAGGGTTCCCAGGGTTCTTGCCAGGACCGGTTTCATATCCGCGGCTCCTCCAGGATGATGGTCGACCTCTCCATCGAGAGGCCTGATCATGTCTCATCAGTCCTCCTCCCACCGGAGCGCGAAAAATCTAGCAATGAAACAATAAGTTAACGTCTGGTCCCGCGTCCCCCTCCGTTCAGGGCTCAAGCCGCGCCAGGAAGGACTCGAGCTCGCGCCGCAGCCCCTCGGGAAGGTCCCGGGAAGAGGCCAGCTCCCTCAAGAGGTATTCGGTGACCCGGTTCTCCCCCTGGGCCTGGAGCGCCAGATCCATCAAGGTCCGCAGGAGAACCCTCGCCAGATCGACCCGGACCCCGCGCACCACGGTCTCGCCGTGCTCCCCGGCCACCAGGCTCAGCAGGAAACGCTGGGTGTTCTCGCGGCGCGCCAGGGCCAGGGCCTGGGGATGCTGGCTGTGGAGCTCCAGCACCCGCACGGCGGCTTCCCGGGCCAGGGCGAATCCAACCTCTCCGGGACGGTCGGCCAGCAGGCGACCCAGGATCTCCCAGAGCGGC
Organism: bacterium; assembly: GCA_022839105.1. GTDB lineage: Bacteria > Vulcanimicrobiota > Xenobia > Xenobiales > Xenobiaceae > Xenobium. The sequence goes on from JALHDH010000056.1 coordinate 26,053, forward strand.
GTCTCCCGGCAGGCATAGAGGTCCCGGCCGCCCTCCACGGCCCGGAGCCAGTCGTCCAGGAAGGAGAAGAGACGGACCACGACCATGCGGTGCAACCGATCGGGAGTCTCCCGGTGGCAGGCCAGGGCACCCAGGATCCGCAGGGCCTGATCCCGATCCTGCCTGCTCCAGGCCGCGGGCACCCGGACCCCGTCCCCCCGGGCCGCCTCCGAGAGGGTCTCGCGCAACAGGGCCTCCAGGCTCTCGGGCTGGCCCTTGCGCAGGATCGTGCGGCACAACTCGGCGACCAGGGATTCGGCCTCCAACAGGAGTGGCCCCTCGGCGAAGAGGCCCTCCAGGCCCTCCAGGCAGGCTCTCAGGACCTTGCGATCGGGTTCGGGGGCCCCCAGGACCGAACGCAGGATCTCCTCGATCCGGCGCCGCACCGGATGGGCTCCAGAAGGGTAGATCGCCAGGAGCGCGTCCACCCTGGCCTTGGGGAAGCGCTCCAGGGGATCGGCCAGACGCTCGACCAGGGCCAGTTGCACCTCCGCGTCCAGACCCGGGATCCCGCCCAGCTCGCCCAGGGCCGCCAGGGCCCCGGGCAGGGCCTCGGCTCCGAGGAAGGGCTGTTCCAGAAGCTCGGTCAGGACCTCGCGGAGACGCTCGAGTTCGGCGGGTCCGAGCTCCATCCGCCGGGCCAGACGCCCCAGCAGGGCCACCCGGCCGGCCTCGCCTCCAGACTCCAGGGCCACCTCCTCGCGAACGGCCACCAAGGCCCGCTCCAGGGCTTCCGGGCCGATGGCCGCCAGGGCCTCGAGGACCGGAAGATCGTCGGGTTCCTCCATCCTCCAGGCCTCGTCCAGGAGGAAGCCGAGCATCGCCCCCCGGGGCTCCGGGCTGGCTCGGAGCCCCTCCAGGAGCTCCGGACGGGTCAGTTGTCCGGTCCGGACCAGGGCCAGCAGGGCACTCCGATTTCGTGAGAGGATCTCCCGGCAGGCGAAGTCGACGAAGAGCGGGTCGGGAGGCCTCACCGACTGGGCGGTGCGGTAGTCCTGCCAGAGATGCACCAGCCAGGTCCGCTGCTCGAGGCTCAAGCCCCGAGCCGGTCCCGGATCCGAGAGGCGGGCCAGCGGTTCGGGTCCCAGGGTGCGGAAGGTCACCCGAAGCCTGCGGCGGAGGGTCTCGTCTTCCCCCTCCTCCCGGAAGAGGGCCACCAGGCGGGCCACGACCCGCTCGTGCTGCCCCGGGTCCAGGCGCACGCGCGCCAGGATGCTGCCGAGCCAGGCCAGTTGATGGGGGTCCGCCGTGGCCTCGGTTCGTCGCAGAAGATAGCCTGCCAGGCCCGCGTAGCGAGCGCCCAGATCGACCAGGAAGGCCGAGATGGCAAAGCGCTCATGCAGTTCCAGCTCGTCGGGACAGGCCAGGAGGGAATCCAGGAACGATTCCAGGGGGGCCGGCTCGGTGCCCACCAGACAGGCCAGCCGGGGCAGCCGAGGCAGGAGGTGCTCGCGGAACTCGGGACGTCCCAGCAGAGGCGTCAAGGCCGGCAGGAGGACGGCCTCCAGGATGCCCGCATGGCCTTGGGCGGCTCGTTCGATGAAAAAGTGGAGGGCATCGCGGATCCCCGAGGGTTCCTCGCTGAGCAGATCCCCCAGGGCCCGACCGAAGTCCCGGTCCAGGCTCTCGCGCACCTGGCTGGCCACCTCCCTGGAGAGCTCAGGGCGGCCCCGACGCAGGGCCGTCACCACCAGGCCGGCAGGATCCTGTCCGCAGACGGTGGTGGCCCGGAAGAGGTAGCGGAAGGCCTCCAGGAGCTCGGCCGGCTCCTCGGCGTCGAGCAGGGTCAGGGCCGCCTCCTCCATGCGCCGACGATCCCAGAGCACCCCCTGGAAGGAGGCAGGGTCGCTGGCGCCCAGGACGGCAGGGAGAAGAGAGCCCGAAGAGCGGGCCAGGGGCGCCTCGATCTGGGCTTCATCCGGGGTCAGCACATGGCAGGTGGACCCCTCGAAGACCAGAACCGCCTCGCGGCCACGGAGTGCCTCCTGGACCTGTTCGGGCTGAAGCGGGCCCGAACCGCTCCAGACCGGGGCCATCAAGAGTTCCTGGGCCGCTCCCGGGCTGGCGGCCTCGTCCAGGAAGGCCAGCGAGAAGCGCAGGCCCCGTCGACCCAGGCCGAAGACCCGGGCTCCCAGACGGTGGCCCAGGGTGACGCCCAGCTCCTTCAGGGCCTGAACGCATTCCGCGGCGGAGTTGAACGGCGTGGGATCGAAGCTGTCCGGGCTCATCGCCCCCCCTTCCCCGCGCCCCCGCATGGTTCCCTGCCCGCGAAGACGAAAAAGAGCCGGCCCGGCGGAAGCCGGACCGACTCCTCTGGGGCCCCTGGACAAGCCAGGAGGATGGGGGCCTAGGCGATGATCGGCACCCGCTCGATGTTCATCCGCCCGTTCTCCCAGGTCACCACGCCCACGTAGGGACGACCCTGGGCATCGAAGAGGTCCTTGGTCTCGACCCGCTGACCCGGGTCGGTCATCAGGATCCGACCGGCGTCGATCAGGCGCTTGATATCCTCGCGGGTCCGCTTCTCGGTCTCGACGTCCTTGCCCAGCGGGAAGGCCTCGTCCACCGGGGTCTTGACCACGGCGCCTTCAAACTGCCCGAATCCGTCTCCGCGCAGGGTGGTCTGGACCATCCGGAAGTTTTCGGAGACCGGCACGGCATCCTCGGCCGAGGCGTACAGGTTGGGCGAGAGGATCCCGCGCTCGGTGAAGATCTCGCGGATCAGGCCGGCGCGCTGGCCTCCGTTGTGCTTCTCGTCGGACTTGACGAAGATCTCGGCCATCTGGCGGTAGGTGAACTGGCCCTTGGGAGCCTCGCGCACCAGGTTGGCCATCAGCTTGATGCATTCCTCGCCGGTCTGCTTGATGGACTCCCGGGGCGCAACCCCGGCATCCATCTTCTCCTGGTTGATCCGGGTCATCACGTCGTAGAACGCGCCCGTCCAGAGCCTCGAGAAGTCGTGGGCCTCGTGACCGAGCTGGTCGGGTCCGCCCCGCTCGGGGAGGGTCCGAGGATCCGCCCACTTGAACTTGTTGACCGCCTGGCGCAGGTAGTCGCCGCCGGTGCGGTTGGTCCCAGAGGCGTTGTTGATGCCGCGCCCGAGCTCTTCGGCCACCCCCGAGAGGATGCTGGGCTTGCTCAGGTCTCCCCCGTTCTGGGCCACGACCTTGTCCAGCACCCGGTCGTCCTGGGTGCCCATCAGGATGGCCATGGAGTCGGCGAAGGACTCGTGGAAGCCACCCGTGTCGGAGTTCCAGGCCGCCAGGTAGCCGGGCCGCAGGCCGTCGAGGATGGCGTGACCCACCTCGTGGGAGACGACCTCGCCGGAGCTGCCGCTCTGGATCAGGGTTCCGGTGACCGCGTCCTTCTGGCTGAAGAAGTTGATGCTGCCGTCGTTGCGCGAGTAGTAGGCGTTGAGCATCGGGCGATCCGCGTGGTTGGGATACACGCCCAACTGGGGCCGACGGAAGGCCCAGTCCACCTTGCTCCCCAGGGCGGACTCGAAGGTCTCGAGGGTCTTCTGGGCAGCCGAGAAGGCCACGGCCGAAGTCGAGCGCGGATCCTGCGCCTCGAACACGTAGTTGCCATCTTCGTTGGGCTGGAGCGGAGTCCCCTTCATCGCCATGCGCTCGGTCCGAGGGCCGGCCTCCACGTCCTTGAGGACGGTGGTTCCGGGATTCATGACCAGGCGGTCCTGGGAGTTGTAGCTGAACTCGACTTCCTTGGCGGCTTCAGGCTTGGGGGCCGGCAACGCGGGAGAAGCGGCATTGAAGGAACGGATGGACGGCAACTGCATGCTGGCAGACTTCCTTTCGCAAGCGGCATGGGATCGGACCCACGCCGCGCAGACTCTCATCCCCAGGTTAATGGATGCGGGCTCGAAGATTATTTCCATAGGATGAACATGCGGCGCGGCCTGCTACAATGGACTCAATTGAGCCCCGAGACTCCACCCCCGATCCCCCGATCCCAGATCCTGGCGGGCGCCGCCCTGGCCCTGCTGGCAGCGGCTCTGGGTCTCTGGCTGACCTGGGACCGGCTCGAGCCCCGAGCGGGCTGGGAGCCCTGGCTCAGACCGGATCGGCGCCTGGCCGAGAGCGGCCGGGTGGCCCGCCCGGACTCGACCCTCCCCGGGTTGGAACCGGCTCCCGAGTCCCGAAGGGTCTACATCCCCCACGCCCGGACGCGCCCGAATCCGGCCGGTTCGCTGCCCGCCCCGGCCGGCTCTCCGGCTCGTCAGCCCGCCGCCCCGGCTCCTCGCGAACCCGCGCCCCCCCCGGAGCCGCCCCCCTCCCCCCGCCCCGAGACCTCTTCGCAGAACGCCCCCTCGGCCCCCACGCTTCCGCAGAAGAAGCCTGCGACTTCCCGGCCCCGCCCCGCCCCGAAGCCCCCCCGGGGGACGCCCTCCGAACCC
>JALHDH010000002.1 GCA_022839105.1 bacterium
ATGGAAGGTCTCGGCGCCCATGCGCAGGGCGTCGGCGAAGGTCTCGGCGCCCACCGGGACGATCATGAACTCCTGGAAGTCCACCGTGTTGTCCGCGTGGCTTCCGCCGTTGAGGATGTTCATCATGGGAACGGGCATGGTGTGGGCGAAGGGTCCGCCCAGGTAACGGAAGAGGGGCAGGTCCAGGCAATCCGCGGCGGCGCGGGCGGTGGCCAGCGAGATGCCCAGGATCGCGTTGGCTCCGTACTTGCTCTTGTTCTCGGTGCCATCCAGTTCGATCAGGGCGTGGTCCAGGGCCATCTGGTCCAGGGCGTCCATGCCGAGGATCTCGGGCCCCAGCTTCTCCTGGACGTGCTCGACGGCCTTGAGGACTCCCTTGCCGAGATACTTCGACTCGTCGCCGTCGCGCATCTCCAGGGCCTCGTGGATGCCGGTCGAGGCGCCCGAGGGGACGGCCGCGCTGCCGAAGGCGCCAGAGGCCAGATGGACGTCCACCTGGACGGTGGGGTTGCCGCGGGAGTCCAGAATCTGCCGGGCATTGACTTCGATGATCTCACTCATGGAATAACCTCCTTGGTCCCGATCAGGACGGGACCGGATGATTGCGGATGGGATTGGAACGCGGCGGGTTCTCCGCGGTTCCAGGTGGTCCTCGACCCCCGGCGCCCCGGGTGAAGAGGTCAGGCGTACTTGATGACCACGCCTTCCAGGACGTCCATGACGTCCTCGCACTTGTCGGTGACGGTCTCGAGGCTCTTGTAGATCTCCTTCCACTTGATCAGGCGGATGGCGTCGGTCTCGTTGCGGAAGAGTTCGGCTACGGCGGTGCGGTAGACGGTGTCCGCTTCCTTCTCGATCACCTTGACCTCCCGGCGGAGCTCCGAGATGTCCTGCAACTCGACCATCCGATCCACGGCCTGGTGGATCACCCCGTTGATCTTCTGGATCAACCGAGCCAGATGGAAGGCTTCTTCGGTGGGCTTCTGGACCTGGTAGGTGGACATCTTGACGGCGGAGGACTGGCAGTAGTCCAGGATATCGTCCAGGTAGGCCGACAAGGAGTGGATGTCCTCCCGGTCGATGGGGGTCACGAAGCTACGAGCCAGTTGCAGCGAGACCTTGTGGACCAGGGCGTCGCCTTGATGCTCGATCTCGTTGAGGGCCTTGAGGTGGATCTCGAAGTGTTCGAAATCCTCCAGCAGGGTCACCAGGAGGTCGCCGGCCTGCCGGCACAGTTGCGCCTGTTCCTGGAAGTGCTGGAAGAAGGTCTCCTCACGGGGGAGAAAGTTGAATTTCACGTTGAATCCTCCTGACCTTGCTCCTGGGGAGCGTGTCGCAGATTGGGTGGCCCTTCCCGCTTTCGGGTGACGGGCCGTTGATTCAGCCTTCGTTGGCCACCTCCCGCCAGATTCGGATCAACTCGTCCGGGGGCAAGTCGGACAGTTCAGAGTCCAGGCTTCCCTCCAGACGCCGGAAACGCTCGGTGAATCGGGCCGTGGCCCCTCTCAGGGCGGATTCCGCGTCCATTCCCAAGGTCCGGGCCAGGCCGACCGCCGCGAAGAGCAGATCGCCCAGTTCCTGTTCGGTCCGCCCCTCCTGCCCCGACTCCAGGGCTTCTTCGAACTCTCCAAGCTCCTCGCGGACCTTGGCCAGGGCCGAGTCGGCGTCCGGCCAGGCAAAACCCGCCTGGGCCGCGCGCTGGACGGTCTTGCGAGCCCGGGCCAGGGCCGGCAGGCCTCGGGGAATCCCATCCAGAGCCGAGGTCCGGGCCGGCCGGTTCTTCTCTTCAAGCTTGATCCGTTCCCATTGACGGGCGACTTCTTCGGCCTGGATTTCGGGGGTGGAGGCGAAGACGTGGGGATGGCGGCGGACCATCTTCTCGGCGATGCCCCGGCACACGTCGTCGATGTCGAAGTGTCCCGACTCCTGGGCGATCCGGGCGTGGAAGAGGAGCAGCATCAGGAGGTCTCCGAGTTCTTCGCAGAGGTGCTCGGGGTCCTCCTCGTCGATGGCCTCCAGGACCTCGCAGGCCTCCTCCATCAGGAAGTGCTTCAGGCTGTGATGGTCCTGCTTGCGATCCCAGGGGCAGCCCCTCTCGCCGCGCAGCACCGCGAGGATCTCGACCAGCCTCCCGAACGAGGACTCCGTGCTCAATTCAAGGCCTCCGGGGAGGTGGGGGAGTGTCGGGGAGCCGACCCGGCCTCGGGCAGCAGGACCTCGATGCGGGCCGCCTCGCGCAATCCCTTCAGGCAGCCGTCCAGCCGCTCTCGGGCCATCGCTTCGAGCACGCGTCGGTGAAGGCCGTCGTAGTGGACCGTCCGGCCCTCGACCAGGAAGAGGTGCCATCCCCCGCTGGCGGCCTGGAGTGGAGCCGAGAGGCTCCCCGGGGCCAGGCCGAACAACGCGTCCACGTCGACGGCTGCGAAGGACTGCTCCAGCTCGGCTCGGGTCACCGGGCCCAGGTCCCCTTCCAGGGGCCGGGTCTCGCCGTCCTGGGAATGGATGCCGGCCAGGGCGAGGAAGTCTGCAGGGGAGTCCATCCTTTGACGCAACTCGGCGGCCTCGGCCTGGGTTCCCAGGCGGATGTGGCGCAACTGGAGTTCCTCGAACCGGGAACGATGGGTCCGGAAGTATTGTTTGCGCTCCTCCTCCGAGACGTCCTTGAGGGCCAGTCGGTACAGGGGGACCACCGTGGTGAGGTTCGCCCGAAGGCGCTCTTCGGCAAGACGACCGGATTCCAGCAGGGCCCGGGCCTCGGGCCTCTTGCGGAAGTCTGCGACCCACTCGTCGAGTTCCTGCTCCCTCGCGGCCAGACCCGCCTCCTCGGCCGCCTGGGCGACCAGGCGCTGGTTCACCAGGTCCTGAAGGACTTCGGCCCCGAATCGTTCGTGCAGCTCGCGGCTCAATTCGGCCGCGGAGATGGCCTGCCCGTTGACCCGGGCCACCGGACGGTTCCGATTCCAGGCCAGGATGCCACACGCGCTGGCCAGGCCCAGGGCCAGCACCAGGACGACGACCAGATTCTTGCGATTCAAGGGTCCACCTCCCGAAAAGGGCGAGCCGCGGTTCGGCGGGACAGGCCCAAGTCCTGCGGGCAGGAACCCGAAGGGATTGAGCAAAGTCCCCCCGGACGATCCCTGCGTGCCGCGCAGACCGCCTGGCCTCTTCCTCGGTTCTGTGAGGCCTGGGGAGCCGACAGGGGCGTCCGAGGCGGAAGGTACCTTGAGCACCGCTGCGAGTTCGACGAGCCGCTTTCTGGAGGGTCTGTTCCTGCTTCGCCCCGGTGGCATCGCCGCTCGGGTCATGTGGGCCCTCCTGGGGCTTTCGCTGCTGGCCTGCGCCGCCCTGATGATCGGGACGGGCCCGCGCCTTCCCTTGGACCTCTTCTTCGCGCCGGTGCTGGTGGCATGCATCCTTTTCCGACGCAAAGGACTGTGGGTGATTCCACCCGCCCTCCTGCTCTTCCATCTCTGCTCGCTGGCCGGGAATCGCCTGAGCTGGTCGGGCCTGCTGGTCCGCGATCTGCTGGAGCTGGCCGAGTGGCTCCTCCTGGCCGGGTTCATCCTGGTCACCTTGGACCGCTTCGAGGCCGTCAAGCGCTACCAGGCCCGCGTGAACCGCGACATCGGGATGGCGCGCACCCTCCAGTCCGCCCTGGTCCCGCCGGACTACGATTTCGGTCGGGTCCGGATCCAGGCCCTGATGCGCCAGTGTCAGGCCATCGGAGGCGATTTCTACTATTTCCGCCCCTTCCAGGAGAAGTATGTGGTGTTCTGCCTGGGCGACACCATGGGCAAGGGGATCTCGGCCTCCATGCTGATGGCGATCCTGATGGGCTTCTTCTTCGAGTGGGGCAAGCGCAGCCCCTCGCCAGCGGTCGTCCTGGGCCGGCTGAATCGGCGCCTGGTGCGGCTGTGCGCCGAGGACACGACCTGGTTCGCCACCCTGTTCTACGGAGTCTTCGACGAAGAGAGCAGCGTGCTGACCTTCGCCTCGGGGGGGCATCATGCCGGGCTCCTCCTGCGGGCTTCGGGGCAGGTCGAGCCCCTGCGCGCCGAAGGGCTTCCCGTCGGGGTCTTTGAGGACATCACCTGGGCCGAGAGCCAGAAGGTCCTCGAGCCGGGAGACCGGGTGGTGCTCTTCACCGACGGTCTGGTCGAGGCTCGGTCGGCTTCTGGCGAACTCTTCGGCATGGAGCGCCTGGAGAGGATGCTGAGCCGGCTGGCCGGGGCCACTTCCGAGGAACTCCTGCGCCGACTGGAAGAGGCGGTCATGGGGTATTCGGAGGGGGTCCTGGGCGATGACCTGGCCATCCTGGTTCTCGAGGTCAAGCCAGGGGCATCCTGGGAGCCTTCGAATCGGCCCTTCGCCTCCAGGAGGTCGGACCCGGAGCCGAGATAGTCCGTCGGGACGGGGGGCGACACATTTTTCCAGATCCCGCCCATGAACCTCGGGCTCGGGTAGGGGCCTGGGCCTCGGTCGCGAAGGGGAGCCACCCCGCGCTGCCCTCCGGAAGGCGGTGTCGGCCTGGAAAGGAGCGCCCTCCCCGTGAGCACCCCCGAGACCCGACTCGATTCTCTCTGCATCAACGTGATCCGAGGCCTGGCCATGGATGGCCCCCAGAAGGCCGATTCCGGTCATCCCGGTGCCGCCATGGCATTGGCCCCGCTGGGTTGGGTCCTGTTCAGCCGTGTCCTGCGTCACAATCCGCACAACCCGGCCTGGGCCGACCGCGACCGCTTCGTCCTGTCCTGCGGTCATGCCAGCATGCTGCTGTACAGCCTGCTGCACCTGACCGGTTACGGGGTCAGCCTGGATGACCTGAAGAGCTTCCGGCAATGGGACAGCATCACTCCGGGGCATCCGGAGCACTGCATGACCCCCGGGGTGGAGATGACCACCGGCCCGCTGGGTCAAGGGCTCTCCAGCGCCGTCGGCATGGCCCTGGCCGAGCGCTACCTGGCGGCCCGTTTCAACCGCCCCGGGCACGAGGTGGTCAACCACTTCACCTACGTCTTCTGTTCGGACGGCGATCTGATGGAGGGGGTGACCGGCGAGGCCAGTTCCCTGGCCGGAACCCTGGGACTGGGCAAGCTGATCGCGGTGTATGACGACAACCACATCACGATTGCCGGCTCGACCGACCTCTCGTTCAAAGAAGATCGGGAAGCCCGCTACCGGGCCTTCGGCTGGCACGTCCAGCGCGTCGAGGACCCCAACGATCTCGAGGCCTTCGAGCGGGCCCTGGAAGCGGCCAGGCTCGATCCCCGTCCCAGCCTGATCGCGGTGCGCACCCATATCGCCTGGCCGGCTCCCAACGCCCAGGATACCGCCGAGGCCCACGGGACACCCCTGGGCCACGCCGAGATCGCCGCTACCAAGCAGATCCTGGGTCTGCCTGTGGACCAGGTCTTCTACGTCCCCGACGAGGTCCGGGAACAGGGGCTGCGGGTGGTCGATCAGGGCCACGAGCAGGAGGAACGTTGGAATCAGGCCTTTGAGGCCTATCGTCGGAACTTCCCCGAGCTGGCCGCCGAGTTCGAGGACTGGATGGATGGCCGTCGGCCTTCCGGGTGGGATCGCGACCTGATCGACTTTGAAGTCGGTAAGTCCGTGGCCACGCGGGTCTCGTCGGGCAAGGTGATCCAGGCCCTGGCCGCGCGGCTGCCCAACATGATCGGGGGCTCGGCCGACCTCGAACCTTCGACCAAGACCTTGATCGAGGGGGCGGCTTCTCAATGCCCCGAGCATCCCGAAGGCCGCAACATCCACTTCGGGATTCGCGAACACGCCATGGGGGCGGTCCTCAACGGTCTGGCCCTGCACGGCGGCCTGCTGCCGTTCGGGGCCACCTTCCTGGTCTTCTCCGACTATATGCGTGGGGCGGTCCGCCTGGCGGCCGTGATGGGCCTGCCGGTCGTGTACGTCTGGACCCACGACAGCATCGGGCTGGGAGAGGATGGGCCCACCCACCAGCCGGTCGAGCACCTGGCCGCCCTGAGGGCCATTCCCAACCTGACGGTGCTGCGCCCCTGCGATGCCGGCGAGGTGCTGGAGGCCTGGAAGCATGCGATCCGCAGCGAGGATCGCCCGGTGGCCATGGCGCTGACCCGTCAGAACGTGCCAACCCTGGATCGCTCGAAGCTGGGCGGGGCCGCCGGTCTGCACAAGGGGGCCTATGTCTTGGCCGAGGCCGAAGGGGGCGCTCCCCAGGTCCTGCTTCTGGGCACCGGCTCGGAGGTCCATCTCTGCCTGGAGGCCCGAGCGCTCCTGCAGCAGGAGGGGATTCCCACCCGGGTGATCAGCATGCCCTCCTGGGAACTCTTCGCCGAGCAGGACGCGAGCTATCGCGAGAAGGTCCTGCCTGCGGAGGTTCGGGCCCGGGTGGCCGTCGAAGCCGGGGTGTCCATGGGCTGGCATCGGTGGGTCGGAGACCAGGGAGAGGTGGTGGCCCTGGACCGCTTCGGTGCCTCGGCTCCCTACCAGACTCTTTATGAGCAGTTCGGATTGACGGGCGAGAACGTCGCCCGGCGCGCGCGTGCGCTGTTGAATGCCTGAGAGAAGGCGAAAGGAGACCCACATGGCCAACCCCATGGTTCGTTTGCAGGAGGAGGGCGTCAGCCCCTGGCTCGACAACCTCAGAAGGGACATGTTCGCCAGCGGCCTGCTGGACCGCATGATCCGGGAGGACGGGATCCGCGGGCAGACCTCCAACCCCACCATTTTCCAGAAGGCCATCTCGCAGGGCTCGCTCTATGACGAGCAGATCCTGGACCTGGCGCGTTCCGGCAAAGAGGCCGAAGAGATCGTCTGGGAGTTGATGATCCAGGACGTGCGCTCGGCCTGTGACGTCTTCCTGCCGCTCCATCAGGTCGCGGAAGGGCGCGACGGCTTCGTCAGCCTGGAGCTCAACCCGACCATGGCCCATGACTCCGCGGGGAGTCTGGCCCAGGCGGCCCAACTCGTCCCCCGGGTCGATCGCCCCAACCTGATGCTCAAGGTCCCGGCCACGCCTGAAGGGCTTCCCGTCGTCACCGAGCTGCTCTCCCGGGGCGTCCACGTGAACGTCACCTTGTTGTTCTCGGTCCAGCGCTACGAGCAGGTCCTCGATGCCTGGATGACGGGCCTGGAGAAACGGCTCGAGAAGGGCGCTTCGGTCCGGGGCCTGCACTCGGTCGCCAGCTTCTTCGTCAGCCGGGTGGATACCGAGGCCGAGAAGCGCATGGACGAGCGCGTGAAGGCCAACCCGGCCCTGGCGGCCCAGTGCGACGCCTTGCGGGGCCGGATCGCCGTGGCCAACGCGCGGGTGGCCTACGAGCTCTACCAGCAGAAGCTGAACAGTCCCCGCTGGGAACGCCTCAAGGCTCAAGGCGCGTCCGCGCAGAGGCCTCTGTGGGCCAGCACCAGCACCAAGAATCCCGCCTATCGCGACACGATCTACGTCGATGACCTGATCGGGCCGGATTGCGTCAACACCATGCCCGACGAGACCATCGTGGCCTTCCGGGATCACGGCACCGTCTGTCGGACCCTGACTCCCGAGAACCTCGCCGAGGCCCACAAGGTCCTGGAGAGCTTCGCTTCGCTGGGCTTCAGCCTGGAGGACATCACCAACCACACGCTGGTCCGGGAGGGCGTCGAGAAGTTCGCGGTCTCCTACCGGGATCTGGTCGAAGCCGTCCGGGTCCAGCGAGAGAAGCTGCTGGCCCAGGCCTGATCGGCCTTCCCACTCGACCGGGTTTCCGGGGCCGGCGGCTCCGGATACCCGGCTCCGGGGATCCTGGGGGGCGCACGTCTCGATGGGAGGTCTTCGATGATCCTCGAGAACCCGCTGCGCGTGGGACTGGCCAGGACCTGCGCCACCGAACCCTGCGTCGTGGTGATCTTCGGAGCGTCGGGAGACCTCACCTGGCGCAAGCTCTGTCCCGCCCTCTTCAGGCTGGCCGAAGAGAGCCTGATCCCCCGCGAGTTCGCGATTCTCGGAGTCTCCCGCACCCCCCTCTCCGATGAGGAGTTCCGCGAGCGTCTGCGCCAGGGGCTTCCGCAGGGGGCGGATTCGGCCCTCTGGGAGGCCTTCTCCAGGCGCATCCACTACCACGCCGGGGATCACCGGGACCCGGCCGGCTACGCCGCCCTTCGGGAGCGGCTCGAGGTGCTTGACGAGCACCACCGGATCGGGGGCAACCGGCTCTTCTACCTGGCCGTCTCCCCGGCGGATTTCCCGCTCATCGCCTCGAACCTGGCCGCTCAGGGCATGAACCGGCCGACGCGCGGATGGGCGCGAATCCTGGTCGAGAAGCCCTTCGGTCGGGATCTCTTTTCAGCCATGGAGCTCAACGGCGAGCTGCTGCGTCACTTCGACGAATCCCAGATCTATCGGATCGACCACTACCTGGGCAAGGAGACCGTCCAGAACATCCTGACCTTCCGGTTCGCCAACGGGATCTTCGAGCCGGTCTGGAACCGTCGCTATATCGACCATGTCCAGATCACGGCCGCCGAGACCCTGGGCGTCGAGTCGCGCGGAGGCTACTACGACGCCGCGGGAGCCCTGCGGGACATGATCCAGAACCACCTGATGCAGTTGCTGGCGCTGGTCGCCATGGAGCCTCCCGCCCGCCTGGACGCCGAGGCCGTCCGCGACGAGAAGGTGAAGGTCTACCGGGCCATGCGCCGCTACAAGCCGCGCGAGGTGGCGGGGTGTGCGGTTCGAGGTCAGTACGCTCCCGGGCATATCGAGGGGACAGCCGTTCCCGGCTACCGTCAGGAGGCCAAGGTCCGGCCCGATTCCCAGACCGAGACCTACGCGGCCGTCCGCTTCCTGGTGGACAACTGGCGCTGGAGCGGGGTGCCCTTCTATGTCCGCACCGGCAAGCGCATGCCCCGCAAGGTCACCGAGGTGGCGGTGCAGTTCCGGGCCGTGCCCCACCTGCTCTTCTCGAAGACGCCCGAGGATGCCCTGGAACCCAATCTGCTGGTCCTGAAGATCGATCCCGAGGAGGGGATCTCGTTGCGGATCGCCACCAAGTACCCGGGCATGGTCACCCGGGTCCGCTGGGTGAACATGGAATTCCAGTATGGCCGGGCCTTCGCGGCCCCGTCCCCGGCGGCCTATGAGCGTCTGCTGCTGGATTCCATGCTGGGGGACGCCACCTTGTTCTCGCGCGGAGACGCGGTGGAGGCAGCCTGGGCCGTGGTGGATCCCATCCTGGAGGGCTGGAGCTCCGACTCCGGGTCGACCGAGCCTTATCCGGCGGGTTCCTGGGGCCCTCGGGCCGCCGAGGCCTTCATCGAGGACGAGGGGCGCCACTGGAGGAGGATCTGATGGAACTCGAGACCCTGCTGGCCGAGGTCTCGGTCGGTCACCCCCGTCCCCTGGAGATCGCCCGGATCGTGAGGGAACTCGATGCCCTGGAGCGTGAGCAGGGGATCGAGTCGGGCGTTCAGTTCCGCCTGACCACCACCAACCTGGTGGTCGTCTGCACGGAACCGGACCAGGCGCGCGGCCTGGGTCTGCTCCTGAGAGAGCTCTGTGCGGAGTTCCCTTGCCGCTGCCTGGTGGCCATCCTGGACCCGCAGGCCGAGCCCCAGGACATGCAGGGCTGGGCCTCCTTGACCTGCCATCCCTATCGGCGTCAGCACATGTGCTGTGAGCAGGTGATCCTGTACTGTCCCGGGGGCCAGGGTGAGTCGATCCCCAGCCTGGTCTCGGCGACGCTGCTGCCCGAGGTCCCGACGCTTTCCTGGTGGCGCGGGGATCCGCCTCTCGGAAGTCAGTTCCTCGAGCAGCTCTTGGAGCTCTCCGACCGGGTCGTCTTCGACTCTGCGGATTTCCCGGTCTCCAGGCTGGAAGCCGTCCAGGCCCTGGTGACGGATCGCTATCACCAGGAGCAGGCCTTCTCGGACCTGTCCTGGGGCCGCCTGGAAGGATGGCGCGAGGAGATCGCCTCTCTCTTCGATCCGCCTGAGGCAACCGAGTGTCTGCCGGCGCTGGAACGAGTGGAAATCCGCTTCGTCCCCGGAGCCGATCCGCTGCCCCCCCAGCCCCTGCTCCTGGCGGGCTGGCTGGCCTCCCGACTGGGTTGGAGGCGTTCCCACCTGAAGTGGGCGGGAGAGGACTTCAGGGCCCGGTTCGCCGGAGGGGGAGGGCAGGTCGAGTTGAGCCTCCGGCCTGCCTGGGTCGAGGGCCACTCGGGCCAGCCCCTCGGTTTCCTGGCCAGGACTCGAGAGGGCCGCGAATTCCGGGTGGATGTGGTCCGCCCTCGTCGGCGCGGAGGTCGGGATGCCTGGAGGAACGACCTGGAGCCCGAGACCGCGCGCTGGCTTGAGCAGATGGGGCGCGAATTGTCGACCCTGAGCCGGGACGTGGTCTATCAGGAGGCCCTGGAGAGCGCCTTGGAGATGGATTCCTTCCCTCCCGAGCCCCGCCTGGAGGTGGTCGAGGATCTGGCCGAGGCGGCGGCAGACCTTCTCGAAGCCCGCTCCCGAGCGTCCGAGGGCCCCTTCCGGGTGGCCCTGGCGGGGGGAAGCACCCCGCGTCGGCTCTACTCGCTTCTGGCTGGCCGGGACCTCCCCTGGGAGCGGATGCGCTTCTTCCTGGGAGATGAGCGGGATGTCCCGGCAGACCATCCGGACTCGAACTACCGGATGGTCCGTGAGACCCTGCTGGAGGGCTCGCCGCTCAGACCCGAGCAGATCTTCCGATGGGAGACCGAGCGAGGTCCCGAGCAGGCCGCCCGCGCCTGTGCTCAAGCCCTGGAAGGCGAGTTTTCCGGTGCCTTCCCCAGCCTGGACCTGGTCTTGTTGGGCCTGGGCGAGGACGGCCACACGGCCTCCCTCTTCCCCGGGACTCCCGCCCTGCACGTCCATGACCGGCCTGCCGCGGCCAATCCGTTGGGGGGAGGGAGGGGATGGCGCCTGACCCTGACCTTCCCTGTGCTGAACCTGGCCCGGATCGCCTTGTTCCTGGTCTCGGGGCGTTCCAAGTCCTCGATCCTGCGCCGGGTCCTGGCCGGTGAGCCCTTCCCGGCCGGTCGGGTGCGGGCTCGGGAAGAGACCTTGTTCCTGGCGGATCGCCAAGCCGGCCTGGGCGTCTAGAAGAGAAGGCGGCCTGCCGGAAGGGCAGGCCGCTCGGAACAGGTTGGTTGGGGCTTCGGGTTCTATGTGTCTTGTGTTCGTCCCGCGGGGTTCAACCCTGGAGGCCGACCCCTCTTCCGGAGCGGGGGACCCGGGCCGCGGTGCGGGCCTTCTTCTGGTCCTTGAGGGTCTTGACGTAGGCGGTCAGAACCTCCGAGACCTTCTTCTGCTGAGCACTGGTCAGGTCGAAGAGTTCGCGGATCGATGCCCGGAGTTCCTTGTCAAGAACCTTCTCGGACTTGAAGGTCTCCAGCCTCTCCAGGAGATCCTTCACGGGTATCTTCTCGGGGGCGTAGCCAGCAACCAGGAGGGTGTGGTCCACGTCGGCTTCGAGCGCTCGGGCGACTTCCAGCACCTTGTCCTTGCGGGGGACGTAGCCGTCCCTCTCGATCAAGGTCACGTAACTGGGATCGATGCTGGCCAGTTCGGCCAGCTTGCGACGCGTCAGCCCACGGGCCTTTCTCTTGTCTTTCACGTAGTTGGCCCAGGCCTGATTCCTCATCTACATGCCGATCCTCCTTTTCCGACTCACCCGGGAATTATACCAGAGGGAAGAATTTTCCACAATCCGAGGTTCGCAAAGCCTCCATTTCCCTCCGCCTGCCGCTCAAAACCCCTGGAATCGGGCTTTTCAGGAGGTCTGCAGATGCGAGGGCGCGGGCTTTCCCGTCGGAGTTCCAGGAAGATCCTGTTTCGAGAGGGGTCCTGGCTTCGATCCGGGAATGGGCGCCCCGAGGTATGCCGTGATCCATGTCGTCTTGACCGTCCGGGACCAGCGCGAAGAGGTCATTGGCCTTCTGGAAGACCTGGGGGCCCTGGACCCGGGAGCGCGTCTGCTGGTGATCGACGACGGGTCTTCGGATGGGACGCCGGAGGTGGTCGCGGGCCACCCTGGATTGGGGGACCGGTTGGGCCTGATTCAGCATGTGCGCAGGCACGGTTCCGGCCAGGCGCTGATGGTAGGCCTGCGTCGGGTGATTTCCGGCGCGAGCCCGGGAGACCTGGTCTTGACCCTGCCTCCCGGGAGCGCCCCTGACCTGGACTCCCTTCGAGGCGTCCTCCGACTTCTGGAACAGGGAATGGATGTGGTGGTGGGCTCGCGCCGGGGCTCGGGCGGTTCGGGCTCCGGGCGGGGAGGCTGGCAGGCCTTCTGGGAAGCTCTTTTGACAGGGGTCTTGCGCCTGCTCCTTCCCCTGCCCGGCATCCTCGATTCCACCCCAGGGCTTCGGGGGTATCGGCTTTCGGCCCTGGAACGGGCCTTCGGGTTGCATGGCCGGAACCTGGTCACCTTCTCGGGAGGGGCCGGCCAGGTCGAACTCTTGATCCGCCTGGCCCGGATGGGAGCCCGGATGGCCGAGACCCCCTGGGGCGAGGAGCCTGGAGCCAAGGCCTCTTCCGGTGAGGGCTTCTCGCTGGCGGAGCTGGCGGAGTATGCCCGGATGATCCTGGCCCTGGCCTGGCCCGGGCGGGGCTCCGCCGGGGCCCGCGGCTGAGCCTCGTCGGAAGCGGGTCGGGATCGGCCCTTCGGAGGGTGGGGGGCTCTCAGTCGGCCCGAGGGCTCGTGGCTTTTTCGTCCCCCGGGCAGCGGCGGATCAATCCGCGCATGACCCCGCTGATGCGCACCTCGGAAAGGGACATCTGCTGGTCGGGATGCTCGGGATGGGCCGCCTTCAGGCAGATCTTTCCGCCCTGGGCATCCACGAAGACCCTCTTGAGCGCTCCCCCCGAGGCTGAAGGGATGTGGACCGCGGCGATCTCGCCCGGTTGGGGATCCTGGCCGGGGCGAAGGAGGACCAGGTCTCCCGGGCAGATGCCGGCACCGACCAGGGAGTCCCCCTCCACCTCCACCAGATAGTCTCCGACCTCCCACTCCAGGAGTTCGTCCAGGCTGACCACCACCCGGCTGCTGGCCTGGGGCGCGCGTCCGATGGCGCCCGCCGGGATCCGGCCCAGGACCGGCAGACCCTCCAGCAGGTAGCGGACTCCCCTGGGCGTGAGTCGGATGAACCTCTGTCGGCCTCGGACTCCGCCTTCGACGTGCAGGTACCCCTTGATCTGAAGGGCTCGCAGGGCGGGTGTGACGCTGGACTCGCCGGCCAGCCCCATCTCCTGCGCCAGCACGGCTGCGGAGGGCACCATTCCATCCTTCTGGTGTCGGGCGATCAGGCGCAACAAGGCATCCTGTCTTCGCGGCAGGGCATCCTCGCTCAAGGTTCTTCCCCTCTGCTTCTTGTTCAGTCGGGCCCGGACCGGTCGGGTTCGAGCAGTTGTCGGTAGGCCTGGGTCGATTCCGGGTCGTAGGTGCAGAACACCACCTCGGCCGGCGCCTGGTGTCTCATCAGGAATTCCTGGACCGCGTGGACGGCCAAGGGGGCGGCCTCGGAGATGGGGTAGCCATGGACCCCGGTGGAGATCCCCGGGAAGGCCACGGTCCGGCAGCCGTGCTCGAGCGCCAACTTCAGGCATTCGCAATAGCACGAAGCCAGAGCCTCGGCATCCTGTGGACCGCGGTACACCGGGCCCACGGTGTGGAAGACCCGGCGGGCAGGCAGCCTGCCCGCCCGGGTCGCCATCGCCTGGCCCGTGGGCAGCGGACCAGAGCGGGCCACCCAGGCCTGGCATTCCGCCAGGATGGTCGGCCCACCGGCGCGATGGATGGCGCCGTCCACGCCCCCACCCCCTCTCAGGGCGGGATTGGCGGCGTTGACCACGGCGTCCACCTCCAGGGTGGTGAGGTCCGCGCGGACCACGCACATGGCACATCCGTTCTCCAGGGTCCGTCGTGCGACTTCCTGCATCCTTCCCTTCCACACGAGCCCTCTCTGGAAAACCTCTTCTTCGCCCGGGATTCGATTCCCTTGGCGAAATATCACGAGTCGCGGGGGCTCGCGGATCTTCGGCCAGGAACCCGCCGGGTCGAAGAGAAGCCCCAGGCGTGAGCGACGAGGCCCGAATCACCTTCCTCTTCGCGGCCTGGCGGCGCTTTGTCGGCCTGGTCCGACTGGAACAGACCGTTTTCGCCCTGCCCTTTGCCTGGATCGGGATGCTCCTGGCGGAAGGCGCCCTGCCTGATTGGAGGGTGGCCTTCTGGGTCACCATGGCGATGGTGGGCGCGAGGACTGCGGGGATGGCCCTCAATCGGCTCATCGACCGCGAGATCGATGCCCGCAATCCGCGCACCTGCCAGCGCGATCTTCCGGCCGGCCGGGTCTCGGTCCGCGGGGTCCGGCTCCTGGCAGCCTTCTCGCTTGGGCTCCTGGTGCTCTCGGCCGGGTTCCTGAACCCCCTGTGCCTGGCCCTCTCACCGGTCGCGGTCGGCCTCTTGCTGCTCTATTCCTACCTCAAGCGCTTGACCTGGGCCTGCCATGTGGGCCTGGGCCTGGTGCAGGCCTGCGCCCCCATCGGGGGCTGGCTTGCCGTGAGCGGTCGATTCGAGTTGCCTGCCCTGCTCCTGGGTCTGGGCATCCTGCTCTGGGTGGGAGGCTTCGATATCCTGTACGCCTGCCAGGACCTTGAGCATGATCGCGCCGTCGGGCTGCATTCGTTGCCTGCCCGACTGGGGGCGCGTCGCGCCTTCACGGTCGCTCGTGGCTTCCATGCCGGCTCGTTGGGGACCCTGGCGATGGCGGGTTCGCTGCTGGGACTGGGCTGGCCCTGGGCCTTGAGCCTGGGAATGGTGGGGGTCCTGCTGGTCTGGGAACACTCGCTCCTGTCCCCGGAGGATCTGTCCCGGATGCAGCAGGCCTTCTTCACCTGCAATGCCGGGATCAGCCTGACCTTGCTGGCCGGAGCCCTCCTGGAGGTCTGCTGCTGAACCGGCGCGTGTCGGAACGGGCAGGACTTGCCGGCAGGGACTGGAACCCAAGGGCCCGTGAGCGCCGTCCCCTTGGCCGTCGACGAGATCGAGGCCCTCCTGGAGGAGGGCTCGCTTCTGGAGTTGGGCGCTCGGGTGGGGAGCCCCCGGCTCTTCACCCGGGCCGGTTACCGCGAGGATGGGGCCGTGTTGCTGGCCGATCAGGGCCGGATCTGGAACCCCGTGCCGGGAGGGGGAATTCCTCGGGAACTGCACCTCCTGGAACCCACCGAGTCCCGGGTTCGCGATTTGAAGGCGCTCCATCCCGGTCTCTGGATCCATGCGGGCTGGCCTGGGGCCGGGGATCTTCCCGACCTGGAACGCCTGGTCCGGGTCGGGGTCGAGAGCTTCTCGATCCATTGCGGACCGTCGGGCTCGGGTGAAGACCCCCGGTGGGATCTGCTGGAGCCCGGCGCCCCCCTGGTGATCTGCGCCACCTATGGCCCGACCAGCACGCCCCGGGAACTGGCCCGGCGCCTGGAGGGGTTCCGCACGGTTCGCGCCCTGAAGTGCCTGGCCTGGTTGCCGGAGTCTCCGGGCGAGGGGGTGCACCGGGCCGAGGCGACCGATGGCCTCCTGGATGCCCGGCTCCTGGCCGTGAGCCGACTGGTGCTTCCCGCCGGGGTGCGCGTCCGGGCCTCCTGGGCGGCCTTCGGATGGAAGATGGCCCAGTTCCTGCTGGCCTGTGGTGCCGACGAGGTGGCCGGTTGGGGCCTGGAAGAAGAGAGGGCATGGGGAGGGGCGCTGGCCTTGCCCTGCCCGGTCGGCGCGCGGGAGGCCCGGGCCGGGGTGGCCGAAGCCTCGCGCCAGCCCGTGGAGGTGCGCGGATGCGCCTGGGAGTCCTGAAGTCCGTCAACGGGTTGCCGGTGACCCTCGGCCTGGAGTGCCGGGCCATCCCCTTTTCCGGCGAGATCCTTCCCGGCGAGCCCTCCTGGTTGAACCACCAGGCCCGTCAGGGCCTTTTGGACCTGACCCCCGTCTCGGCCGCCGAGGTGGCGGCCGCCCCTGGGGCCTATCACATCGTTCCTGGGTTCTGCGTGGCCTCCAGGGGGGTGGTCCAGAGCGTGCGCCTCTTCTCGAGGGTGCCCCCCGAGGAGCTTCGCGGCCGGCCGGTCGCCATCACCTCGGTCAGCGCCACCTCCCGGATCCTGGTCCAGGTCCTGCTGGCCGGGATCCGACCCGTCCCGCTCGAGGGGGAGCCCCGACTCGACGAGGGGCTCCCCGCCGTCCTGCTGATCGGCGACCGGGCCCTGGGTGAGGTCTCCGGAGCGCGGCACGTGACGGATCTGGGCGAACTCTGGACCAGGACCACGGGTCTCCCCATGGTCTTCGCCCTGTGGGTGGCCACGCGGGCGGAGGTGGCCCCCGTGGCTCTCGAACTGCTGGAACGCTCACGAGCCTGGGGCCAGGCCCATCGCGCCCGGCTCCTGACCGAGGCCTCCCGGCGCACCGGTCTGTCTCCTGAGAGGATGGAATCCTATTTTTCGGGGCTGCACCATCGCCTGGATGCCGAATCGGTCGCCGGGCTGCGGGAGTTCTATCGACGTGCCGGGCTTCTGGGGCTCCTGCCGCCGGGAAGCGAGGCCCTGCTGGCCGGGGTGGCGGCATGAGCCGCTCGCTGGAAGGCGCCTGGGAATCCCTGGCGCAGGGGAGGCGCCTGAGGCCCGAGGAGGGGGTGGCCCTGCTGGGAGAGCCGGACCTCTTCCGCCTGGGCGCCGCCGCCGATCAGGTCCGTCGTCGCCTGCATCCGGAGGGTTACGTCACCTTCATCCGGGACCGGATCCTCAACTACACCAACGTCTGCATCACGGGCTGCAGGTTCTGCGCCTTCCATCGCCCTCCCGGGCATCCCGAGGCCTTCGTCCGCTCCCTGGAGGAGATCTTCCCCCGGATCGACGCGATGGAGAAGGTGGGCGGGACCACCCTCTTCCTGCAGGGAGGGCACAACCCGGAACTGGGGATCGCCTTCTACGAGGACCTCTTCGCGGCGGTGAAGTCCCGCTATCCTCATCTGTACCTGCACTCCCTGGCTGCCTCCGAGGTCGACCATATCGCCACCACCTCCGGCCTCTCGCTGGAGGAGACCTTGTTGCGCCTGCGACGGGCGGGGCTGGATTCGCTTCCCGGGGGAGGCGCGGAGTTGCTGGTGGACGAGATCCGTCTTCGCGTCTCGCCCAGGAAGATCTCCTCCGAGCGCTGGTTGGAGGTCCATCAGACCGCCCATCGTCTGGGGATCGAGTCGACGGCCACCATGGTCTTCGGTTTCGGCGAGACGCCCGAGCAGCGCATCGAGCACCTGGAGCGCCTGCGGAGCCTCCAGGACCGGACGGGAGGCTTCCGCTCCTTCACCCATTGGAGCCTCTCGACCCGGGGGACCGGGCTGGCGGCCACCCTCCCCCCGGGGGGCGTGGAGTACCTTCGGGTCCTGGCCGTAGCCCGGCTCTATCTGGACAATTTTCGACACCTCCACTCGGGCTGGGTCACCGAGGGCGCCCGCCTGGCCCAGGTGGCCCTGGACTTCGGGGCGGACGACCTGGGAAGCCTCCTGATGGAGGAGATGGTCCTGGCCGCCACCGGTGTGGGCTATCGTTACGATTCCGAGGAATTCGTCCGCCTGATCCGCGGAGCCGGTCGGATTCCGGCGGTGAGGAACTCCCGTTACGAGATTCTGGAGGTCCTCGCGTGAACCCCTCAGACCAGGGCATGCCCCCGCCTGCCGGGAAGGCCTCGCTGGTGCGCGGGATCTTTGCCCGCATCGCCGGGCGCTACGACCTGCTCAACGCCCTTCTCTCGCTCGGGCTGCACCGAACCTGGAGACGCGCCGCCGCCGCTCAACTGGATCTGGTTGCCGGCTCCACGGCCGTGGATCTGTGCTGCGGGACCGGAGAACTGACCCGGGCCCTGGCTCGCCTGGCCGGCCCCGAGAACGTGGTGGGCTTGGATTTCGTGCCCGAGATGCTGGAACGGGCCCGCTTGCGCCATCCGGGAATCCGGTTCCTGGAGGCGGATGCCCTGGCCACGGCCCTTCCCGAGGGGTCCTTCGATGGAGCCAGCGTGGCCTTCGCCCTGCGCAACGTCGAGGATGTCGAGGCCCTCTTTCGCGAGATGACCCGCCTGGTCCGTCCGGGCGGGCGGGTGGTCTCGTTGGAACTGACCCGACCGGGCGGCCTTCTGGGATGCCTGCACGGCCTGGTCCTGCGCTGGATCGTCCCCCTGGTCGGGGGGATGCTCTCCGGCCAGGGAGGCGCCTATCGCTATCTGGCCCGATCGATCGCCGAATTCCTGCCGGTGGAGGAGGTGGCCCGCCGCATGGAGCGGGCCGGTCTGGAGGAGATCCGAATCCTGCCCCTGACCGGGGGGATCGTGACCCTGCATGTCGGTCGCAGGCCGACCCGTCCCTCTGATGAGTGATCTCCTGACGCGTTACCGGGCCCTGGAGACCCCCCGGGTCGTCGGCCTGATGTCGGGAACCTCGGCCGATGCCATCGACGCCGCCCTGGTCGAGATGGGCCCCCGGCCGCGTCTGCTGGACTTCCGCTCTCACCCCCTACCTGCGGAGGTCCGTCGGAGGCTGCAGGAGGTCTTCGAGGACCGCGGTTCGCCTCGGGAGATCCTGCGCCTGCACTGGTTGCTGGGAGAGCTTTTCGCCCGGGCGGCCCTCTCGGTGATGGAACCCGGCGCCGACCTGGTCGCCTCCCATGGTCAGACCATCGCGCATCTCCCCCAGGCCGAGGACTTCTGCGGCGAGTCGGTGCGGGGGACCCTGCAGATCGGCGAGGGCGCGGTGATCGCCCGACGCACCGGGTGTCTGACGGTCTGCGACTTCCGGCCGGCCGACCTGGCAGCGGGCGGACAGGGAGCCCCTCTGGTGCCCCATGCCGATGCCCTGCTCTTCCGCGACCCTCATGTGGATCGTCTGGCCCTGAACCTGGGAGGGATGGCCAACCTGACCTGGATTCCCTCCCACGGGGAGGTCGAGGCCTGCGATACGGGGCCGGGCAACGCTCTTCTGGATGCCCTGGCCTGGCGAGCGACCGGAAGGCCCTGCGACGAAGGGGGGGGGCTGGCGGCCCGAGGTCAGGTCCTGCCCGAGATCCTGGCGGAGTTGATGGCCCACCCCTACCTGTCGCGGCCTGCGCCCAAGTCAACCGGGCGCGAAGAGTTCGGAAGGGCCCTGGCGGACCGACTCTGGGGCCGGGGGAACCCCGAGGACCTGCTCCGGACTGCTGCCGCCTTCACGGCCGCCTCGGTCATGTTGCATGTGCAGCGATATCTGCGGGGGGAGGCCCAGATCCTGGTGGGTGGGGGAGGGGTCGAGAATCTGGTCCTGATGGTCGAGTTGAGTCGGCGGCTGCCGGAAGGGGTCCGCCTTCTGCGGATGGAGGAGGTCGGCCTTCCCGCCCAGGCCCGGGAGGCGGTGGCCTTCGCCATCCTGGGGCACGAGACGGCCCACTTCCGGCCAGCCAACGTCCCCCGGGCCACGGGCGCCTCCTGTCCGGTGGTCCTGGGCCGGATCCTGGTGCCCTGAGCGGGGTCGAGCGGGCGGGCCTTGCAGACCTTGCAGGGGCGATCGCCTCAACGGCCGGCTGGCGAAAGAAAGGCCGGGCTCCCGAGGGGACCCGGCCGGGCTGGTTGGTCCGTGGCGTTCAGGCGGTCCGCTTCACCTGGATCTCGTTGAGCACCTCCACCTCGCCGCAATCCCGCGTGGAGCGCAGGCTGGGATCCTTGCGCCGGCGGTGCCGGCTCCGATCCCTGCCCAGCGAAACGCAGCGCCGGATGCGGACCCGCGAGGTTCCCCCTTCGTTGATTCGGACATACTCTTCGACGACGGCCATTCCGCCACAGTGGGGGCATGATGCCAATTTGCCTCTCTCCTCCTCCGGTCGCCTCGGGTTCCTGGTTCCGGGGGGCACGACAAGCCACTGGCCGGGGTGACGAGAGTCCCTGGAAGGGCGCGACCCGGGCCTTCCGGTCCCTCGACATCCACCATGATAGACTCCGAAAGGCGTGAAAAAGTTCCCCTCTGTCCGGAAAAGGGCACGTCGGAGTGGCGCGGGGGATTCCGAAGGGTCGTCTAGAACCCCGGATCGAGCCTCGACTCCGACGATCCAAGGGCCGGAGGAACGGGGGGATGAAAGGATGCAGCACGGTTGTTGAGTCCCAGCCTGGACACCTGGAGCACCGTCGTGGCCATCATCGCGGCGCGGACCTCCGTGACCCTGGCGGCAGCCCTCTATACCAGGCTTTCCCGGACCTATCCGGGATTCTCGCACTGGGTGGCGGGGATGCTCAGCGGGATCCTGGGCTTCCTGGCTTTGGTCCTGCATCCGTTCATCCCCCTCCCCAGCGTCCTGCTGGCCAATTTCTTCAATTGCCTGCTGGTCGTGTTCATGCTGGACGGAACGGTGCGCTTCGTCCACGGAGGCCGCATCCGTCGCAGGTGGTACCTTGTCCCCGTCCTGTCCCTGCTGGCGGGGGGGGCACTCTTCGTATTCCAGGACATGCTGCGGGTCCGGGTCCTGTGGAATACGGTCTTGTTGTCCTTCTTCGCGATCCTGTGTGCCCGCATCTGGCTGCAGAACCGCAGGGAGGGGGCCCTGAGGCTCTCGCGGATCAGCGCGGGCCTGTGCCTGGCCTATGTGGTCGCCATGTCGCTCCGGGGGATCGACTGGATCATGGCCCCGCCGACCCGCAGCCTCTTCGTCCTGGGCCCCAGCGAGGCTCTCTTCTTCCTGGCCATCGGCATGATCGACCTGGCCCTGGCTGCCATGTTCCTCGTGCACAACGGCCAGCGCCTGGATTCCGATCTGCGCGAGAGCGCGGCCCGGGTCCGCCTGCTGACGGGAATCCTGCCGATCTGCTCGCGCTGCAAGAACATCCGCGACGAGGAAGGGCACTGGACCCCCGTCGAACAGTACGTGCGCCATCACACCGACGCCGAGTTCTCGCACGGAGTGTGTCCCGGGTGCTTCCGCGAGATGTATCCCGACTTTGCGGATGAGGTCGAAGCCATGGGGGGATTCCGATGAATCCGGACAGACCGCCTTCCAGGCGGACTCCATTCCGTTCCTCCGAGCCCGAGGCCGGGGACTTCCCCGTCGAGATCTCCCGGGGGGCGGATTCTCCCTTGTCCGGGATCGCCCGCCAGTTGACCCTGCGCGGCCTGCACATCGATCTCTCTGAGCCCCTGCTCGTGGGCCAGGAGGTCGGGTTCCGCCTGAACGCCATGGGAAGCCCGCTCCAGGCCAGGGCCTCGGTCTCGCGCTGCACCGAACTGCCCGACGAGCGCTATCGGGTCGTCCTGACCTTCACCTCGGAGATGTCGGCCGCCGAGTGCGAGAGACTGGTCCGCCTCCAGGCCCTGCTCCGGACTCGTGGCTGAGGCGAGGCAGCCTTCGGATCCGGCCTTCCGGGTCGATGAGTGGAGGAGGAGGCTGGGAAGGGGGGCTCGAGTGCGCCTGCGCATGGAAGGCTCGGACATGGCTCCCCACGTGCTTCCCGGAGACATGCTGGAGTTCGAGGAGGCCCGGTTGCTGGACCTGCGCCGGGACGATATCGTGCTGATCCAGACCCGGGCTGGCTGCCTGCTCCGGCGGATCCTCCAGCGGGTCCTGAGCGAAGGAGGCGAGCGCTTCGAGGTCGTGGCCGACGGCCTGGAGGCCCCCCCGACCCGACACGGTTTCGACGAGATCCTGGCCCGGCTTGTCTGTCTCGGCCGGGAGGGCGAGACCCTGCGCCCCGTGGGAGATTCGGTCGGGCGCTCCCGACTGCGCCGGCGCTGGCGCGAGCGCCTGAGGCATCTCTGGATCGGCTTGTTGCTGCGCCTGGGGCGGGAATCCCGATCAGACTGAGACCTTCCTGGAGGAGCGATCCCTCATGCCGAGAAACAGGTGGGCCAGTTTTTCTTTGGAGTTCTCCATGCTTTTCGCGACCGCCCCCACCCGGATCGACCTGGCGGGAGGGACCTTGGACCTGCACCCCCTCTTCCTGTTCCTGGAACGTCCTCTGACCGTCAACGCCAGCGTGGACCTGCGTTCGCGGGCCGAAGTCCGGCCCTTGGAGGGCACTCGGGTGCGCCTGGTCTCCGAGGACCTGGGAGTGGCCCACGAGGCGCCCCATCCCCAGGACCTGCCCCCGGGTCGGGATCTGGATCTCCTGGCCCGGGCGGTCCGCTTCTACGTCCCCGAAGGGGGGCTGGAGCTGCGGACCCGGAACACGGCTCCCCGAGGGTCGGGGCTGGGGGCTTCCTCCAGCCTCCTGATGGCCATCTCCAGGGTCCTGTGCCGATTCGGCGGGAGAATGGACTCCGACGAGGATCTGATCCGCCACGGGGCCGCCCTGGAGGCCCAGAACCTGGGCATCCCCACGGGGCTCCAGGACTACTATGGCGCCATCCTGGGGGGGATCAAGGGCCTGCATTTCGGGGTGAGGGGAACCCGCGTCGAGAGTCTTGCCCCCTCGGAGGGCTTCCGCGAGGAGCTCGACCGTTCCCTGCTGCTCTCCTTTACCGGGATCAGCCACTTTTCGGGAACCAGCAACTGGAACATGCTCAAAGGCTATGTCGAGGGTCAGGGCCAGACCGTCGAGCGGATGCACGCCATCGAAGCGACGGCGCATGAGATGTGGGAGGCCCTGAGGGCCGAGGACCTGCCCGGAGTGGGCCGGGCCCTGGCCCGGGAGTGGGAGAATCGCCGGGCCCTGGCCGAGGGGGTCACCACCCCGGGGATCGACCGGATGGTGGAATCCGCCAGGAATGCCGGCGCCCTGGCCTCGAAGATCTGTGGCGCCGGAGGGGGCGGCTGCCTGCTGACCCTGGCCCGTCCGGATCGTCGGGAGGCGGTGCGGCAGGCCTTGGAAGAGTCGGGGGCACAGATCCTCCAGGCCCGGCTGGATGACCGGGGCCTGGAGGTCGAGGAGGCCTGTTGCGCGTGAGACCGGAACCGAGTTTCTCCAATCTTCCCCCGGAGCTTCCCGAACCGGGCCAGCCCGAGAACCGCGAGGAGCCCGCCTGGCGTCTGCCTTTGCTCTTCGGACTCTTCGTCGTGCTGGTGCTGGGCCTGGTCCTCTCGTTCTATCTCTCGCCGCTCCAACGCGGGGAGGATTCTCTCGGCGGAGCGCCCTCCGGGACCGAGACGGTTCCCCTGGTCCCGCCGACCCCCGTCGTCCCGCCGCCTCCGGTGGCCCCGGAGACCGTGAAGGTCTACGTGGTGGGAGCGGTCCATCAGCCCGGGGTGGTCACGCTGCCCGCCGGCACGAGGGTGGACGATGCCATCCGGGCCGTCGGGGGCATGCTGGCGGACGCCGATCCCCTGAGCGTGAACCTGGCCAAGAAGATCCGCGACGAGGATCAGATCGTGGTGCGCTCCAAGAGCGAGACCCGGGCGATGGTCCAGCCGCGCTCCTCCTCGGTCCGCCCGGAGGGCGGTTTCCAGGAAGGCGTTGTTTCAGAACCCCTGGGGGGCTCCTCCGAGGGGGAGGTGATCCTCGACGAGGGGAGCGCGTCGGCCTCCGGGCGGTTGAGCCTGAACCAGGCCTCGGCCGAGGAACTGGCGGCGGGGGTCAAGGGTCTGGGACCCGCGCTGTCCCGCCAGATCGTCGAGCACCGCGAGATGAAGGGGCCCTTCAACACCTACGAGGACCTTCTGGAGGTTCCGGGAATCGGACCCGCCAAGCTCGAGGAGATCCGGAGTCAGATCGATCTGTAGGGAGGCCTGTCATGGAGAAGCTGGTCGGAACCTTGAATCATTCGGACCTGGAAGGCGGAGTCTGGGTCCTGGCCGCCGAGAACGGTCGCCAGTACCACCTGGAGGGTCTTCCGCAGGCGCTGCATCGGGAGGGGATCCGTCTGGAGATCCAGGGCCAGGAATCCTCCCAGATGAGCCTGGGGATGATGGGGGCCGTGTTCCAGGTCCGTTCCGCACGCTCGTTGTAGAGCGCATTCGCATCGTGGAGTCCTTGAAGTTGTCGATTGAAGAACAAGTCGAGATGCAACTGGCCCGCCTGGAGCGCGGGACCGCCGAGATCATCAACCGCGAAGATCTGCGCCGGAAGCTGAGCCGCAGTCTTCAAGAGGGCAAGCCCCTGCGCATCAAGCTGGGCCTGGACCCGACCGCGCCCCACATCCACCTCGGCTTTGCGGTGGTGCTGCGCAAGCTCCGGCAGTTCCAGGACCTGGGCCATCACGTCGTGCTGCTGATCGGGGACTTCACGGCCCGGGTGGGCGACCCCTCGGGGCGTTCGGTCACCCGCAAGGTCCTCTCGCCTGAAGAGATCGAGGCCAACGCCCGGACCTATCGCGACCAGTTGTCGCGAATCCTGGACCCCGAGCGCACCGAGGTCCGCTTCAACTCCGAATGGCTCGGGCCCATGGACTTCGCAGCGGTGATCGCCCTGGCCTCGCGCTATACGGTGGCCCGGGTCATGGAGCGCGACGACTTCGAACGGCGCTTCCGCGAAGGGGTTCCCATCGGCCTGCACGAGATCCTCTATCCCCTGATGCAGGGATACGACTCGGTGGCCCTGGGCTGCGACGTCGAGATGGGCGGCACCGACCAGAAGTTCAACATCCTGGTGGGACGCGAGCTGCAGCGGGAGTCCGGCCAGGAGCCCCAGGTGGTCTTCTTGATGCCGATCCTGGAAGGCCTGGACGGGGTCCAGAAGATGTCCAAGAGCCTGGGGAACTACGTGGGGATCACCGAGAGCCCCACCGAGATGTTCCTCAAGCTGATGCAGCTTCCCGATTCGAGGATCCGGCGATACTTCGAGTTGTGCACCGATGTGCCCCTGGAAGAGGTGGATGCCCGGCTGGGCACCGAGAATCCCAGGGATTCCAAGCGCTGGCTGGCGCGGGAGATCCTCTCCCTGTACCACCCGCGCGAGGAAGCCGAGAAGGCGGACGAGGAGTGGCTGCGGGTGGTCAGCGCCGGGCAGGTCCCCTCCGAGATCCCCGAACTCCACCTCCAGGCGGGGCCCCTCTCGACCGTGGAGCTCCTGCTGGCCGCCGGTCTGGCCCCCTCCAGGAGGGAGGCCCGCCGTCTGGTGGAGCAGGGAGCGCTGAGCGTGGATGGGGTGGTTCTGGCCGATCCTTCCGCCCGGATCGAGCCCTGCGAGGGAACCCGGCTGAAGGTGGGGAAGCGCTGGCGTCTGGTCCGCATCCGGTGAGACCTGCCCGTCGCGACGCCCGCGGGTCCCTGGAGGCCTGAATGGGCCCAGGACCCCTGGTCGATCTGGCCCGATACTCGGTGCCTTCGACCATCCGCCGCCTGGGCGCCGACCCCGGGCCACTCGGACGAGGCGTCACCATCGCCTTCCTGGACTCCGGGTTCTATCCTCATGCCGATCTGGAGGGGCGCCTGCTGGCCTTCCACGACGCCAGCGGCCAGGCCGGCTCCCTGGAGCCCGAGCAGTGTCGGAACCCGTGGAACTGGCACGGAATGCAGACCTCGGTGGTGGCGGCCGGAGACGGCAGGCTCTCCAGGGGGCGTTATCGCGGGCTGGCCAGCGGGGCCCGGGTGGTGCTGGTCCAGGTCAGTCGCCAGGGGCGGATCTGCGACGAACTGATCGTGGCCGGCCTGGAGTGGGTCCGGGCTCATCGCGAGCGTTTCGGGATCCGGATCCTGAACATCTCGGTGGGGAGCAACCAGGATGGCTCCTTCCTGGATTCAGAGATCGCCCAGGCCGCCGAGGCTGCGGTGGGGGACGGGATCCTGGTGGTGGCCGCGGCAGGGAATGATGGAGGGCTGCCCCGGGCCCCCGCCAATGCCCCCTCGGTGCTGACCGTGGGGGGCTGCGTCTCGCGCGAGGCCTGCAGTCCCGAAGAGGTCGAGCTCTATCGCAACAGCTTCGGAGTCCTCCTCGACCTGGTGGTCAAGCCGGAGGTGATCGCTCCCGCGGCCTGGGTCGCCGCACCGCTGCTCCCCGGCTCGGTCCAGGAGCGCCGGGTGGAATACCTGTATCGCCTGGCCTCGGCTACCGGCGATGAGGCCCGCGACCTGCTGGCCCATCCCGCGCCCGAGGCGCGGTTGCCCGCCAACCTCCAGGCCCTCCCGCGGGAGACCCTGCGCAGCCTCATCGAAGCCGGGCTGCAGCGCGACAAGGTCGTCTCGCGGCATTACCAGCACGTCGACGGAACCTCCTTTGCCGCCCCCATCGTGGCCTCGGTGGCCGCCCAGATGTTGGAGGTCGAGCCCTCGCTCTCGCCGGCCGCGCTCCGTCAGATCCTCATGTCCACCGCGGACCGGGTCCGCAAGGGGGACCTCCTCTCGCAGGGATGCGGCGTGGTCAATCCCCGGCGCGCCGTCGAGGAGGCCGGACAGACCTGGACGCCTACGCAGATCTGCGAGTTGCGCCCGCCTCTGGTGGAGGACGGACGCCTGAGCTTCGTCTACGTCCGCCCTGGGGCCCGACGCGTCGAGCTTGTGGGAGACTTCAACGGCTGGGAGACCGGGCGGCACTTCTTCGAAGAGGTCCTGGACGGACTGTGGCGGGTCGAGATGGACGCTCCCGCTCCAGGCCGCTACCACTACAAGTTCCTGGTGGACGGGACGGACTGGCTGGAGGACCCCTCCAACCTCTTCCGCAAGCCCAACGGATACGGGGGATTCGACTCGGTGCTGAACCTGACCTGAGCGCCCGGGCGACCCTCCGGGAGGGCAGGCCTACATCTCGGCCTTGGGGGCCCGGGCCAGCAGGTTCCGCACGGCCTCGGCAACCGAGTGCTCTCCCTGCAGGATCCGATGGGTCTCCTCGATCAGCGGGACCTCGATTTCATGGCGCCGGGCCAGCTCCAGGCCGCTTCGGGCCGTCAGGACCCCCTCGGCCACCTGGCCCAGGTCGGCCAGGATCTGCTCCAGGTCCTCTCCACGCCCCAGGCGCAGGCCGACCTGACGGTTGCGACTGAGGTCTCCGGTGGCCGTCAGGAGCAGATCCCCCAGGCCGCTCAGTCCCGTGACGGTGGCCGCCTGCCCTCCCAGGGCCACGACCAGCCTTCGGATCTCGGCCAGGCCTCGGGTCAGGAGGGCCGCGCGGGCGTTCTGACCCATGCCGAAGCCGTCGGTCACGCCGGCGGCCAGGGCGATCAGGTTTTTGAGCACGCCTCCGAGTTCGACTCCCACCATGTCCGTCGAGGTGTAGATCCTCATCGCGCCGTGGTGATAGAGGCGGCTGGCGCGCTGGGCGGCCGGGAGGGTGGGAGCGGCCGCGGTCACGGCCGTGGGCAGGCCTCGGAGCACCTCCAGGGCAAAGGAGGGGCCGGAGAGGACCGAAATCCGCTCCAGCCGACCCCACTCCTCGGCCAGGACCTCCGACATGCGCAGCAGGGTCTGGAGTTCCAGGCCCTTGGTGGTGCTGACCACCAGGGCTTCCTGAGGAATGGCCTCCCGGGCAGCCCGAGCCACCGGGCGCACGGCCGTGGAGGGCAAGGCAACCACCACCGCGTTCTTGCCGGCCACGGCGCGTTCCAGGTCGGGCTCGCCCCGGATTCCCGCAGCCAGGCGGAACTCGCCGAAGAAGCGGGGGTGGAAGCCCGCCTGGACGGCCTCCAGGGCGCGGGGATCCCGGCCCCAGAGGGTCACCTCCAGGCCAGCCCGGCGCAGGTGGTGGGCCTGGGCGGTTCCCCAACTTCCCGAGCCCAGGACGACGACGGGCCCGGTCAGCATCGGAGTCTCATCAGCACTCGCGGCACGCAGCGCGATTTCCCTCCCCGAGCCGTCGCCTCCTCTCGCCGGGTCCGTCTAAAGGGCCCGGCTTCGGGGCCTGGTTGCGGCAGGTCTTGTTTCGCGCGCCCTCCAGGCCTGACGGGGGATGCGCACGGAGAGGTCGCGCTCGAACTGGCGCCAGCGATCCCGGTCGGTCTCGGTGAGCAGGGTCACCGCCCGTCCGGCCCGGCCCATGCGGCCCGTCCGGCCCACGCGGTGGGTCAGGAGCTCGGCGGTCTCGGGCAACTCGTAGTTCACCACGACCTCGACGCCGTCCACGTCCAGGCCTCGGGCCGCCACGTTGGTGGCCACCAGGATCGGAGCCTGCCCGCTGCGGAAGGAGGCCATCTCGCGATCGCGAGCGTTCTGGCTCATGTTCCCCTGCAGGATGGCCACCCGATAGCCCAGCCCGGAGAGTTGGCGGCCCAGCTTGCGGACCCCGTGCTTGGTGCGGCCGAAGACGATGGCGGGACCCTCCTGGTGATCGAGGATCTCGCGGAGGGCTTCCATCCGGCGGGTCGAGTCCACCTCCAGGGCCACGTGTTCGATCTTCGGGCGATCCTCGGGCCGGGTGTCCACGGCCACCTGGACGGGCTGGTAGAGGTGCTTGCTGGCCACCGACTGGACCCAGGCCGGGAGGGTGGCGCTGAACATGGCGGTCTGGCGCTCCTTGGGAGCCGGAGTGCCGGCCAGGATGCGCCCGACATCGGGTGCAAAGCCCCGATCCAGCATCTCGTCGGCCTCATCCAGGACCATGTAGACCAGGCGATCCAGCTTCAAGGTCCCCTTCCGCATCAGGTCCAGGACCCGGCCGGGAGCTCCGACCACCACCTGGGCTCCTCGCCTCAGGGCTTGCTCTTGAGGGCCGGCTGAGACTCCACCCACGACCCGGACCACCCTCACGCCGTCCGCACGGCCCAGATGCTCGAGGACTTCGGCCACCTGGGCGGCCAGTTCGCGGGTGGGGACCAGGACCAGGGCCTGGACCCAGTGGTTCTCGGGTTCGATCATCTCCAGCAGGGGGATGCCGAAGGCCAGGGTCTTGCCGGAGCCGGTCCGAGCCTGACCGACCACGTCGCGACCTTCCAGCAGCGGCGGGATGGCGCGCTCCTGGATCGGGGTCGGGGCGTGGATCCCCATCTCGCGCAGTGCGCGGCAGGTGCCCGGGAGCAGATCGAAGGGGGAAAAGGAACTCAAGGTGTTGATGCCTCCGCGATCCGGGAGGTCGCCAGGGGAAGCGGGCCGGGACTGAAGGTCTCCGCGTGGGCGGGGGCCCGGAAGTCTCTCTCCGAAGGAATCCGGCGCCCCGAGGGGGCGCCTGGCGAGGTCAGGATCGAACGTCTGTTGGAATGACTCAGTCTAGCACAGGCGTCAAGCCGGCCTTTGAGACCTGTCTTGAGGGGCCGGAGCCAGGGATGGGGCTCAGGAATCGGAGGGACGGCCCAGCGCGAAGTCGACCAGGCTCAGCAGCCCGTTGACGTCGAAGGGCTTGGAGAGGAAGGCCACGGCCCCGTGTTCGAGCATGTTGGCGCTGCGCTCGTCTGCCCCGTAGCCGCTCATCACGACCACCCGCAGGTCGGGGTTCAGCTCGCGCATCTTCTCGAAGGCCTCCTGTCCCCCCATCACGGGCATGGTCAGATCCAGGAAGACCATCTTGATTTCCCGGCCGTGGGTCTTGAGCAGTTCGACCGCCTCCAGGCCGTTGCGGGCCGTCAGGGCCCGATAGCCGCGTCGGCGCAGGGCGGCCCCGGCGAAGAGGCGGATGGCCTCCTCGTCGTCCGCGAAGAGGACCAGCTCGTTGGCCGACCGATCCAACAGGGAGGTCTCCGGGGGCTGGGCGCCGGGTGGCTCGTGAGCCGGGAGGGCGGGCTCGCGGGGGGCGGCGGGAGTGAAGGGCAGGAGCACCATGAACCGGGTTCCTAGGCCCTCTTCGCTGACGAAGCTGACCAGGCCCCCGTGGCTGCGGATGATCCCGTAGGTGGTGGCCAGGCCCAGTCCGCTCCGGGAGTCCTCGCGGGTGGTGAAGAAGGGGCGGAAGATGCGGGCCTGGATCTCCTTGGGGATGCCTCGGCCGGTGTCCCCCACCTCGAAGAGGAGGTAGCGGCCCGGGGCCGCTCCGGGGAAGTGCTGGCGGTGGTCTTCGTTCATCTCCACCAGGGAGCTGCGGAACACGATCACCCCCGGGTTGTCGGCCAGGGCATCGCGGGCGTTCAGGGCCAGGTTCACGAAGGCCTGTCGCAACTGCTCAGGGTCGGACTCGATCTGGCAAGGGTCGGCCTGAAGATCGACTCCGATCTCGATGTTCCGGGGGAAGGTCTGGCGGACCAGCTCGACGACGCCCTGGAAGACCTCGGAGGGGTCGCAGGATTCCTCCCGGCGCACGTGGCGCCTTCCAAAGGTGAGAAGCTGACCGGCCAGGTTCAGGCCTCGCCGGGCTGCGCTCTGCACCTGGCCGAGCAGGACCCGCGACGGGGTATCCTTGGCGTCCAGGACCAGCAGATCGGTCAACCCCAGGATCGCAGTGCCCACGTTGTTGAATTCATGTGCCAGTTCCCCGGAGAGCTCCGAGAGGGCCTCGACCCTTTGGGCCCGGTTGGTGTGTTCTTCGCGCTGCCTGCGTCGGGCCACGTCCTGCAAAACGGCATAGACGGGCCCCTCGGGCTGGACGGGATCCCCGTGGACCAGGACCTCCAGGAGCACTCCGTCGGGCATGGACACCAGGCTGCTCCAGGAATCGGCGCCCTCGCGCACGGTCCGGGCTGCCAGGGTCAGGGCCTCGGCCAGGATGGCGAGCTCGCCGTCCTGGGGGAGAGGGCGGCCGGCCCCTTCCTTCAACTCAAGAATGCGGGCAGCCTCTCGGTCGGGAAGGAATTGCCCGTCGGCCTCGATCCGGATCGTGCCGAAGGGGATCTCCGAGCCGGTGAAGGGAGTCGAGTTGCTCATGGTGGGGAGGCTTTCGGCGAAGCAGGGAAGCTGCCCTTTCCATCAGGCGAATCTGATCCGGCCTTTCCCCGCCTCGTCTCCTCCGAAAGGCCAGGAAACTCCGTTTCTTGGAAAACCGAGGCCCGTCGGGTAGGGCTTCGAGTCGATCTTGCGAATAGGCGGACCCATGAATCCTCAGAGCCATTGGGAGCGTTGGAAGGCGCTGGCGGCCCGGGCTGCCACCTTTCAGGCCAGGGTCCTGCTGGTGGCCTTCTATTGGGTGGTGGTGACTCCCTTCGCCCTGCTCTTGCAGGCCTTTGCGGACCCCCTGGAGCTTCGGAACCCCGAGGGCGGACGCTGGTCCCGACCCGCGGCCGGCGACCCCCGGCGGCAGCACTGATGAGGGTCCTGGGGATTTCCTGCTTCTATCACGACGCTGCGGCGGCTTTGCTGGTGGATGGGCACCTCGTCGCCGCGGCCGAGGAGGAGCGCTTCTCGCGGGTCAAGCACGACTGGGAGTTCCCTTCCCACGCGGTCCGGTTCTGCCTGGACCGGGCCGGGATCACCGGGGCCGACCTGGACCTGGTCGTCTTCTACGAGAAGCCCTTCTGGAAGTTCGACCGGATCCTGATGTCCACCCTGGCCACCTGGCCCCGTTCGATGGTGGCCTTTCGGGAGGCCATGTTGGTCTGGCTCCTGGATAAGTTGTGGGCCCGGGATCTGCTCCAGGAGCGGATCGGCTGCCAGCGGGATCGGATCGTCTTCTGTCCCCACCACATGTCCCACGCCGCCAGCGCCTTCTATCCTTCGGGGCTTGAGAAGTCCGCGATCCTGACCGTGGACGGGGTGGGCGAGTGGGCCACCGGAACCCGGGGGACCGCCTGGGACCAGGAGATCCTCCTGGACGAGGAGATGCGCTACCCCCACTCATTGGGGTTGTTGTACAGCGCCTTCACGGCCTTCCTGGGCTTCCAGGTCAACGAGGGCGAATACAAGGTCATGGGCATGGCGCCCTACGGGCAGCCCCGCTTCGCGGATCTGATCCTGGACAAGATGGTCCATCTGCGTCCGGACGGCTCCTTCCGCCTGGACATGGACTGCTTCGCCTACCACCACTCGGCCTTCCATTCCTTCAGCGAGCGCTTCGTCGAGTTGCTGGGGCCGGCTCGGACCCGGGAAGAGGCGAACCTCCTGGACCCCCACTATGCCGACGTGGCGGCCAGCATCCAGAAGGTTGCCGAGGAGATCCTGGTCCGACAGGCTTCCTGGCTGCACCGACGGACAGGGCACGAGGCCCTGTGCATGGCCGGAGGAGTCGCCCTGAACTCGGTGGCCAACTCCCGGATCCTGCGCGAGTCGGGCTTCAAGAAGCTGTACATCCAACCCGCCGCCGGCGACGGGGGAGGTGCCCTGGGAGCCGCCCTCTGGGGCTACCATCAGGTCCTGGGCGGGCGCGAACGTTTCCGGATGGATCACTGCTATTGGGGACAGGAACATTCCGACCAGGCCATCGCCGATTTCCTGCGCTCGGAAGGCCACGCCTACCAGGAATTCTCCGACCTGGAAGCGGTCCATTCGGAGGTGGCCGAACGCCTGGCCTGTGGACAGGTGGTGGGCTGGATGCAGGGGCGCTTCGAGTGGGGCCCTCGGGCCCTGGGCGCGCGCAGCATCCTGGCCGACCCCCGGGCGGCCCACATGAAGGACGTCGTCAACGCCCGGATCAAGTTCCGGGAGCCCTTCCGCCCCTTCGCACCCTCCGTTCTGGCCGAGCGGGTGGAGGATTACTTCGATCTTCCCGACGCGCCGGGGGTGGACCCGGCCCGCTTCATGCTGATGGTGGTCCCGGTCCGGCCCGATCGCCGGGACGAGATCCCCGCCGTGACCCACGTGGACGGCACCGCCCGCATCCAGGCCGTGCACCGGGAACAGAGTCCCGAATACCACGGGGTGATCTCGAGTTTCTGCCAGCTCACCGGGGTTCCGGTGGTCCTGAACACTTCGTTCAACCTGCGCGGCGAGCCCATCGTCAATACTCCTGCCGAGGCCTACTCGACCTTTGCCCGCTCGGACATGGATGCCCTGGTCATGGGCCGCTTCCTGGTCAGCCGCCGGGCGGCGGGTGAGGGGCGGCTGGTCCCAGGAGCGGAGCTGGAGAAGTGGGCCCACGCCCCCCAGAGGGTCTCTGGGACCGAGAACCGTCCAGAGTCCCGTCCGGCTCTTGCCGAGTCCGGTCACGGTCTTTTCGGAGTGCGCCCGGAAGAGTCGCCAGCCTCCGGCCCGAACGGCGTCTCACCGGCTTCGCTCCTGGGGAAGGTGGCGCTGGTCCTGCTGGCCAGCCTGGTCCTCCTGGAGATCCTGGTCCGCTTCCTGGTGCCCAATCCCAACATGCAGCTTCGCGGCATGTACCTCGAGGACGAGGAGGGAATCCGGCTTCGGCCGGGCTGGCAGGGCAGGATCCACAACGCGGAGTTCGACACCCGGGTCGAGATCGGTCCGGACGGCCGGCGGGATCTCCCCGAGCCCCCGCCGGACCCGACGGCGACGGTCCTGGCCCTGGGGGATTCCTTCACCTTCGGCTGCTGGTCGGACTCCGACTCGACCTGGCTTGCCCGCCTGCAGCGAGCCGGCGGGGTCCGGGTCCTCAACGCCGGGGTTCCCAACGCGGGAACCGACGCCGAGGCGGCCTGGCTGCGCGGCCCGGGGGCCGGGATCCCGGCGGATCTGCTCCTGGTGGCCTTCTATACGGGCAACGACTTCCACGACAACCTGGTGGGACGGGACGCCTTCACCCTGGATTCCGGCTTCCTGGTGCTCAAGCCCGCCGCCGAGGCCCGTTGGAGCGGGTACGATTGTCTGGGGCGGACCCCTCCGCCCCGGACCGACCTGCCTCCAGATGCCCGCCGCCCCTGGTATCGCGGGGCTTTGATGCGCAGTCACCTGTATCAGTATGTGCGTTCGCGGGTGTATGGGGGCACGCGTTCGGCCCTGCGCCCCTCCTTGCCCCAGGCCTGGTTCCTGCGCCGCTACACCCCCGAGATGGAGCAGGCCCTGTTCAAGACCAACCAGCACCTCGACGACCTGCTGGCCCAGGCCAGATCGCGGGGGATTCCAATGGCCCTGGTTGTCATCCCCTCCTCCCAGGAGGTCTACGACGAGGAATGGCAGGCCTGGCTGGCGGCCTGGGAGCTGGAGGATGGGCTCTTCGATCGCTCCAGGCCGCGCCGCTTCCTGCTGGACTGGGCCCGCCAGAGGAATGTGCCGGCCCTGGACCTGCTTCCATCGCTTCGGGGGCGGGAGCGTCTGTACTATCGGGCGGACATGCACTGGAATGACCTGGGCCACTTCCAGGCGGGTGAGAAGGTCGCGGAGTTCCTGCGCGAGCAGGGTCTTTCCGGAGAGGTGGGACGATGAGGGAAGCCTTCCGCAAACTGGGTCGGCGAGTCGAGACGGCCCGGGACTTCCTGGGCTGGATGGCCCGCACCCGCCCCTGGCTGATGCCGGTCCTGCTGGGGCTGATGCTCCTGGCCGGGTTGGTCTCGTTGGCCCAGGCCACCCACGTGGCCCCGTTCATCTACACGCTCTTCTGAGTCCCCGGCGAAGGAGCCGGACTCCGGATCAGGCCTCCCATCCCCTGCATCCGCCAGGAAAAGGGTGACGCCGCGAACCCGGTGGATTCCACCGGATCGCGGCGTCCTGCTTCGGGCTCGACCGGCCCTACTGGTCTTCGGATTCCTCGCGGACGGCCGCCTCGGCGCTGGAGGCCTCTTCGGCATCGTCATCCCGGCCCGCCTCCTTGACCTGGATCCAGGGGCGCAGCAGGAAGAGCCCGATCGGGGTGACCATCGCCATCAGCGCGATGATCAGCCACATCATCTCGGAGTTGCGCGGACCGGTCTCGGGGCAGTAGGTCACCAGCAGCCAGCCGGAAAGCGGGCCGACGAAGAACTTGGCCACGAAGTAGGGCAGCATGGACAAGGACATGTAGGAGGCCTCCTGCCCCTTGGGGGCAATGGCCGCCGGATACTCATACAGCCTCGGCGAGAAGAAGGCCTCACCCACCGAGAGCATGATCACCGAGAAGAAGATCGACACGAAGAGCGGGTTGACCGCGTCGGTCTGGACCCCCAGCCACTTGCGCGCGATCAGGTCGCCCAGGAAGCCGTCGGCCAGCCCCTGGAACCACTCCGGCGGCATGGCCATGAAGAAGATCGACAGCGCTCCGATCAGGCTTCCGAAGATCACGACGCGGTAGGCGGAGATTTTCTGGGTCAAAGCTCCCACCAGCGGCACCAGGATCACGATCAGGACCGGGTTGAGCACTCCGAAGAGCTGACCGATCGGGGCCCCTTCGCCCAGTTCGCGGATGCCGTACTTCGGGAAGGTGTAGTGGAAGTGGTAGAAGATCATCCGGACGAAGACGACCAGGGTCAGGAAGGCCAGGAAGCGATAGAAGGCCGGCTGATGCCACAGGCCCGTGAAGATGCGCTTCCATTCGCCCAGGGCATCCAGGGCGGACTTCAAGGCCGCCGTCATGACCGGATGCTCGGCGTACTTGGATTCCTGCTTGTGGATCCGGACCTTGCCGTCCTCGCCGACCTCGATCCCCTCACGGATGCCGATCCAGACCAGGATCAGGTTGGGCACGGTGAAGAGGAATCCCAGCAGGATCAGGGTCTGGTAGGTCGTCAGGGTGAAATCGGACCCGGGAAGGGTCAGGTGGCCGTACTCACCCAGGCCGGTTCGCACCTTGTCGAAGAGGAATCCCGAGATCGCGAATCCCACGTTCATCATGGCGTAGAACATCGAGAAGGCCATGGAGCGCTGGGCCGTGGTGGCGAACTTCTTGATGGCGGCCACCATGACCGGGATCATCAGGGCCTCCCCCAGGGCCAGCGGGAGCAGGCCGGCCGGGACCACGAACCAGGGGGCGGTGACGAAGCTCATCACCAGCCGGGCCACCAGGCAGATGCCAAAGCCGATCAACAAGGAGAGGCGGATCCCGATCGCATCCACCAGCGAGCCGACCATGACCGTGAACAGGGTCATCAGGGCGGACCAGACGGCCACCATGACGCCGGCGGGGACGTCGCCGTAGCCCAGGTCCTTGGAGAGCCACAGGACCAGGGTCGAGTTGACCAGGCCATAGGCCACGATGGACAGGATCTTGGTGCCGAAGATGATCCACAGCTCGCGCAGCGCGCCCTTCAAGACCATGAACCTGCCCAGGAAGCTGGTGCCTTTCGGGGTCTGGACCTTTTCCATGCGAAGACCTCGGAGGAAGGGATTCACCGGGGAACGGGCGGGCCACCAGGCGCATTCGCTGGGACGCTGGCCCCGGCGGGGGGGAGGCCCCTTTCTGGGTCAGTCCCAGAATTCCCGCTGCCGGGGAGGAACTTCGAGGAATCGCCCGGAACGGGGCTTGAGGATTGCCAGGAAGAGGGAGGGAAAACCCGTGCGACCCGTGGATCTTCTCGCCACCGTCGGGGCTTGGGGCTGGTTTGGATTGACCCTGGTGGTCTTCGACCCCGTGCTGCGCCTGGCCCGAATCCTGGGCGAGGAGCCCATGGATCGGGCCGTCGGGTTGATGTGCCGGGCCCTGGGATGCAGCATCCGGGCCGGCCTGGGGCGTCTGGAGATCGAGGGGCTCGAGAATATTCCCGCCCAGGGCCGCTACATCGTGGTCTGCAATCATCAATCCCTGGTCGAGAGCTTCCTGCCCTTCTGGCTCCTGCAGCACCTGCGTCCCCGCTACATCGCCAAGAGGGCGTTGGGGCGCTGGA
This sequence comes from bacterium, assembly GCA_022839105.1. Lineage (GTDB taxonomy): Bacteria > Vulcanimicrobiota > Xenobia > Xenobiales > Xenobiaceae > Xenobium. The sequence goes on from JALHDH010000002.1 coordinate 36,387, forward strand.
TCCCTGCCATCAGCTTCAATCTGCGTCGGGGAGGGCATTGCCTGATTGACCGCGAGGACCGCGAGCGGGCCCTGGAGGCCATCGCCGAACTGGGGCGGCGCGTGGATTCCGGCGAGGTCTCGGCCTTCATCTTCCCGGAGGGCACCCGCAGCGCGGACGGCCGGATGAACCCCTTCAAGCCGGCGGGCCTGGCCACGCTCCTGCGCACGGCCCCTCAGGCCGCGATCCTGCCCATGGTCGTGCACGGAGGCAACCGGGTCTTCCCCCGCGGGCTTCCTCGGGTTCAGGCCGGCTCGACGGTCCGGGTTCAGGTCCTGCCGCTGCTGGCGCGAGAGGGGCGGGATGTCGAGGCCACCATCGAGCGGATCCGGGAGGTCCTGGCCGGACGGTTCGCGGAACTCGAGGAGCGCTTCGGGTCGCCCCGGGGCTGAGGCGGCCCGAAGCGACTGGCGGACACTTCTCAGGAGGGTCGCGGAGCCGGCGCCTTGACGACGATCAACTCCAGGACCTCCGGGTGGAGGTTCCTGACGTTCATCCGGGTGTTGAAGGGGATCTTCAACACCGTGCCTCCGGGGTATTCGTGGACTTCCTGCTCGTCGAGTCCGATCGAGAGGGTTCCTCTCAGGACCGTCATGTAGACCGTCGAGTTGGAGAAGTGCTCGGGCATTCCCTGGCTCTGGGGAAAGACCATGTGGATGTAGTGGACGTTCTCGTCCTGGATCACCTTCTCGACAACCCGGGTGTCTGCGGTGGAAATCTTGTGGATCTGCTCGATCATGGGGGCCTCCTCCCGGGCACGGCCCGGAGAATTCCGGAAGGCGCCCGTTCCGACGCCCTCCACATGATCATGAGAATCGATTCCGGGGCCCGCCTTCTTGCGCTGACGCAAGGAGGCCCCCCTCCCGGCCAGGGACCCGAAAAGGCCCCGGCCGGGGTGGAAGCCGCTACCAGATCCGGTTGCGCTGCTCGGCGGGCCGGGCCATGGGGTCCCCTTGGCTCACGCCGAAGGCCTCGAAGAACTCAGGGCTGTTCGAGAGGGGGCCGTTCACGCGCCAGCGGGCGTGGGGGTGGGGGTCGGTGTTGACCTGCAGCTTCTCCATCTCGGGGCGCATGTTGATGGCCCAGACCCGGGCATAGCCCAGGAAGAAGCGCTGGGCCGGGGTGAAGCCGTCCAGGACCTGGGGTTCCCGGCCTTGCAAGGAGCGCTGGTAGGCCTTCCAGGACAGGTTCAGTCCCCCGAGATCCGCGATGGCTTCGCCCAGCACCAGCTTGCCGTTCAGTTTCAGTCCTGCCACCTCATAGGCGGCGAACTGCTTCTCGACGCCTTCGGCCAGGGTCTTGAAGTTCGCCAGATCCTCGGGGGTCCACCAGTCGCGCAGGTTCCCGTGCCCGTCGTACTTGCAGCCCTGGTCGTCGAAGCCGTGGGTGATCTCGTGCCCGATCACCATTCCGATGCCCCCGTAGTTCACGGCGTCCTCCGCCTTCATGTCGAAGAAGGGCGGCTGGAGGATCCCGGCGGGGAAGACGATCTCGTTCATCGAGGGGTTGTAGTAGGCGTTGACCATCTGGGGGGTCATGTGCCACTCGTCGCGATCCACGGGCTTGCCGATCTTGGCCAGGTCGCGGTGCACCTCGTAGATCCGGACGCGGCGCAGGTTCCCCACGTAGTCGCCAGGGCGGATCTCCAGGCTGGAGTAGTCCTGCCAGCGATCCGGGTACCCGATCTTGGCCTGGAAGAGTGCCAGCTTCTCCAGGGCCGCCTTCTGGGTGGTCGGGCTCATCCACTCCAGGGTGGGGATGGTGGCGGCCATGGCGGCCTTGAGGTTGGTCACCATCTCCTGGACCCGGGCCTTGGCCTCGGGCGGGAAGGCGCGCCGGACATACTGCTCGCCCAAGGCCATGCCCATCCCGGCGTTCACGGTCTCGACCACCCTCTTCCAACGGGGCTTCATCTCCTGGACGCCGCGCAGGACCGTCGAGAAGAAGTGGAAGCTCTCGCGCTCCATCTCCTGGGTCAGGTGCGACCCGAAGCCGCGCAGCACCATCCAGCGCAGATAGCTCTTGTGGTCCTCCAGGGAAGTGGAGGCCAGCTCGTGGTTCACGGCCTCCATGAAGCCCGGGATGGCCACGTTGAGTTCACTCAGGGCGGGAAGCCCCAAGCCCTCGAAGTAGTCAGGCCAGGAGAAGTCCGGCGTCAGGGCCGCGAAGGCCTCGGCGTCCATCAGGTGGTAGACCTTCTCGGCCTCCCGCAACTCGGCGGCGGGAAGCGAAGCCCGGGCCAGGCGCGTCTCCAGAGCCATCACGGCCTGAGCCTGCCGGGCCGCCTTCTCGGGCGGATCGCCCAGCAGGGTGAACATCTTCGTGACGTGGGCCAGATAGGCCTCACGCAGCTTGCGCGAGTCCTCGTCTTCGCGCAGGTAGTAGTCGCGCTCGGGAAGCCCCAGGCCTCCCTGCCACAGCACGCCGATCATCCGGGTGCTGTCCTTGTCGTCCTGGCTGGCGAAGAGGTTGAAGTAGGCGTTGAGGCCTTCCCGGTGCATCCGGGCGATCGCGGCCTGCAGGGCCTTGCGGTCCTGGATCGCCTCCACGGCCTCGAGATCCTCGCGGATGGGGGTCAGCCCCTGCTTCTCACGGGTCGATTCGTCCATGCCGCTGGCGTAGAAGTCCCCCAGCTTGCGCTCCAGGGTGCCTGCTTCGGCCCCCTGGGCCTCGCGCAGGATCTCGTGCAGCAGGTGGGTGTTCTGGTCATCCAGCACGTTGAAGGTGCCCCAGCGGGCCTGGTCCCCGGGGATGGGGTTGCGCTTGCGCCAGCCCCCGGTGGCGTGGTCGAAGAAGTCCTGGGTCGGACTGACGCCGGGGTCCAGATCGGCGCGGTCGATGCCGCTGCCGGGCGCCGGGGCGTTCGTGCGGGGAGGGATCTCGGTTCGGGCGGGCAGGCACAAGGCCAGACCCAGGATCAACATCATCGAGGCAACCTTCCAGGGCTTGAAGTTCATCAGGGGACTCCTGTCTGAGGGACGCTCCCAGGCGCCCGCGTCTCGGGCCCCATGATCATGCCGAAGGCCGCGCGATGTCAACCATCTCGAGGGGAATGGATCGGGTGACTCGAGGAACTGCGGGGCGCCGGCAAGCCCCCGGCGATCCGGGCCCGCCAGAGGGCCTCAGGCCTGGAGTTGAGGGGCGGCCACCCAGCGGAAGCTGGCGTAGAACTGGGCCAGGGGCATTCGGAAAAGTCCGGATTCACCGGACTCGGCGGCCATCAGCCAGGGCCCGGAGCCCCAGGGGTTCCGCAGGCCGACCGTGTCGCTTTGGGGATCATAGTCCAGCAAGGTGTAGCAGTGGCTGTTCTGCAGCCCGTTGTGGAGGGTCTCCACGTCGAAGGCGCGTTCCTCCTTCAGGAGGGGCCTGGGCCGGGTGCCGCAGATGCGGGGGCCGGGCTGGCTGCACATCTCGGCGACCAGGTCGCGGGTGGCCAGCAGGCTCAGGTCATCGAGGGATTCCAGGCGGGCCTCGCGGCCGGTCAGGGCCAGGATCGCCTCCTGAGGGGGAACTCCGTCGGCGGCCTGGCGGACCGAACCGGCCGACCGCTGCTTGCGGGCCAGGCGTTGCCCCATGGCCACCTCCAGAAGGCCCGGCCAGCGCTCACCTGAGGTTCCCCTGGCGTGGAAGAGCCGCTCGGCGGGGGTCAACTCGAAGACCGTCTCGTCCTCGCCGTCCCGGAAGTTGACCCGGATCTCGCCGGCGGGGCCTGTCTGGAAGAGGCCCTCGACCTGATCGGGGGCCAGGCCCGCAGCCGTGGACAAAAGCACGCACGAGCCCAGGCGGTTCTGCCGGGTGGCCAGGGGATCCATGTCCTCGGATTCCAGGGGCGCGGCCGGGCCCAGGGCCTCAGCCTCGGGCTCGAGTCGCCGGAACTCGGCCTCCAGGCTGCGCGTCGCTTCCGGGGCGCCTGCGAAACCCTGTCGGGAAAAAAGGCCCAGATCGGCACGGGTGATCCCCGGCCCGTCGTGGGGCTGGCAGGAACCCAGGGCTTCGGGATTGGAGCGCAGCAGGACCAGGGCGGCGGACTCGGCGGGCGTGGAATCGGTCGCTTCCATCGCTCGATCGATCTCGGCCACTTCCAGGCGGGTGTCCTGGTTGCGGTCCCACTGATCGAACCTGCCGTCGACGGTCCGCACGAAGTCGGCCCTGGCCGGACCGGGAGCCTCCTCGCCAGATCCCTGGTTTTCGATGGCGGGGACCTCGCTCGGGTCGAAGCCCGGGCTCGACATGCGTCGGAACAGGGCCCGCTCGTAGGGCGTCCACACCTTGGCGGGATCCAGGCCGGCGAATTCCTGGTCCAGGCCCAGCTCCTCCAAGGCTTCCGCCAGCCGCGGCGGGTCGATGGGATCACGCAGGTCGGTGGCGGGATCCAGCAGGTCCTGGAAGACTTCGTCCGCCCGGTCGCCCGAGCGGACCACGCGGACCAGCTCCGCCTGATTCAGGCGGTGGGCCAGGAAGGCTTCGCGGATCTGCTGGTTGGGGATCATCTCGCTTGCATGGAAGCCCAGGACCCTGAAAGAGACCTGAAGCCCGCTGGGGCAGGCATCTAGGGCTTGCGGCTCCGGGCCCAGGGGATCATGCCGGCCAGCCAGTCGGCCGCTTCCTTGTAGGCTGCGGGCGGGGCGATGGTGTGACCGCCCTGGAACTCGATCCACCTGGTTTCCCAGCCCAGAGCCTTCAGACGCTTCTCGTCGGCCTTCATCTCCTGGTAGCGGAAGTCGCTGGGGCTGGCCAGGAAGACCGCGACCCGGTTGCGCGGGGCGGGCAGACGCGATTGCGGGTGGGACATCCCGGTGTTGACGACGATGGCCACCACGGCGTCGGGCTCCATGGCGCTCATGTCGTGCGAGAACATCCCACCGCCGGAGAACCCGGTGGCGATCAGGCACCTGCCGTCGATGGGGTAGGTTGCCTGGACCTCTTTGAGGATGGCGCGCAGGTCGGCCACCATGGGCGTCGCGTCCTCCCCGTTCCGAAAGCCGTTGAAGCCCAGGACGAACCACTTGTATTTCGCGGCGTGGGGCCGCCACAGTTGCACCAGGTGGCGGGTTTCGCCGTTCGGCGAGAAGACCATCACCAGAGGCCTCTTGTCGCTGGCCTTCAGGCCGCCGGGGACGAAGAGCGTGTAGTTCGGCCCCTGGATCGTGGCGTCCGCGGGCGCCGCCTGCGCGGCCAGCGGGAACACAAGGACGCACGCCAGGGCCAGGATGAGGAGCAGACCGGTGAGGATGCGCACGGGAAGGCCTCCTGAGGAAGAGTCGCCCATGAGTCTGCCACTCCCCCGCCCGGGCGCCATGACGCAGCGCAGGAGGTGCGGCGTGTCTGCGTCCAGGGCGGCCTCCTGGAGGAACGGTTCTCGTCATGATCCTGAGGAAATGCCGCAGATTCATGCTGGAATCATGGCTTGGAGCAGATCCCAGGGATTCCCCGTGCCATTCACTTCCGTTCCGCGCGCTGGAGGAAGTCCCGGACCAGACCGAGGTAGCGTTCGGGTTGCTCCAAGTGGTGCTCGTGGGAAGCGTCGGGCAGGACGGCCACCTCGGAACCCGGCATCCTCTGGTGGTAGAAGGCCGTGGTGGAGGGGGGGGCCTCGTCGGATTCGCCGCAGGTGAAGAGGGTCGGCGTCGCGATCTCGGGCAGCCGTTCCACCCGTTCGAAATCCCGGAGGCTCCCCGTGACGACGAACTCGCTGGGCCCCCACATCTGGAGGTAGACCGGCGCACCGAGACCGGCCATGCTCCGCTCGAGGCTCTCAGGCCAGGGGGCGAGGCGACACACGTGCTCCCGGTAGTAGGCCTGGACCGCCTCCTGGAAAGCCGGGCCCTCGAAGTCGCGCGATCGGGCTCCCTCCTGCACTCTTGCAGGCATCCGGGCCAGCCAGGCGGCCTGGTCAGCCTCCCATCGGCGGGCGCTCAGGCAAGGCCCGGACAGGACGAGGCTTTGAACACCCGTCGGGCGCTTCGTGAGCATGTATTCGACGGCCAGCATGGTGCCCCACGACTGGCCCAGCAGGTGGACCTGGTCGAGGCGCAGGGCTGCACGGACCGCGGCCAGTTCCTCCACGAAGCGCTCCAGCGTCCAGAGGGAGGGATCCTCGGGGCGGTCCGATCGCCCGCACCCCAACTGGTCGTAGAAGACGACTCGACGCTGATCCCCGAGGGCGGCCAGGCCCTCCAGGTAGTCGTGGGGGAACCCCGGGCCGCCGTGGAGGACCAGGAGTGGCGTCCCAGGCCCGCCTCCCACCGCGCGATACCAGATTCGCCCGCCAGGGACCTGGAGGAAGCCCTCCTCTGCCGAAGCGGGCACGCAGCAGCCGAGAACAATGCCGAAGACCACGGCGGACATCCAGAAGTTCATCCTGCTGGTTTCCTGCCAGCAGGGGAGTTCCCTTTGCCGCATTGGATTGGTCCTGGTTTCCCGGGTGTCTGAGATGGATCCAGGCCGCGGCGGCCTCACCCGGAATCGCTCGGGGGCCATCGCGGCTCTCATTGGAGGCATGTTTGCAGGAGAATGGGACCTCTCCCCCCGCCTGAATCCGGGCAGGACTTCGCCAAGAGAATCGAGAAGCGGATTCAGCCCCAGCTCGAGCCACCAGGGCTGTGCCCAATGGCATGGATTCGGGTCTTGTGTTGGATGCGGGGTGTCGGCAGGGTTCTGCGCTCAGTCTTGGTGCGCGCTCGGCGCATGGTTTCGTGTCCGCCTTTTCGGAACGCCGTGAATTCGGATGATCCGGATGGCGTCTGCAGGTCGTCTTGTGGGAGACAGGCAGGCCGGGCTGCTCCATTCATCTGGGACTCTCGGCTCAAGCTCTTGTTCACCGTGCGGAGGTGCCGGGTCTCCCGACGGGTCGAGCCCTTCTGCTCAGTTCAGTCCTTCGGGGTGATAAGAGGCCTGAGACCAGCGTGCTTTTCAACTCTCTGGAATTCCTGGTCTTCCTGGTGGTGGTCTACGGCCTGTTCCTCGCAGTGCCCCGGAGGGGGAGAAGCTGGCTTCTGCTGGCCGCTTCCTGGTTCTTCTATGGTTATTGGAGCCTGAAGTTCCTCGGCCTCCTGGTGGCGACCACGGCCATCGACTGGTGGATCGGGTTGGCCCTGGAACACGCCCGGCCACCCCGCCGTCGCTTCCTGGTGTTTCTCAGCGTGGCGTTCAATCTGGGCCTGCTGGCGACGCTTAAATACTTCAACTTCTTCGCCGGTGAGTTCAGCCGGTTCCTGGCCCTGCTGGGGGTGGAAGTGCCCCTGCCCGTCCTGGAGTGTGTCCTGCCGGTCGGATTGTCCTTCTACGTTTTTCAGTCGATGGGATACACGATCGATGTTTATCGCGGGGCCCTGAAACCTACCAGGGATTTCTTCGTTTTTGCCTTGTTCGTCTCGTTCTTCCCACAATTGGTGGCCGGGCCTATCGAGCGGGCAGGAAATATGTTGGGTCAATTCGCCGCGAGTCCCGATTCGACCTCGGAACAGCGATCGCGGGGGTTCTACCTGATTCTGTGGGGCTATTTCAAGAAGGTCGTGGTCGCCGACAACCTGGCGCTCGTGGTTCAGGGGGTCTTTGACTCCCCGACGACAGCGGGTGGCTTCATGGTCTTGATGGCCACCTACGCCTTCACCCTTCAGATCTATTGCGACTTCTCCGGATATTCGGATATCGCCAGGGGCCTTGCGCGCTACTTCGGAATCGAGCTGATGGAGAACTTCAGGCTCCCCTTCTTCGCTGCTAATCCCCGAGATTTCTGGCACCGTTGGCATATCAGCCTCTCAACCTGGTTGCGCGATTATTTGTATTTCCCGTTGGGGGGAAGTCGGCTTGGAGCCATCCGCACCGGTTTGAACCTCATGGTCACGACGCTGCTCTGCGGACTGTGGCACGGAGCCAATTGGACCTACGTGGCCTGGGGGGGATATCACGGCCTGGGATTGCTGGTCCACAGGCTGGTGCCGCCGCTGCGCCTGGGCTTCCTGGGGAAGCCATTCGCCTGGTTGGGCACCTTCCTCTTCGTCAGTCTTGGATTCCTGGTCTTCCGGGCGCACTCGCTGACGCAGGCGGGCGATCTGCTCGCCAGCGCGCTGAATTCGCCTTCACCTTGCCCCGGAGATTTCGGCGTCCTGCAACGAATCGTGTTGCTGACCCTGCCGGTCTGGGCTCTCGAGACCCTTCAACTCCTGACTGGGGACCGGGAAGTCTTGCTGCGCCTGTGGCCACCGCTTCAATGTCTTCTGACGGCTGGTTTGCTGCTCGCAATCCTCATCCTGGGAGCGCCTGATGGCCGACCTTTCATCTATTTCCAATTCTAGATTCTTTCGATATCGCTGCATGCGGGCTCGCAGGTTGTTCATGAGCTCGCTGCTGGCGCTGCTCGTCCTGGAATCGGCCGTCGTGCATCTTGGTTTCAGGTGGGACGATTTTCCTGCTCGTCTGGAGGACTTCAACTGGCGTCGGGCAAGCGAGGCGCCTGAGGTTGTCGTCCTCGGAACCTGCCTGTCGGTTGGCCTGCACCCGCGATTCCTGGAGTCGGAGTTGGGGGGAACGGCAAAGGTCTACAACCTGTCTCGCGGGGATACCTATGCCCTGAACTGGTATCTCCTGGCGATCAACCACGTGCTGAAGCGTCCGGGGGACCGGACGATTCTCATGGTGCATCATCCTTCGGAGCTTCTGACTCCCGTCGGCGCAAGCGAGGGGGAGGCGGTTGTCTTGGACCTGGCCTCCTGGTCGGACATGCCCCTTGTGCTCCGGATGGCCTCGGAGCCTGGGCGAAGCCCTCTCCATCTCCTGTTGGCGAAGATCTGGCGGACCTATCGATATCGACACTTCATGGCTTCGGCCCTGTGGCAGGGCCTGGGCATCCAGGGCGCATTGCCCGACGAGGCTTCCCTCGAATTGCGCCCGGAGGCTCCCGCCACCAGGGCTGAGAGGCAGGCCCGGGCCCTGAATTGCCTCAAGCTCCTGCTGGATGCAGCCCACGAACAACAGACTCAGGTCTTCTTCGTTCCTTTGCCTGAGCGGAATTCTCCGAAAGCAGCGGGCGAGGACCGGGTGTGGCAGGCTGTCGCGCCTTTGGGCGCGAGCTTCCTGGATGTTCGGGAACAGGTTCCGGTGGCTCCCGGCGATTTCTGGACCAGCAGGCACATGACCGATCAGGGGAGCCAGAAGTTCTGTCGCGTCCTGGCCAGCGCTTTGAAACGCCACCTCAGCCTTGGGGCGGATGCCGCATCCCGGCCATGAAGACGCATGAGTGCATCTGCATTCGGTTGGGCACGGCAGAGCTCCAGACTACGAAGTCTTGAACGATTCAGGCCCACGAACTCGTGCTTCAGCAGATAGGATTGATGCCCACGCTTGACGGCCGATCCTGCGAGGAACGGATGGGTCGCGCAGTCGTACCGCGCAGGACCCGGGCGGAACCAAGAAAGCCGGGTCTGGGGCCCGGAGGCTCCAGACCCGGCTCTTCATCCGGGAATCGGGAGGGTCAGTTCAGGCCGGTGGCCTGGTTGAACTCCTCGATCAGCTTGTCCAGCGGGTCGAGGCTCTCCTGCAACTGGCTCCAGTACCCGGCATCGTACCACTGGGCCTGGATCTCCTCGTAGGTCTTTCCCTGCTGCTCGACCCAGGTATAGTACTTCAGGTTGTGGACGCGCTTGCGGTCCGCGTAGGTCAGCTCCTGCATCCAGTCCGTCGTGGTCCCCAGCATGTAGCGGTGGAAGGCCACGGCGGCGTCGGTGGCGGTGAAGGGGCCCCGGGCCTGGTTCATCTCGCGCAGGCGGCTGGTGTACATCTCGGCTGAGTCGGTGAACATGGTCATCACCACGTCGTCCGAGGTCAGCTCGTAGTACTTCGCCATCTTGATGGCCGAGAGCACGTTGGAGACCGAGCTGATGCCCAGCCACGACAACTTCTCGATCAGTTCCGGCTTGAGACCCTGGCTGGCCAGGTAGCAATGCCCTTCGGGCTCGTTGAGCAGTCGCATCAGGGTCATGGTCGCCTCGTCGTCGATGGCCACGACCATGTCGGTGTTCTTGACGTTGTGCACCCAGGGGACGTGCTTGTCCCCGATCCCCTCGATGCGGTGTCCGCCGAAGCCGTTGGTCAGCAGGGTCGGGCACTGGATGGCCTCGGAGGCGGCGATCTTCGAGGTGGGGAAGAGGTTCTTCATGTAGTCGCCGGCGGCGATGGTCCCCGCCGAGCCGGTGGCCGAGACCAGGCCGCGATAGGTGCCGCCCACCTGCCGGAGGGCCTCCTCCATGGCTGGTCCGGTCACGTGGTAGTGCCACAGGTAGTTGCCGAACTCGTCAAACTGGTTGAAGATCACCAGGTCCTGGCCGGACTTGCGCAGCTCCCAGCACTTGTCGAAGATCTCCTTGACGTTGCTCTCGCAGCCCGGGGTGGCGATGATCTCACCGGCCACGCTCTTGAGCCAGTCGAAGCGCTCCTGGCTCATCTCCTCGGGCAGGATGGCGATCGACTCGCAGCCCAGCAGGACCGAGTCGTAGGCCCCGCCCCGGCAATAGTTGCCGGTCGAGGGCCAGACCGCCTTCTGGCGGGTGGGGTCGAACTGACCGGTTACCAGGCGCGGGACCAGGCACCCGAAAGCGGCTCCGACCTTGTGGGCGCCCGTGGGGAACCACTTGCCGGCCAGACCCACGATCCTTGCCGGAACCCCGGTGAGCTCGGAGGGCAACTCCACGTAGTTGACCGGCCCGAAACCGCCACCGTGGGCCACAGGCTCGTTGTGCCAGGTGATCCGGAACAGGTTCAGGGGGTTGATGTCCCACAGCCCGATGTTCTTCAGGCCCTCCACCACATCCGCCGGGATCAGCTCGGGGTGGCGCATCTGCTTGAAGGTGGGGATTCGGATCTTGCGCTCGCGGGCGCGTTCCACGACGCGCTTCAGGGCCTCAGGGTTTACGGTCAGGTCAATCATCGCGGTACCTCGGTCGGATCGTTTGCCCCGGATTCTGTGATTTCACCGGGTCTCTGGAAGGAGGGGGGCTGCACCCGGTCGGGAAGGCCCAAGCCATGAGAGCCTTCCGACTGCTGAGCGCGCTTCTCCTCCTTGGAGTTTTCTCCTCCATCTCGCTGCAGGCGCGGCCGCTGCCCGCATCCGAGGTCCTCCCGGGGGTTCTGCCCGCGGGTCGCGAACTGGCTCGCCGGCTGGACTCCCTGAGGGTCGAGTCCCTGTGGCTGCGCGGCAGGCATCCCGTGGACTGGAGGACGGGTCGGGCGACCGGTCCGGATCGCTTCGAGAATCCCCGGACCCGATGCAGTCAGTTCGCCGCCGCAGCCTGCATGCGGCTCGGGGTCTACCTCCTGCGTCCGCCCCGGCACTCGCCCTATCTGCTGGCCAACGCCCAGTCCACCTGGCTTCACTCCCCGGAGGCCAGGCAGGAGGGCTGGGAGCCGCTCTCCGACGGGATCGAGGCCCAGGCCCGCGCCAACCAGGGTTGGCTGGTGGTGGCCACCTGGCGGAATCCCGATCCCGGTCGCCCGGGGCACATCGCCCTGATCCGTCCGGAGATCCGGACCGTGGAAGAGATTCAGGCCGCTGGGCCGGCGATCACGCAGGCCGGGCGGGAGAACTTCCGGCGGACCAGCCTGGTCCGGGGTTTCCGCAATCACCCGGGGGCCTTCGAAAACGACGAGATCCGCTTCTTCGGCCATCCGATGGAGCAACCCGGGAACCTCCAGAGCCCGAATCCTGGTCCCTGAGCCTTGCTCGGAGCTCAGATCGGACTCAGCCTTCCCGGGGAATGTCCAGGATCACCTGGGAGGTATAGGCCCTGGGCGAGGTGCTCGGGGCAGGCGAGAAGAGGCCCTTGCGATCCAGGCGATAGCGCAGGCAGACCGAGAGGATCTCCAGGCTCTGCTGGAGGAAGCGGACATTGCTGAGCTGGTCGGACTCTCGCCAGGAGATCGGGAAGAAATCGAAGCGGGCCCGGGCAGCCACCAGGTACATCAGCATGTAGACGTTGTAGTTCAGGTTGTCGGGGAAGGGGAGGTCGAAGCGGTCGGCCAGCAGCGCCGTCCGGAAGAGGTTCAGGCCGGAGCCCAGATCGGTCAAGCGGCGGCCGGCCACCAGCGAGACCAGGGCGTTGAAGACCAGGTTGCCCAGGATTCGGAACCGGGAGTAGCCCAAAAAGCGGCTGCCTCGGGTGAAGCGGCTTCCCAGGAAGGCGTCGAGTTCCAGGACCCGGCCTTCCTCGAGCCAGGGCAGCAGGTCCCGGACATCGGCCTGGTCATCTCCGTGCAGCACCGCGACGTGGGTGTACCCGTGTCGCAGCGCGTAGGAGAAGGCCACCTTGTGGCTGCCGCCCAGGCTATAGTTTGCGTCGTTGCGGAGCAGGACCAGGGGAAAGCCCGGGTGGAGCCGCGCCCAGGCCAGGACGGCCTCCTCGGTGCCATCGGTGCTGCGGTTGTCGACCAGGAGCACCCTGTGCACCTGCGCCATCACCCGGGGGTCGAGCTGGTCGAGAACCCGCACCACCTGCCGGGCGCAGTTGAAGGCGGGGATGAAGAGCAGCAGCCGGTTGGATGGAGTCTTCAAGATTCTCGAACCCCCTGGGGAATCGGGCTGGGAGGCTCCGGGTCCCGGGTCCGGTCGGGAGGACTCGAGGCCCTGCCCGCTCTCGGATTCCGCACCCGGATTTCTCCGGAACATGCGCAGTTTTGCACCAGGGTCGGGAAACCTGCCTTTTTGGGAGGCTCAGGGAGGGTCCAACAGGACCCCCACCGGGCAATGGTCCGAGCCCTGGACCTGGGGCTGATGGAAGGACTCGAGCACCCGGGGATCCAGATCCTGATCTGCCACCACGTAGTCGATCCGCCAGCCGATATTCCTCTCGCGGACCCCCTTGCGGTGGCTCCACCAGGTATAGTGCCCTGGCTCGGGGCAGCGCATGCGGAAGGTGTCCACGAAGCCGGAGTCCAGGAGCCGGTCCATCCAGGCCCGCTCCTGGGGCAGGAAGCCCGCGTTGTCCTGGTTTTCCCGGGGATTGCGCAGGTCGATCTCGCGGTGGGCGATGTTGTAGTCGCCGCAGAGCAGCACGTGTCGGCCGCGCGAGCGAAGCCCCTCCAGCCACTTCAGGATGGCCTCGCAGAAGGCCAGCTTGAAGGGGAGCCGGGCGTGAGTGCGCTGGCTGTTGGGGAAGTAGGCGTTCACCACCGCCAGTCTGCCGAATTCCAGGGTCAGGACCCGCCCCTCCTCATCGAACTCGGGCTGGCCCAGTCCGTAGTGCACGACTTCAGGTGGTCTTCTCGAGAAGGTGGCCACCCCCGAGTAGCCGGGACGGCGGGCCGGGTTCCAGAAGGCGTGGTAGCCCGCGAAGGAATCGAGCTCCTCTTCAACCTGCTCGCGACGAGCCCGGATCTCCTGCAGGCAGACCACCTCGGCGGCCTGGGCCCGCACCCAGGAGAGCAGGCCCTTGCGAAAGCAGGATCGAATGCCGTTGACGTTCCAGGAGAGCAGTTTCATCGGCCCGGAGCTTGGTCACTGGGGCCCGGGTTCCTCCGCCCGATGGAGCGTTTCCTTGAGGCTCATCCGAAGCCCTGAGAGGTCACACCCATGTATTCTGGAGCCCTGCAGGCGGCCATCGAGGCCGCACGTCTCGCCGGAGACCTCCTCCTGGCCGAGTTCTGCCGCCCGGGAGGCCCCCGAGGCAGCTCCGGGCACGCCCCCGCAGACGGCCAGGCCGAGGGGCTGATCGCCGAATTGCTGCTGGGTCGCTTCCCCGAGTGGGGTTTCCGTGGGGAGGAAAGGCCGGAGCTTCGTCGGGGCGGCGAGCACGTCTGGGTGGTGGACCCCAACGACGGAACCAGCGCCTGGCTCGAGGGCTGGCGAGGCAGCGCGGTCTCGATCGCCCTGGTGCATCGGGGGCGTCCGGTGCTGGGTGTGGTGCATGCCTTCGCGGTGGGGGAGGGCGACCTCTTCGCCTGGGCTGAAGGCTGCGGTCCCGTGCTCCGCAATGGCGTCCCCCTGATCGCTCGGAGCTGGCCCGAGACCCTCTCGAATCGGGATGTGGTCCTGGTCTCCCAGCACGCCGACCATCGAGCCGGGTTCAACGCCCGGGCCGTCGCTCCGGCCCGCTTCCGGGCCGTTCCGGGAATCGCCTGGAGGCTGGCCCTGGTGGCGGCCGGGGAAGGGGCGGCGGCGGTCTCGCTCTCGGGTCCGGGCGACTGGGACTATGCGGCCGGGCACGCCCTGCTGCGCGGAGCGGGGGGAGACCTCTACGACGAGGCGGCCAGGCCCGTCGGTTACGATTCCCAGGGGCGCAGTTCCCTTGCGCGCTGCTTCGGAGGCTCCCAGCCCCTGGCCCGCGAGCTGGCTGGCCGGGACTGGAGCCTGGGTCCACCCCGGCCCTCCTCCCTGTGCTGGCCCTCACGAGGGCGCATCCTGACCGATCGGGGCCTCCTGGCCCGAGCCCAGGGGGTCCTGCTGGGGCAGGTCGCGGGAGATTCGCTGGGCAGCCTGGTGGAATTCTTGGACCCGGAGCAGATCCGGCGCCGTCATCCGGAAGGAGTCCGGGAACTGGCCGACGGGGGGACCTGGAACACGCTGGCAGGACAGCCGACCGACGATTCAGAGATGGCCCTGGCCCTGGCCCGGTCGATCCTGGCTTCGGGAGGGTGGTCTTCGAGTGCGTCGGCCTGGGCCTACGGGGCCTGGCTCCGCTCCGGGCCCTTCGATGTCGGGAACACGACCCGGACGGTCCTGGGCGGCCTCGGTGAGGACCATTCTCCCGAAGAGGCCGAGGGGATCTGCCGGGAGGCAGCGCTGCGGGTGGCCCGGCAGGGGGGGCAGGCCAATGGTTCGCTGATGCGGATCAGTTCGCTGGGGATCTTCGGGCATGCCCTGGAAACCGAGGTGCTGGTGGAGATGGCCCGCCGGGAGAGCGCCCTGACCCACGCCCATCCCGTCTGCGCGGATGCCTGCGCGGCCTTCGTGCTGGCCATCGCCTTCGCCTTGCGCACCGGCGGGGCGCCTCGGGAGGTCTGGGAGGTGGCCCGGGACTGGGCCCGCGAGCACGCCCACCCCGACGTGCTGGAGACGCTCGAGGCCGCCGACCAGGGGCCGCCGGCCCGCTTCACCACGCAGCAGGGCTGGGTCCGGACCGCCTTGCAGAACGCCTTCTATCGGTTGCTTCACGCCGGGAGCCTGGAGCAGGGCGTGGTGGAGACGGTGGCATGCGGGGGGGATACCGACACCAACGCGGCCATCGCGGGGGCCTTGCTGGGCGCCGTGCACGGACGCCAGGCGATCCCGAAAGGGTGGGAGGAGGCCGTCCTGACCTGCCGGGCGCTTCCTCCGGCTCCTCATCCGCGTCCCCAGGAGTACTGGCCGGTGGACGGGCTCATCCTGGCCGAGAACCTGGCGGTCCTGGGCCAGGAGGCGGCTTCGGACTGAGAGGCAGGGGCCCGGCCGGGGTGTCTCGCGGACAGCCCCGCCGGGCCGGGAGGGAGCTTCGGGTGGACGCTCAGAGGTCCTTGAGGAGATCCCGCCCCTTCTCGCTGACCGTGGCCACCCAGTTGATGTGCCAGGCCAGTGCTTCGGGGGTCAGCCCGGCCAGGTCCAGCTCGGTCTGGCAATCCAGATCCCCGTGCTCGGGATCCAGCACGAACTTGGCGAAGGGGTGGCCATTGTTCAGTTCCATGGCCTTGCGCAGGAGCGCGGGGCTGAAGTCCTCGCCCGGCTCCCGGTCGACCAGGGTGCTGAAGATCAGGGCGTGCTTCTTCGATTCGTCCCAATAGACGACCAGTACATCCACGTCGGCCGCCGAGTCGCTCTGGAAGCGGACCAGGTAGCCCTCCCGGCCCAGGGAGTGGAAGTTCAGGCCCGTCTTCTCAATGAGCTCTCCCAGGTTTGGGGAGCCGCCCTGGGGTCGGGTGGAGTCTTCGGCCTGCGCCGGGGCCGAGAAGGTGAGCACGAGCATGAGGGCCAGGAGGCTCGCAAGCCTCCCCGCCAGGCGTCGATGGGATGGGTGCATGAGGCCTCCTGGTGTGGTGGATGGATCCTGAGGCCTTCATTCAATGCCCGTCGGGCCACTCCTGGGGACGGCGGGATGGGGGAGCCGGGAGACCGGACGGATTGCCGGGAGGCTACTTCACGGCGCGAGACGCGGGCCGCTCGGGGGCGGCGGGGATCTCGCCCGAGGTCCGGTGCCTTGCCATGACCTCCAGGATCGTCTCGGCCAGGGTGACCGGGTCGTGGCGCACCAGCGAGTCCTCGTTCATCAGGTTGGCGGGGATCGGCTCGACTCCCAGTTCCCGGATTCGCGGCAGGTCCGGCTTGACGGGATGGGCCCCCTCCCTCTCATACTTGCTGAGCAGCCGGTTTGGGGGGGCCACGTTGACCACGGCATAGTCGACCAGCGGGCCTCCGACGTGGCGGTGAAGCGCTTCAAGGTGGTCGGCCGCGCTGTATCCGTCGGTCTCTCCGGGCTGGGTCATCACGTTGCAGACATAGACCTTGGGAGCAGGACAGGCCCGCACCGCTTCGGCCACACCTTCCACCAGCAGGTTGGGGATCACGCTGGTGTACAGGCTTCCTGGCCCCAGGACCACCAGATCCGCTTCGGCGATCACCTTGAGGACCTCGGCTGGAGGGTGACAGCGCCGGGGCTCCAGATACACCTCCGAGACTGCTCCCTGGGCCTTGGGGATGTCGCTCTCGCCTCGGACGCAGCGGCCCTCCTTGAGGCGGGCGCACAGGGTGACCGGGGTCAGGGTGGCCGGCAGGACCCGGCCTCGGGTGGCCAGGATCTGGCTGGCGCGCTTCAAGGCCACCTCGAAGTCGCCGGAGAGCTCGGTCAGGGCCGCCAGGAAGAGATTGCCGAAGGAGTGCCCCTCCAGCCCCTGCCCGTCGCGGAAGCGGTATTGGAAGAGCTCGGAGAGGAGGCTCTCGTCGTCGGCCATGGCCACCAGGCAGTTGCGCAGGTCTCCAGGGGGAAGCATGCCCAGTTCCTTGGAAAGCCGTCCGGAGCTGCCTCCGTCATCCGAGACCGTCACGATGGCCACCAGGTTGGAGGTGTGGCTCTTGAGACCGCGCAGCAGGGTGGAAAGGCCAGTCCCTCCCCCCAGGGCCACGATCTTCAGTCCGTGTCCGAGTTGGCGTCGCTCGTACAGCAGTTCCACCAACCTCTTCTGATGGTGGGGGACGGCGGCGTGGTAGACCGAGAGGAACCATCGGTGCATCGACCAGAGCATGACGGCCAGGCCCGTCCCCACCAGGCACCAGTCGACCAGGGCGCTGGAGGGCCTCCAGCCCGTCCACGAGCCGACCAGCTCGATCAGCGCCAGTTCCAGGAGCAGGGCCGGCTTGTTGGTGGTCAGGAGCATCAGGCCCGTCGAGAAGGTGACCAGGCCGAGCAGGGAGAGGAAGAGCCAGCGCTTGATCCGCATGCCTGGCAACAGCCACTTCAGCGGAGCCAGGAGCCTGGTCTTCACGAGGACGGGGGAGGCTCGGCACGCTGGATGTCCCGATGTTCGACCGAGACCGGGTGCCCCTTCTCTTGCAGCGCGCTCGCCACCGCGGCGGCCATGGCGGTCGAGCGGTGGCGGCCTCCGGTGCAGCCGAAGGCCAGGGTCAGATGGCGCTTGCGCTCGCGGACGAACTGGGGCAGCAGGAAGTCCAGGAGGTCCAGGACCCGATGGAGGAACTCGCGGGCCGCCTCCCGGGCGAAAAGGTAGTCCCGGACGGGCTCGTCCAACCCGGAGAGCGGGTTCAGTTCGGGGATATAGTAGGGGTTCGGCAGGAAGCGGCAGTCCAGGATCATGTCGACATCCATGGGGACTCCGTACTTGAATCCGAAGCTCACCACATGGAGGCTGGCCTTCCCGGGGGACTCCGAGCCCGAGAAGCGCTGGAGGATGGCCGTGCGCAGCCGGTGCGCCGAGAGATGAGAGGTGTCCAGGTTCCAGTCGGCCCGGTTGCGCAGGCCCTTGAGCAGGCGCCGCTCCTCCTGGATGCCTTGCAGGACCCGGCCGTTCGAGGCCAGGGGATGTTGGCGGCGGGTCTCGGAGTAGCGCCGGACCAGGACCTCGTCGGCTGCCTCCAGGTACAGGATGAAGGGCTCGAAGCCCAGGCGCGGCAACTCGGCGATGGCGCCCTGGAGCTCGGGAAAGAACTCACGACCCCGGATGTCGATCACCATGGCCAGCCGGGCCACGCTGGAAGACCCGCAGAGTTGGGCGAACTTCGGGATCAGGGCCGGAGGCAGGTTGTCCACGCAGAAGTAGCCGAGGTCCTCGAAGCACTTCATGGCGAGGCTCTTGCCGGCGCCGGACATCCCGGTGATGATGACGAATTCTCGCTGATCCACGGAGAAGTCTTCGTTCACTCCCACTCCACCTCCTCGCCGTCCCGCCTCGCCGGATGGACAGGTTCTCTGCCCGCCCCCCGGGGCTCCGGGGGGCGGGCAGGCGGGCTCAGTAGGTCGAAAGGTAGCGCTCCAGCTCCCAGGGATGGACCTGGCAGCGGTAGGTGTCCCACTCCAGCTTCTTGGCGGTGTGGAAGTGCTTCCAGATATGGGGGCCGACCGCTTCCTTGAGCACCTCGTCGCGTTCGAACTCCTCCAGTGCGTCGATCAGGTTCCCCGGCAGGGTGGGGATCCCCATCTGGTTGCGTTCCTCTTCGCTCAGATCGTAGAGGTTGCAGCTCATCGGAGGACCCGGGTCCATGCGCTTCTCCATCCCGTCGAGTCCGGCGCAGAGCATCAGGCCGATGGCCAGATAGGGGTTGCAGGAAGGATCCGGCGAGCGAACCTCGACCCGGGTGCCCTTTCCCCTGGAGGCCGGGATCCGGATCATCGGACTGCGGTTCTTCTCGGCCCATGACACATACACGGGGGCCTCATACCCTGGAACCAGTCTTTTGTAGGAGTTGACCAGCGGATTCGTGAAGGCCGTGAAGGCCTTGGCGTGCCGCATCAGGCCCCCGATATAGTGCAGGCAGTCCTGCGAAAGCTGGTAGGGGGCCTGCGGATCGAAGAAGAGGTTCGTCCCGTTGCGGAAAAGAGACTGGTTCACGTGCATGCCGGAGCCGTTGATGCCGAAGACCGGCTTGGGCATGAAGGTGGCGTGCAGGCCGTGCTTCAGGGCGATGGTCTTGACCACCATCCGGAAGGTGACCACCTGGTCAGCCGTCTTGAGCGCATCGGCATAGCGGAAGTCGATCTCATGCTGGCCGTAGGCCACCTCGTGGTGGGAAGCCTCGACCTCGAAGCCCATGGCCTCCAGGGTCATGACCATGTCGCGTCGGGCTTCTTCCCCGCGGTCCACAGGGGTCAGGTCGAAGTAGCCCGCCTGGTCGTGAGTGCGGGTGGTCAGTTCCCCGTTGGCCTCCCGCTCGAAGAGGAAGAATTCCGCTTCGGGTCCGGCGGCCAAGCGAACCCCCATCTTCTCGGCGCGCGCGATCATCTGACGGAGGAAGCCGCGAGGGTCGCCTTCGAAGGGAGTCCGATCGGGCTGCAGGATGTCGCAGAGCAGCCGGGCTTCCTTGTGGTCGGCTGGCTTCCACGGTAGAACCGCGAAGGTGGCCGGGTCTGGCATCAAGAGCATGTCGGATTCCTCGATCCGGACGAAGCCCTCGATCGAGGAGCCGTCGAACATGATCCCTTCGTCCAGGGCCGTCTCGATATAGCGGCCCGGGATCCCGATGTTCTTCAGGCCCCCCAGGATATCCGTGAACTGGAGCCGGAGGATCTTGATGTCCAGCTCCTTGACCAGTTTGACGACGTCGTTGCGATCCAGTTTGCGGCTGTCCAAAGGTCTGCCTCCCTGACCCTCCCCCGAGATGGGGCGGGGCATTCTGTGGACGGCCCTCATCTCCTCCGCTGGATTCCACGAAAAGGCCCGCGCGTCGGCGGGCCGGTCCGGCAGGCGGGTCCCGGGCTGCCCGGGACGGATTCATCGGGATATCAGGGTGTCCCGGGGGGCACGGGCACGATCGAGGTCCCCTGGTGCAGGACGGAGGCGACCACGATTCCGAAGGCCAGGATCACCGCAGCCATCACGATGGCCACGGCCACGTTCCCCTTCTTGAGTTCCTCCCATTCGTCCACGCGGGGGGTCATCTTGTCCCAGACGAACATCAGGATGCCCATGGACAGGCTCATGGCCACGGAGGCCACCAGGGCCCAGACCAGGGTTTTGAGGATGTCGACCCACTCACCAGTCATCAGCGTCTTCACCTTCCTCGCAGGCCCGTATTCCGGGCGTTCTGGAGTCCTCGGCCTCAGGCAGGCCGGACCCGCGCTCCTGGCGCCATTTTCGTGCCCGCCCCCCTGGTCCCTGGCAGTCGGGTCGAAATCGGGCGACTCCCGCGCTACAGGGAGGAATCGAAGGGCAGATTCCGGGCCGCGAGCACCTCCTGTGCGGCTCGGACTCCCTGGTATTGGGCCTCCTCGAAGATCGACAGGCCCGAGAGGTCGGAGTGGGCGAAGTGGATCCGGCCTTGGGGGAGGGCCGCCAGAGGGCGCTCGGATCCCCAGATCAGTCCGGGAACCGGACGGACCATCGCGTGTCCCAGGACCATCATGTCCAGGCGTCGGAGCCGTTCGGGCAGATCCGGGTGGACCGGGGCCAGGTCCGCTAGAACCTCGTCCCGGAAGCTCTCCCAACTCCTCCCCAGCAGTCCCCAGCGGACCTGTGAGGGTTCCTCGGTGAAGGAGCGATACCAGGTCAAGACCGTCGGCCCCCCGGGCCGGGCGGCCAGACCCTGGTGCGTGGCCACCACGTAACCCAGCGACTTCGAGTCGTGGATCACGTTGTCCCAGCTCAGGGGGAAGCCATGCCCCGGGTCTGGAGCCCGGTCCATGACCAGGTTGGCCACCACCCAGGGACAGGCGGTGAACGAGCGGAAGGCCGGACTCCCCGGCAGGACCCGGGGGCGCAGGAAGGCGGGCAGCGCGCAGATCACCCGATCGGCCTTCAGGCGGACCGGCTCTTCCCGGGCCAGATCCAGGTAGTCCACCTCGACCCCGTCGCTCGCTTCGGCGATCCGGTAGACCAGCGCTCCGGTGGTCAACCTCGGCCCCACGCGATCCAGAAGGGCGCGGGCCAGCCAGCCGTTCCCCTCGGGCCAGGTGAAGAGGGCCCCGGCTGGTCCGGCCCGGTCCGGCGAGCGGCTGGCGAAGTAGTGCAGCCCGGCCCAGGCCGAGGTGGTCTCCAGGCAGGTGCCGTAGTCGTCGCGGCAACCGTATTCCACGTGCCAGCGAAGCCGTTCGGAGGTCCAACCCTGCATCGCCAGGTACCGGGACATGGAGATCCGATCCAACTCCCGGGCCTCGGTCGAGGAGCGATCCACCGGGATGGCAAAGGCCCGGCGGCCCTGACGATCCCGGCGGGACTGCCAGCGCTCGATCTCGGCGTAGAAGGCCCGGGTCTGGCGCAGGTCGTCGGGGCTCGCGCCCAGGTGGGGATAGAGCCCCTCCTCCCAGCGTCCGAGCTGGTAGAGCCGCTCTTCGGGGGCGTGGCACAGGTGGCGCTCGTCGTAGATCGGCTCGCCGGAGGGGTTCCAGCCTCGCACCAGGCCCAGGTCCTCGAGCAGTTCCAGGGTGGCTCGGGCCTCGCGGGTGGGCACGGGCAGGTAGTGGGCGGCCCAGGGGGCCCTGGATTCCGGATACTCGGCGAATCGGCAGTTGCCGCCGGCCTGGTCCTCCATCTCCAGGATTCGGAAATCCTCCAGGCCTTCCCGAGCCAGCTTCCAGGCCGCGCCGAGACCGGCCACCCCGCTCCCCAGGATCGCCACGTCGACGCGTTCCCGGCGGGTGGGGGAGGTTCGAGGCGGGGCGAAGACTCCGTGCCCCCGGCGCTCGGCGCTGCCGATCAGCCGGCCGGGCAGATCGCGGCGCCGGCTGCATCCCGAGGCAGCCAGCAGGGCGCCTCCAACCCCCAGTCCGGCCAGGAAGCCGCGTCGGCCGATCACTCGATCACAGCCCGCCATTCGGAGTCGTAGTAGCGGACCAGGACCTGGTTGAAAAGGTGGTTGACCTCGACGGGCAGGGGTTGGAGATCCGCCGGAAACTCGAACATCGCCGCGCAGGTCGAAGGCGTCAGGAAGCGTTCCCCTCGGGCCTGGGGGATGGGGACCTCGCTCAAGGTCACCAGGCAGAAGCCCCACTCTCCGAAGGATGGCACGTAGGCGTGGTAGGGGCGGACCTGGAAACCCACGTCGGCCAGGGTTTCGATGATGCACCAGAAGGAACGCCGGGCAAACATCGGGGAGGTGCACTGGATCGCGCAGGCCCCGTCGGGGGTCAGGTGGGCTCGCAGCCTGCGAAAGAAGGTCGTGGTGTAGAGCTTTCCGACCGAGAAGTTGCTGGGGTCGGGGAAGTCCACCAGGATCAGGTCGTACAGGCCCGGGTTCTCCTCCAGCCAGATGAAGGCATCCTGGTTGACCACCTTCACGCGGGGGGAATTCAGGGAGCCCTCGTTGAGACGCGTCAGGAGCGGGTGGGTGGCGAAGGCCCGGGTCATCTCGGGGTCCAGATCGACCAGGGTGATCGACTCCACCCGGGCGTCGCGCAGGACTTCGCGGGCGGCCAGGCCGTCGCCTCCGCCCAGGATCAGGACCCGACGGGGATTCGCCGCGCTGGCCAGGGCGGGCTGGACCAGGGCCTCGTGGTAGCGGTACTCGTCCTCGGAGGAGAACTGCAGGTTGTTGTTCAGATACAGGCGGAAATCGTCCCGATGGCGCGTCAGGACCATCCTCTGGTAGGGGCTGTCTCGGGTCAGGATGATCTCGTCGGAATACAGCGCCTCTTCCGAGAGTCGGGTGATGTGCTCGGAGGCGGCGAAGCACCCGGTCAGGGCCAGCGCCGCCAGGACGGCCTGGACCCGCAAGGACCCCCGGGAGGGCAGACCGGTCCTCATGACATGCAGGAAGACCAGGGCCACGCCCACGTTGATCAGGCCGAAGAAGCAGGCGGTCCGGATCAGGCCCAGATAGGGGACCAGGATCAGCGGGAAGAGGACCGAGGCCAGCAGCGCGCCGATATAGTCCAGGGCCAGCACCTGCGAGACCAGGTCGCGGAACTCCAGCCGATCCTTGAGGATCCTCAGGATCAGGGGGATCTCCAGCCCTACCAGCATCCCGATCAGGAAGACCATGAGATACAGGAGCACCCGGAAGGCTCCCGCCGAGGCGTAGCTGAAGGTCAGGAAGAGCAGGGGGGCCGAGAACCCGCCCAGCAGGCCGACCAGGATCTGGAGTTGGATGAATCGGGCCACCAGACCCCGGACCACGAACTTTGAGAGCCACGAACCCACCCCCATGGCGAAGAGGTAGGTCCCGATGATCGTCGAGAACTGCAGGACCGAGTCTCCCAGCAGATAGCTGGCCAGGGTTCCGGCCAGCAATTCGTAGACCAGCCCGCATGTCGCGATGACGAAGACCGACAGCAGGATCAACTGCGGCATGGGCGTTCGGGCCTATTTGCCGCGGAAGCCGACGGCGTAGAAGCTCCGGTAGGCAGCCGGGTTGTTGCGGATGTTCGCGGGGGCGTTGGGCAACTGGTCGACCGGGGTGGGCGACCAGCCGACGAACTGGATCCAGAAGAGCCCTGCCAGGGCGCCGGTTCCCAGGATTCCGTAGAGGAGGTTCATCTTCGTCTCCGTGCCAGACTGATCAGGAGTCCTCAGGGGCGTGATCGCTTTCCAACCAGCGCTTCTGTTCGAAAGAAGCGGAGCGGATCCACACCAGGATCGGATGGAGCACCAGGATGGCCATCAAGAACCAGAAGTAGCTCCAGGAGGGGACGTCCCGGGTCAGGCGGACACCGTACTTCAGGACCGGCCTGCCCGCCGTGGGGCCCTTGGCCGAGAGGTTCTCGGGGTTGTTCCCCGTGCCGGTCTGGGGTTCGAGCCTCAGGACATAGGTGCCTGAGGGCACCGAGGGGATTGTGATCTCTTCGCTCCTGCTGCCTTCCCTCCAGCTCTCGCCTCCCGAGGTTCCGTGGTAGAAGCTGACGGCCTTCGAGAAGACCCGGGCCTCCCGGGTCTCCTCGTGGATCAGGGCCATGTCGAAGAAGGCCCAACGGTTGTCCACGTCGGTCTGGAGGCGGACCACCAGGTTCGCGGTCCGCCCTTCCAGCTTGAAGGGCCGGGTCACCACGCTGGGTTCCTCTCCCTGCACGGCCACGAAGTCCTGGGTGTAGACCGGGGCCTGGGCCGAGAAGAGCGAGAAGCCGATCATCATCAGGAAGCCGACCAGGAAGAAGACCGCATACTGCATCCAGGCATTCTTCAGCATGCCGGCCAGGGGCGAGGGCTGATTGGCTCCCACCCCGGTGCGCTCGGGCGGCCTTCCGGGCAGGCCGAAGGCGCTCCAGACCTCTTCGGGTTCCAGGTAGCGGCCCAGGGACCAGGTCATCCCGTCGGAGGTGACCTCGGCCGAGAGGATCCCGGGCGGACAGACGTAGTCGTGCAGGCCCGCCGAGTCCTCGACCTGGACCTTCCAGGGGAACTCGCCCACGACGTAGGCGACCTTTCCGGTGGCGGACTGGAAGTGCTTGAACTTGCGACCGCCCAGCATCAGGAAGTCCTGGGGAGGCCAGCCGTGGACGGGTCGCCCGTCCGAGGCCGTGGGCAATTCGTGCAGGGGGGCCACCCAGGTCCAGTGGCCGGAGGACTCCACCAGGTAGCGATAGCCCCGTTCCCGGTTGTGGCAGACGTACTCGCTCCAGTAGTAGTCGACACCTTCGATCCGGACGAAGCGGCGCTGGAAGCCCAGGCATTCCCAGGTTGCCCCGTCCAGCTTCCCCTTGGTGCCCAGGGGGATTCCGGGTTCCTCCTTGCGGGCCTTCTGGGACTTCCACAGCAGGCCATAGGTGGGGTCGGTCAGGTCGATGCCGGCGTCGCAGAAGGAGCAGACCAGGGTCTGGCTGCGCGGGCCTCCGGCTAGTTCGTGGGGGGCTCCGCAACTGGGGCAGCGCAGGACCCGGGTCGCGGCGGCCGAGCGGCTCTCGATCGCCTCCTCAGGATCGCGCAGTCCCTTGAGCTGCAACTCTTCGAAGTCGCGGAAGGCGCCCACGAAGAGCAGGGGCTGGTCCTCGGAGTAGTCCAGGGTGGCCGCGGTCCTCCCCGACGAGCGCAGATCCGCGTAGGGCAGATCGTACTCCGTGCTCATCACGAAGGGGAGCTCTCCCTGGAAGGAGACGACCCGGGCCTGGGCCAGGTTGGTGACCACCAGTTCGCGGGAGCCGACGCGCAGCGCCTTGCCCACGTGCAGGTCGGCGAAGCCCGGCAGGGATTGGGGATCGGTCTGGGCCAGGGAGGAGACGAAGTACTCGCCCATCGCT
Source organism: bacterium (assembly GCA_022839105.1). GTDB lineage: Bacteria > Vulcanimicrobiota > Xenobia > Xenobiales > Xenobiaceae > Xenobium. The sequence continues at coordinate 61,718 of JALHDH010000002.1, forward strand.
TCGCCCAGCCAGCCCTGTCGGCCGTCCTGGAATTCCAGGAACCATTCGTTCCAGTAGCCTTCCGGGTGGTGGATCTGGATCCGGCCCAGGACCTCGAAGGCCGCCCCGTCAAAGACCCCGGTGGTGCCGACCCGGATGGGGGTTCCATCGGGTTGGACATCGGCCACCTTGCCCAGAAGCTCGATGTCCACGTCGTGGCGGACCAGCAGGGAAAGACACGAGGAACACGTGGAGTAGACCGAGCTCTCGGAGCGGAAGCGGACGGCGTCGCCGCATGAGGGGCAAGCGATTTCGAGCACGGCGCCATGCCCATTCCCTCATTCCGACGGGATTCCCTCCTGGCCTGAACCGAGGACTCGGCGGACGGAGCGCGAATCTGGGGGGGGAGTGCGAGTCGGACGGGTTCGCATCCCGGCAGCGGAGAGGCGGTCGAAGGCATGGTTGCGGTTCATTTCCTGGTTCCGGTGGTCATGCTCGCCTTGTGGATGCTGTTGGGCATGGCCGAGGAACGGGTCCATTCGACCCATCTCGGCTTCTGGATTCGGGGGCTGCGGGGAGGGACCCTGGGCCTGGTCTTCTGTGCCTTGGGGGCGGTGGGTCTGGCCCATGTCCAGACGGCCATCCCCGCCGAATCACGAACCTTCGTCTTCATCGCCTTGCTCCTGGCGCTGGGCATGATCGGCTTCCCGATCGGCTTTCTGGGCGCCATGGCCAGGGGAAGGCGCTCCGAGGACTGAATCGGGTCGCTCGGCGAAGACCCCCGGGGGATCACAGGAGGTTTCTATGAAGAGTTCTGGTTTCGGCCGCTTGATGACCGCCATGGTGACTCCCATGGGCCCGGAGGGGGAGGTCGATTTCGAACGGGCCGGCGAGCTGGCCTGTCGACTGGTCGCTCAGGGGACCGACAGCGTCGTGGTGTGCGGGACCACCGGAGAGTCTCCGACCCTGTCGCACGACGAGAAACTCCGCCTTTTCCAGGTGGTCCGCCAGGCCATCCCGGGAACCCCCCTGGTGGCCGGAACCGGTTCGAACTGCACCCGCTCGACGGTGGAGTTCTCGAAGAAGGCTCAGGATTGCGGCGTGGACGCCCTGCTGGTGGTGGCTCCCTACTACAACAAGCCTCCCCAGGAAGGGCTGTATGCCCACTTCAAGGCCGTGGCCGAGGCGGTGGACCTGCCGATCGTCGTCTACAACATCCCCGGTCGGACCGGGGTCGAGATCTCTCCGGGGGTCCTGGCCCGGCTGGCGGAGATCCCGAACGTGGTGGCGGTCAAGCAATCCCTGCCCGGACTCGACCCCGTCAGCGTGCTCTCGGCCCGGTTGAAGGAGGTCCCGGCCCAGGTCAGCGGGCCCTGGACTCGTTCCGGTCGGGCCATGGAGATCTTCAGCGGGGATGATTCGGCCACCTTGCCGATGATGGCCGTCGGCGGGGTCGGCGTGGTCAGCGTCGCCTCCCACGTGGCCGGTCCGGCCATCCAGCAGATGATGCAGGCCTTCGTCGCGGGACGCGTGGAGGAGGCCACGGGCCTGCACCTCCGCCTGCTTCCGCTCTTCACCGCCCTCTTTGCCACCACCAACCCCATCCTGGTCAAGGCGGCCCTGGGCCTGCAGGGTTTCCCGGTCGGAGGAGTCCGCCTCCCCCTCCTGGAGGCCACCCCCGAGCAGCGGGAAACCCTGAGCCGGGTCATGGAGCAGGTGGGGGTCCTTTAAAAACTTGCAGGTCCTGGTCCACCCCGAAGCCTCGCCCTGGCAGCTCCGGCTCTCGGTCCCCGGCGACAAGTCCCTGAGCCACCGGGCCCTGATCCTGGCGGCCATGGCCCGAGGGGAGAGCTTTCTTGGAGGCCTCTCCGAATCCCGGGACGTCCGCACCACCCTTCGGTGCCTCCAGGCCCTGGGGGCGCGGATCCGCCCTCAGGCCGACGGCCGGGTCGTCTCGGGTTGGGGGCCGGCCGGTCCGCTCGAGCCGGGGAAGGTGCTGGACTGCGGAGGCTCGGGAACCACCCTTCGGCTGCTGGCCGGGGTTCTCGCGGCCGGACGGGGCCTGGCCGTCCTGAGCGGGGATTCCTCCTTGCGCCGGCGGCCCATGGCCCGCATCGTGGATCCCCTGGTCCGCATGGGAGCCAGGATCTGGGGGAGGGCCGGTGGACGGCTGGCTCCGCTGGCGCTGCAGGGAGGTCCGCTGGGCGACTTGTCCTGGCAGCTCCCGGTGGCCAGTGCACAGGTGAAGTCCTGCCTCCTGCTGGCGGGCCTCCAGGCCGGGGTCCGGGTTGAATTGCGCGAGCCGCTGCCCAGCCGGGACCACACCGAGAGGATGCTGAAGGCCCTGGGGGTGCCCCTGGAGTGTTCCGGCGGGACCCTCCGCCTGGTCGGGGTGGCCGAGTTGCCGGGCTTTCGCCTTTCCGTTCCCGGCGACCCTTCCTCGGCCGCCTTCCTGGTTGCGGCGGCGGTGATGAACCCCGGTGCCAGGGTCCGGATCGAAGGGGTCTGCCTGAATCCCGGCCGCCTGGGCTTCTTTGAGATCCTGCGGCGGATGGGGGGGCGGGTGCGCTGGGAGGTGACCGGTTCGGAACTCGGCGAGCCGGTGGGATGGATCGAGGCCGCGGGATCCGAGTTGCGGGGCCTGGAGGTCGGCGCCGGCGAGGTGCCCGCCGCCCTGGACGAGCTTCCCCTGCTGGCCGTGGTGGCCACCCGGGGCGCCGGCCGGACCCGGGTCTCGGGTGCTGGTGAGCTGCGCCGCAAGGAGAGCGATCGGATTGGCTGCCTGGTGGGCGAGCTGCAGCGGATGGGGGCTCGAATCCGCGAGCAGGAAGAGGGTTTCGAGGTGGAAGGGCCCGTCCGGCTGGCCGGGGGGACGGTGCGCTGCCACCGGGACCATCGCCTGGAGATGAGCCTGGCCGTGGCCGCGCTGAGCGCCTCCGGCCCCACCCGGCTTCTGGGGGCCGGTTTCAGCGAGGTCTCCTTCCCGGGGTTCTGGGACCTGCTTCCGGGGCACCGTTGATCGGCCCGGGAACCCGCAGCGCATGGATCCTGGGGTCGCCGCTGGGGCAGACCCTCTCCCCGGCGATGCACAACGCGGCCTATCGCGCGCTGGGGCTGGATCTGGTCTATCTCCCCGCCCCGCTGGACCCCGGGGCCCTGCGGCCCGCCCTGGAAGCCCTCCCTCTGCTGGGCGCGGTGGGTTGCAACCTGACCTTGCCCTTCAAGCAGGAGGCCATGGGCCTGATGACCCGCCTGGACCCTTCGGCCGCCGAGGTGGGGGCGATCAACACCGTCCGCTTCGAGGGGCGGGAGCGGGTGGGCTACAACACCGACGTCCTGGGCTGGCTCCGTTCCTGGGACGAGGAGGTGGGCGAACCCCTGGAGGGGCGCAGCGTCCTGCTCCTGGGGGCGGGCGGGGCGGCCCGGGCCGTCTTCCGGGCCCTGTGCTCGCGTCGGGTTTCCCGGATCCGGGTCTTGAATCGCGACCCGGAGAGGGCGCGTCGTCTGGTGGAGAGCCTGGGCACGTCCGAGGTGCCCGCCTCGATCGGCCCGGCCGAGCTCGAGCCGGGGATGGTGGTCGTCCAGGCCACTCCACTGGGCATGGTTCCGGGGATCGGAGAGACCCGCCTGGACTGGCCCGAACGGATTCCCCCCGGAGTGGTCGCCTGCGACCTGGTCTACCGACCCCGGCAGACCCGATTCCTGCGGGAGGCCAGCGAGAGGGGGATCCGCACCCTGGGAGGCCTGGGCATGCTGGTCCATCAGGCCGTCGCGGCCATCGAGATCTTCACGGGGAAAAGCCCGTGCCCGGATCTGCTGCGCCGGGTCGCCGAGGAGGAACTGGACCGGGATTGAGCCGTCCGGTTCCTTTCCGGACACGCTCAGCTCAGATCGATGTACTGCTCCTGGAGTCGATCCAGGATGCGTTGACGGGTCTTGAGCAGATCGCCGATCTTGCGGGCCGTCTCCATGGGGGTCAGTTCGGTGGTGTCGATGCGGATCTTGATGCGGTCGAAGACGGCCGTGCGCTCGGCCAGGATGCGGTCCACCTTGGCGGGCACGTCGCCGCCTTGCAGCAGGGGACGCCGGTCGCTGCGCTCCAGGCGCTGGATCAGGTCTTCCCGGCGGGTGTACAGGCAGACCAGCAGTCCGGTGGACTGGAAGGCCGCAAAGACCTCGGGGTCCATCAGGGTTCCGCCGCCCGTGGCCACCACCCGATTGGCCGTCTGGGCCATCTCCAGGGCCAGCTCCCTCTCCTGCTCGCGAAACCAGGCCTCGCCATGCTCTTCGAAGATCCGCGGGATGGGCATGCCCAGGCGGAACTCCAGCTCCAGGTCCAGGTCGACGAACTTGCGCCCCATGACCCGGGCCAGTTCCCGACCCACGGTGCTCTTGCCGGTCCCCATGAACCCCGCCAGGTAGATGTTGCGTTGCCCCATGGGCCTTGAGGTTTGGGGTCCAAAGGCCCACTCCTCCCGGCCTCGCGCCTGGAATTCTCCCCGAAGCCTCCTTCAGTCCGAGGATGCATCCCGCCTGTTACATGCATTTAAAGGATGGTTCCTCGGTTTCGTGCTAGAATCAGGCCGAGTCTTTCTTTGTTTATGTCCATGTTGCGAGCCGATGATCTGATGTTCGAGAATCGGGACGGGGGCGCGGCCCTGGTCCTGGTCGCCGACGACGAGCCCTACAATCTCGACCTCCTGGATCGGATCCTCAAGCGGGCCGGCTATCGCGTGGTCACCGCCGCGACCGGGGCCGAGGCCCTCGAGAAGGCCCATCAGACCCATCCCGACATCGTGCTCCTGGACATCATGATGCCCCGGATGACGGGCTATGACGTCTGCAAGGAGATCAAGGCCGATCCGGCCACGATCTTCACGCCGGTCGTCCTCTTGACGGCCGTGGCCGACACCGAGGACAAGATCAAGAGTCTGGACGTCGGGGCGGACGATCTCCTTTCCAAGCCGATCAGCCGGGTCGAGCTCCTGGCGCGGGTGCGCTCGCTGCTGCGCATGAAGGACCTGATCGAGGAGAAGCGTCGCGAAGACCTCGAGAGGGCCCGCCTGGAGAACGAGCTCGAGATGGAACGTTTCCGTCGCGAGGAGGAGGTTCGCCGGCGGGCCTTCTACAAGGAGGTCATCTTCGCGGTCACCAGCGGGCGCCTGCTTCTGACCGAGAAGGACGAGATGGACCAGATTCTCGAGCAGCGCTTCAAGCCTTCCCAGACCGTCGAGCTGCTCAACGCCCGCTCGGTCAGCGCCGCGCGCAAGGTCGCCGAGCATGCGGGCGCGGCCTTCGGCCTGTCTGAAGACAACCTCCACGATGTCGTCCTGTGCGTCTCCGAGGCGGCCACCAATGCGATCAAGCACGCTTCCTATGGCACCATGCAGGTGGGCACCGAGAAGGATCGCCTGCTGATCCTCTTCCAGGACAACGGGCCGGGAATCGATGCCTCCACCCTTCCTCGGGCCACCTTGATGAAGGGTTACTCCACCAAGGTCTCGCTGGGCTTCGGTTTCACCATCCTGATGGAGCTTCTCGACCGGGTCACCCTGCAGACCTGTCCCGAGGGGACCCGTCTGCTGCTGGAGAAGAGCCTCGTCGATGCCGACGCCGACATGGAGGACGTCCTGGCGCGCCTGTGAACCCGGCCTGCCCTGAGCTTTCCCCCTTCCTCCTGGAGGCCGGCCTTCTGGACCGGGCCGGTGCCTTGCTGAGCCGCGAGGGGTTCGGGCGCTGCGTGCTGCTGACCGATCAGAACGTGGCCCAGGCCTGGAGGCCCACCCTTCAGGCCGGGCTCTCGCCCCTGCGCCAGGACTGGATCGTGTTGCCGGCAGGCGAGGAATCCAAGACCCTGGACCGCGTGCGCGAAGTCTACGGTCGGTTGCTCGGGCTCGAGGTGGATCGTCAGACTCCGATCCTGGCCCTTGGCGGCGGGGTGGTGGGGGACCTGGCGGGTTTCGTGGCGGCAACCTGGCTTCGGGGGGTTCCCTTCTTCCAGTTGCCCACCACCCTGGTGGCGATGATCGACTCGGCGCATGGGGGCAAGACCGGAGTCGACCTTCCCGAGGGCAAGAACCTGGTCGGCGCCTGGCATCCGGCCCGAGCCATCTGGGCTGATCTGCGGACGCTGCGAACCCTGCCTCGGCGCGAGTGGGCTGGCGGGATGGTGGAGGCCCTCAAGGTGGCCCTCCTGGCGTCGGGGGATCTCCTGGCTCACCTCGAGATTCTCGGGCAGGCTCCCGATCCGGGGCTCTTCCCGGAACCGGCGATCCGGGAGCTGGTCCTGCGGGCCGCCGGGATCAAGCGCGCGATCGTCGGACGCGATCCCCGGGAATCCGGCGAGCGGGCCCTGCTGAACCTGGGGCACACCCTGGGGCACGCCCTGGAGAGCGCCGGAGGCTACCGGGGATTCACCCACGGCGAGGCCGTCGGCCTGGGTCTGCTGGCCGCCCTTCGCCTGTCCGGGAACCGGGGCCTCCTCGCCGAGGCCTCGGACCTGCCGGGTCGGGTCGAAGCGCTGCTGGCGGCATGGGATCTGCCCCGGGTCCTCCCCGGGTCCTTGCGATGGGAGGTCGTGGCTGCGGGGCTGCGCCGGGACAAGAAGAGACGGGCGGGACGGCTGGTCTTCGTGTTGCCTGTCGGGTTGGGCCGCGCGGAGATCCTCGAGGTGGAGGAGGCCGAAGTCCGCCAGGTCTTCGAAGAACTCAGGGCATCCGAAGGGAGTCTCGAACTTGGCTGAACGCTTGCGGGTCCTGGTCCTGCAGGGGCCCAACATGAACCTTCTGGGGCAACGCGAACCCCAGGTCTACGGTGCTTTCTCCAGCGGCGAACTGGATGGGCAGATCCGGGCCTGGGCCGAGGAGCTGAACCTGGAAGCGACGCTGGTTCAGACCAATTCGGAAGGGGAACTCCTGGACCTGGTGCACTCGGCTCCGGGTCGCTACGAGTTTCTCGTGCTCAACCCCGGCGCGCTGACCCACACATCGCTTGCGCTCCGGGATGCCCTGGCCGGAATCCCGGTGCCCGCCCTGGAGGTCCATCTCTCGAACATCCACGCCCGGGAGGAGTGGAGGCGCCACTCCTGGATCAGTCCCGTCTGCCGCGGGATCCTGGTCGGTTTGGGGCCGCTGGGGTACCGCCTGGCCATGGAGGCCGGCCTGGTCATGGCAGGGGGGCGAAACCCGGCCCTTCCATCCGGGTCCAACCCCTCACCGGAGTCGATCCCTTGTCCTGGTGCTCGGGGACTAGTCCGACAGACCCTCGACAGGCAGCCTGGAGAAGTGGGATGATGGGTCGAATCCGGCCAAGTCTTCCTGGAGGTCCCGTCTTGACTCATCTTCCCCGTCCCTGTCGTCTTCTGCTGGTTTTCGCCCTGGCCTGGCTGATGGCCCTGCCCGCCCTGGCGGCACCCGGACAGCCCGGCGCCAGGCCGTCTCCCGCTCCAGCCGCGGACCACCCTGCCTCCGGCTTGAAGATCGGCCAGGACGTGATCCGCCCGGGCGAGGTCCTGCCCATGGTCTTCGGGATTGTCGGCCCTCCGGATCAGGTCCGCGCCATGCGCTCCAAGAAGGAGGCCGATGACTACGTCATGTTCTCCTACTTCACGCAGGGGTTCTCGCTGGACATCAACCAGAAGAACGTGGTGCAGGGGATCCTGGTCGAGAACCGCGAGGTCGACGTCTCGGGCGTCCCCTTCCACGTGGGCGACTCCAAGGAGGCCGTCCTCAAGGCCTGGGGCGAGCCCGACCGCACCCAGAGCAAGGTGATGGCCTATTGGCATCGGGGGGTCTACGTCAGTTGCGACGAGTCCGGCAGGGTGATCAACCTCTTCCTGACGGCCCCCGGCCGCGTCGAGAAGCCGGATGAGGGGCGCGCTCCTGTCGGCGGGTAGAGCTCCTGCGGGGTTCCTGAACCTCCTCAAGCCTCCCGGAATGACCTCCCACGACGTGGTGGCCTTCGTGCGCCGTCAGGTCGCAGGAGCCAAGGTCGGACACCTGGGGACCCTGGATCCTGGGGCCGCCGGGGTCCTGCCCCTGGCCCTGGGAGCCGCCACGCGCACCCTGGAGTTCCTGCCCGCGGCTCGGAAGGCCTACCGGGCCGAGCTGACCTTCGGGGTCGAGACCGAAACCCTGGACGCCGCCGGCAGGGTCCTGGCCCGCCGCGATCCGGGGAACCTCGAGGTGGCCGACCTCGAGGCGGCCTGCGCTGCCTGGCGGGGCGTGGTGATGCAGGTGCCTCCGCGGGTCTCGGCCATCCGTCAGGCAGGCCGGCGCGGTTACGACCGCGTCCGTCAGGGTGAGGACTTCGAGTTGCCGCCCCGCCCGGCGGAGTATCATTCCGTGCGCCTGGTCCACCTGGAGGGAGCGGTGGCCCTGCTGGACGTGGAGTGCGGGCCGGGGACCTATATCCGGGCCCTGGCTCGAGACCTGGGGCAGGAACTGGGGTGCGGGGCGATGCTCTCCTTCTTGTTGCGCACCCGGAGCGGCCCCTTCCTGCTCGAGCACGCCCGGACCCTCGAGGAACTCCGCGCCGACGGGGTCCCGGCGCACCTGATCCCGGTCGGACAGGTGCTGGAGGCCTGCGGGATGCCTGCCCTGAGGGTGGAGGGCGTGGAATTGGGACGGGGGATGGAACTCCTGGCCTGGCGGGATGAGGAAACCCACCCCCCGGAGCCGGGAACCGTGGTCCGCCTCGTCGAAGGGGAGGGAAGGACCCTGGGGCTGGGCCGGGTTCTGGAGGAGCCGGCCCCCTTGCGCGTCCGGGTCCTGAGGCCCGTCTCGGAAGGAGGCGCCCCATGAGCACCGTGATCTGGGCTTTGAGCCCGCACCCGCCGCTGCTGATCCCCGAGGTCGGCGGAGAGGCCCTCGAGCAGGTCCGCCAGACCCGCCAGAGCCTGGAAGAGGTCTGCCGGGCCGTGGCCCGGAGCCGCCCCGATCGGCTGGTCCTGATCACCCCCCACGGCCCGGTCCATCCCCAGGCCATCCCCCTCTTCATGGTGGATCGCCTTTCGGGAAACCTCGGCCGCTTCGGACACCCCGAGGTGACCCTGGAGCTGGAGGTGGATCGCGAACTGTCTGCGGCCCTGCTCCAGGCGGCCGAGGCTCGCGGGGTCCGAATCTTGCCGCTGGACGAGTCCCTGGCCACGAGCCGGCGACTCGTGCTGGAACTCGACCACGCCCTGATGGTGCCCCTGTACTACCTGAGGCGGGCCGGGGTCCGCGTTCCGGCGGTGGTCCTGAGCATCTCCTGGTTGCCCGAGGAGGATCATGTCCGCCTGGGCGAGGCCCTGCGCGAGGTCCTGCGGGAGTCTCCCCACCGGGTGGCCGTGATGGCCTCGGGAGACCTCTCCCACCGTCTCCTGGAAAGCGGCCCCTACGGCTTCGACGAGATGGGCCCCGTCTTCGATCGCCGGGTCCTGGAACTGCTTGAGAAGGCCGATGCTCCGGGAATCCTGGGGCTGCCGGAGGAACTGGTGGAGAGGGCCGGCCAGTGCGGGGTCCGTCCCATCCTGACCCTGCTGGGTTCGATCGAGCCCGGGGTCCGGGGGCGGGTCCATTCCTACGAGGGCCCCTTCGGAGTGGGCTATGCCGTGGTCGAATTCGCCCTTCCCGAAGAGTCCGGCGGGACCTCGACCCACACAGACTCCTAGAGGAGCCCGAACCATGTCCCAAGAGCCCTCCCTGTCCGGAAGCACTCATCCCCTGGTGGACCTGGCGCGCCGCGCCGTGGAGGAGTTCGTGCGGCATGGCCGCCTCCTTGAGGCCCCCCGGTCCATCCCTGCCGAATTCCAGGCTCCCGCGGCAGCCTTCGTGACCCTCAAGAAGCACGAGCAGTTGCGCGGCTGCATCGGGACCCTGTCCCCCACGTGCTCCAATCCGTTCCAGGAGGTGATCCAGAACGCCGTCTCGGCCTGTTCCCGGGATCCGCGCTTCCCCCCGGTCGAGCCCCAGGAATTGCCGCATCTGCGCTACCAGGTCTATCTGCTCAAGCCGTCCGAGCCGGTGGCCGGCCTGGGGGATCTCGACCCGCAGCGCTACGGGGTCATCGTGCACAAGTCCGGCCGCAGGGGGGTGCTTCTGCCGGCGCTGGAGGGCATCGAGACGGCGGAGGTCCAGGTGGCCATCGCCTGCCGCAAGGCCGGGATCGACCCGGCAGAGGGGCCTGAACTGGAGCGCTTCGAGGTCCTGACCTTCCAGGAGCCAGGCCAAGAACCTTGAGAAGCAGGTGGGCGTTGGGGCTGCGCCTCCGCTCCCAGATGGCCTTCTTCCTGTTCACCCTCTTCGGTTCCACCATCCTCCTGATCACCTACTTCAACGTGGCCCTCCTGGCCCAGACCCTGGAGAAGCAGGCCGAGCAGGAAGCCCTGGGCGGGGCCGCGCAGGTGATCCCCTTCCTGCGGGAGATCCTGCCCGAGCATGGGGACCCGGCCCAAGCCCTGGCCTCGACGGAGAGAGCCCGACGCCTGAACCGCTACCTGGCCCGCGTCCCCCGCTTTCACGGCTTCCATCTTCTCACCCCGGAGGGCGTTCCGTTCTACCGGTTCAGCCAGACCACCCAGGCCGAGCCCATCCTGGGCGAGATGTCCCGCCGCGCGGCAGGGACGGGAACCCCCGTCTGGAGGCTCTGGAGCTTTGAGCCTCAGAGTCCGGGGACCGGCCACCCCTTTCCGGGACTGGGACCCTTCTATCGCGGGATCGTCACCCTGGAGTATTTCGCCCCGCTGCCGGCCCGGGATGAGGCCGGAGGCGAGGTCGGCCCGACCCGGATGGTGGCCCACGTCTCGTTGGAGACCACCCCGATGGTCCGTCGCCTTCAACTGATCGTGGTCTTCAACACCGTGCTCGCCCTGCTCTTCGTGATCACCGGCTTCATTGCCGTCAATCTCTGGGGGGAGCACGCCGTCAACCGCCCCATGACGCTCCTGCTGGCGGCCCAGGAGCGCCTCGGCCGGGGCGACTATACCACCCACGTCGATCTGGAGATCCCCTCGGTCAACGAGATGGTCGTCCTGACCAACTCCTTCAATCGGATGGCCCGGGACCTGCAGCAGTACCAGGGGGCGCTCGAAGAGAAGACCCGGCGCCTGGAAGAGGTCAACCGGCAATACCGTCAGCTCAACGAGGGCCTGGAGCAGCAGGTGGAGGAGAAGACCCGTGAGTTGCGGGAGTACTTCTCGATGTTGACCCACGACCTGCGGATCCCCCTGGCGGCCATCCAGGGATACGCGGACCTTCTGGGCAGGGGGCCGGTCAATGACCGACAGGCCCGCTGCCTGCGGGGAATCCAGAGCGCCAACTCCAGCCTGCTGGAGCTGGTGCGCAATCTCCTGGACGCGGTCCGCTTCGATGCCGGCCCGGTCGAGATGGTGACCGAGGCCTTCGACCTGGAGGATCTGGTCCGCGAGGTGGTCTCCAACCTGGGGCCCTCCACCTCAGCCTCGCGGATTCAAGTGGATCTGGACCTGGTGGACGGACGCGTCGTGGCCGACCGCACCCGGATCGGGCGGGTCCTGACCAATCTCCTGGGCAACGCCCTGCGCTATTCCGGTCCGGGCCATCCCGTGCTCCTGCGGGCCGTCGAGAAGACCGGCCAGGTGGAGATCGAGGTCGAGGATCGGGGGCCGGGAATCCCTGAAGAGAACCTGCCGCATCTCTTCGAGAAGTTCCGCCACTTCCCCACGTCGGAGGGTCCTTCGCCGGGTCTGGGACTGGGACTGTACATCGTGCGCTGCATCCTGGAGGCCCATGGACGCAGCATCACGGTGCGCTCCAGGCCGGGCGAGGGCACCCGCTTTTGTTTCGATCTTCCGCTCCCGGGTCGGACTGGTCCGGAAGGAGACCCGGGGCCCTCGGCCAAAGCCCGGGATTGAAGTCTCCTTGGGAGGTCCAGTGCCCATACGCGTGTTGGTGGTCGATGACCACGCCCTGTTCCGGGAGATGATGCTTCATGCCCTGGAAGAGGAGGAGGATCTGCAGGTCGTGGGCGAGGCGGCCGATGGGGTCTCGGCCCTCGAAGCCTGTCTGCGCCTGTTGCCCGACGTGTGCCTCCTGGACCTGGAGATGCCCGGGATGAACGGCGTCGAGGTGACCCGGCACCTGGTGCGCTCCTGCCCGGGCACCAAGATCGTGGTCCTGACGGCCTACGACGAGGATCGCTGGATCTACGAGCTGGTCCAGGCCGGAGCCACCGGCTATCTGCTCAAGGAGGCCCCCCTGGCCGAGGTGGTCCGGGCCATCCGGGTTGCCTGGTCCGGCGAGTCCCTGATCGACCCCCGGGTGGCCCACAAGATCCTGCGCATGCTGGCCGGACTCACCTCGGGGCAGGTCCGCGGCCCCAACCTGCAACCCCCACCGGAGTGCGCCAGGCTCGAGGCGCTGACCGAGCGGGAGGTGGAGGTGCTGGGCCTGGTGGGCCGGGGCCTGAACAACAAGGAACTCTCCGAGCGTCTGGTGATCGGCGAGACCACCGTCAAGACCCATGTGGCCAACATCATGGGGAAGCTGGGGTTCCGGGACCGCATCGAGATGGTGCTCTTCGCGGTGAAGGCCGGGCTGGTCTAGGAACCTGCGTGAGTCTCCGGCGAGGCGACCGACGCGGTCTTCACACAGGTTCCCGGGCCTCTTGCGGATCGGAGGCGGGGCCTTCCGGAAGCAGGATTCGGAAGGTGGTCCCCCGGCCGAATTCGGACTCCACCTGGATCGACCAGCCGTGCAGCTCCACCAGCCGCCGGGTGATCCACAAGCCCAGCCCGGTGCCTCGGATCTTCCGGGACATCTCCGGCAGGCGCGTGAAGCGCTCGAAGAGATGCTCGAGATCCTCGGGGCGGATCCCCACCCCGGAATCGCGGATCTCCAGGGCCAGGCCCGGACCCCAAGGCACGGCCCGGACGCGGATTCTTCCTCCTGAGGGGGAGTACTTCACGGCGTTGTCGATCAGGTTGGAGAGGATCTGCTCGAGCCGGCTCTCGTCAGCCTCGATGTTCAGGTCCGCGGGCACGTCCACCTCAAGCTGGAAGCGGGCCGACTCCGCCTCGGAAAGACGCGCCTTGACGACCTCCAGCTCTCTTTCGACCAGCGGCGCCAGCCGGACCCTGTGCAGGTCCAGTTGGGGGTCCTCGTCCAGATCCATCCTGGCGAATTCCAGGTAGTTGCGGACCAGGCGGATGGCCTGCTGGATCGACTGCCCCATGGCGGCCAGCAGGTCGGGCCCCGGCTCGGCCAGGGCCATGCGCTGCAGGACGTAGACGCCCCCTTTGAGGGTGGCCAGGGAGTTCTTCAGGTCGTGCGCGGCGATCGAGACGAAGGCGCTCATCAAGTCACGGCGGGCTTCCATCTCCTGGGCGCGGACCTCTTCTTCCAGACGTCTCCGGGTGGCTTCCTGGACCTGGGCGAAGAACCGGGCATTCTCCATGCAGATGGCCGCCTGGGCGGCCAGGGCGCTCAGGAGTTCGTGATGCTCGGGACAGAACAGGTCGCAGATCCGCGAGCAGTCCAGGTACAGAAGGCCGACCAGCTCGCCCCGGAAGAGCAGGGGCTCGCACAGGACCGAGCGCAGGCCCTGCAATTGGACGCTCTGGGAGGTCAGGGGGCACTCCAGGGCATCGGAGACCCGGATCCCTTCCCTTCGGGAGCACACCTCCTGGATGAGGGTCCAGCTCGGCCTGAAGGCTTCGGACTCCAACTCCGCCGCATCCATCCGATGGTACAGGGTCTTCTCGAAGATCCTGGGACCCACGGGGCCGGTCATCAGGCAACCCCGCTCGGCGCCGGTCACCTCGACGGCCGAGACCAGGATCTTCCGCAGGAGGCGGTCCAGGTCCAACTCGCCGGTGATGGCCCGGGTGACTGCCAGAAGTCGCTCGATGCCGGGATCGGTCTGAGAGGTCTTCAAGGCCATCCTACCCCCAGGGATTCGCCTGTCCTGGCTTGCGCAGCCCTCCGGGCAGGCTTCTTCCCAGGAGGATTCCCTTCCGCCGGGGTTCCTCCTGGGTGGGAGGGGTTCCCGGCCGGGTTCCTAGAGCCAGTCTTCCCGGCTCAGGACCTGTCGAAGCCGTCTCAGGGCATCCTCTTCCTTCTGGCGGATGCGCTCCTTGGAGATGCCGAACTCGTCGGAGATTTCCTGGAGGGTCCTGGAGACGCCGTCGGCCAGGCCGAACCTCAGGATCAGGATGCGGCGCTCGCGTTCCGGCAGGCGGGCCAGGAGCTTTTCCATCTCGTGGTCCAGGATCGGGCTGCACGGCTGGCTCTCGGTGGGCACCAGGTCCCCCAGGCGGGTCTCCTCCTCGCCCATGGGGGCATCCAGCGAGAGGGGGTCCAGGGCGGCCTCCAGGATGCCTCGCAGGCGGAGGACGGCCTGGCACTCCTCCTCCCGGAGCCTGGCCAGGACTCGGGGATCCTCCGGGGGCAGGGACGTGCCGGCTGCCCGCGAGACCTTGCGGAGCACCTTCCCGGCATCCACGGGAAGCAGGTGGCGGGCGGCCTCCTCCAGGGTGGGGGGGCGCCCCGTCCGGGCGCTGTGCCGCGCGCTGAAGCGCAGGTACTTCTGCAGGATCTCGCCGATGTGGACGGGCAGGCGGATGGTGCGGCCCTGGTTGGCGACGGCCCGCATCATGGCCTGGCGGATCCACCAGGTGGCGTAGGTGGCAAAGCGGCATCCCCGGCCGGGATCGAACTTGTTCACCGCCTCCATCAGGCCCAGGTTCCCCTCCTGGATCAGGTCCTGGAAGGAGAGGCCCAGGCCGACGAACTTCTTGGCCAGGCTGATCACCAGGCGCAGATTGGCCTGGATCATCTCGGCTCGGGCCCTCCGGTCTCCCGAGCGGATCCGCTCGGCCAGGTCGGTCTCCTGTCGGGCCGAGAGCAAGGGAACGGTCTGGATCTCGCGCAGGTAGACCCCCAGGCTGCTGAAATCCACCGGTTCCACGGGACGCCGGAGGGTTCCCCTGGAGGGATTGGGCCGGCGCGACTCCCGACCGATGGGGGAGGGAGGGCGGCAGGCGGGCTCCGTCCGGGGAATCCGAGTCTCCAGGCAGGGGGCGAGGGCTTCGGCTGTCAGCATGTCATGGACCTTCCGGGTCCAGATTAACCTCCGTTCTTCGCAGAGGCATCCTCCCGTGGGAGGATTTCCTCGCGGATCCCGGCTGGAACGGCACCGAGGAGGCCCTCGATCCGCGGCCGAATGCCACGCCAGGTGGCGGATTCTGGGGAGCCTTCACCCGTTGCCAGGGAAACCCCCTTGTGTGCTAAGATCGCCGTGTCATGAAGACCCCTGCGAGCGACCCTTCCGGGGGCGTGCCCCCCTCGCCTCCAGCCCCCTCTTCCCCGCGCCGTCCGACCCGCTCCTTCGGGCAGACCTGGCAGGTTCCGGTGGCCTTTGCCTGCGTCATCCTGGGGATCATGGGCGGAATCCAGTTCCAGGCCCAGAGCGCCCGCCCCCCGGTGCAGGCGGACAATACCCGACAACTCCTGGAGCTGGTGCGGACCCTCGAGGGAGAGCGCAACAAGCTCTCGGTCGAACTGACCGAGACCCGCAACCGCATGGCCAAGGTGGAGGAGGCGGCCGGCAAGCGCGAGTCCGTCAGTGCCCAGATGCAGGAGCAGTTGGAACGCTCCCGGATCGAGGCCGGACTGACCGGGATGCGCGGACCCGGAATCACCGTCACGCTTGCCGACTCGGGGCGGAGCCCCAGGCCTGAAGAGGACCCCTACTTCTTCATCGTCCACGACGTGGACATCCAGGCCCTGGTCAACGAACTCTGGGCCGCGGGGGCCGAGGCGGTCTCGGTGAACAATCAGCGGGTGGTGACCCGGACCTCGATCCGCTGCGTGGGACCCACGGTCCTGGTGAACGGGGTCCGGATGGCCGCACCCTACACGGTCAAGGCCATCGGGCCCTCCTCGGATCTCGAGGCCGCCCTGCGGATGCCCGGAGGATTCCTGGACAGCATGGCCCAGTTGATCAAGCAGGGGGGAGAGGTCAAGATGAACCGCAGCCAGGAGTTGAGCATCGAGCCCTTCGACGGCAGCCTGATCTTCCGTTACGGGCGCCCCTTCGAGGGGGGGACCAAGGAGCAGGCCAGCAACTCCTGAGTCCTCCCCGGGCCGGAACCCCGTTTCCCCCTCCGGGCCTGCCGCGAGGGGCAGCCCGGAGGGGCAGGACAGCCGGCCCCGGCCCCGTATCCTCTGATCGCCCGGCGGAACCGGGTGGAGGAATCGTGCTCGTCATTATTCTGGGAATGGTGCTCGGGGTTCTCATCGGCATCCTGGTTCCCTATCAACTGCCCACCCTCACCGCCAAGTACGTCTCGGTCTCCTTCCTGGCCGGCCTGGATTCGGTGCTGGGCGGGACCCGGGCGGGGTTGGAGAAGAAGTTCAACTTCGCGGTCTTCGCCAGCGGCTTCTTCTCGAATCTCCTGCTGGCGGCCCTGCTGACCTGGATCGGCGACCGCTTGGGGGTCGAGATCTACCAGGCCGCCATCGTCACCTTCGGCATGCGGATCTTCCAGAATCTGGGCTATATCCGCCGCGATCTGCTCGGGCAGCCCCCGGGCGAGAGATCCCCCCTGGAGGACCTGGTCTCGAGCCGATAATCGCACCGCGCGCAGGGAGGAACGGGGCTGCGCAGGGCAAACGCCTGACCTTCACTTTTCAAGAGCGAAGGTCCCCATGTACGACATCGAAGGCAGCCTGGATCGAGAGATCCTGCAGACCCCCCGGAACCGGCCGACGGTTCTTTTCACCGAGCCTCAAGACCCCCGGGTCCTGGAGGCGGCGTTCCACCTGGTGCGCTTCGTCCGCCCCGTCTTCCTGGCCCCCGAGGCGGCAGTCCGGCAGGTCTGTCAGGATGGACTGGCTCATCTCGACCCCAACCGGGTCGAGTTTGCCCTCTCCGAAAGCGCCTTCATCGACCCCGTGGCCCGTCCGGACCTGCTCGACGAGTTCGCCCGGGAATTCCGGACGGCCTCGTGGGAGGAGGGAGGCGTCCTCTCCGCCGAGGAGGCGCTCGAATCGGTCTGCCATCCGGGAATCTTCGGGATCATGGCCGCCCGCACGGGCCATGCCGACATGGTGGTGGGCGGGGCCGTGCACGAGCCGAAGGCCTATTATCGGCCCATGACCCGGCTTCTGACCCGCAGCGGCTTCTGCACCGAGGCCGGGGTCTTCGTCCTTCCGGACTCCCATCCCCAGGGCATCTATCCCCACAACATCGTGGTCTTCGGAGATGTGGGGGTCAACGCGGCGGTGACCCCCGAGATCCTGGCCCAGATCGCCGTGGGCACCTGCGCGGTGGCCCGGGACCTGATCCCCGAGGAGGTCCTGCCCGTGATCCGGGGCGTGCTGGTCTCCTATTCCCACAAGGGTTCCGACGAGGGGCCCTCGCCGGAGCTGGTTCGCCGGGCCTCCAACCTGCTCGAGCCGATCCTGGAGCGCCGCGTCCAGGTCGGGCAGCGCTTCAAGTCGATCCAGTTGCGCGGCGAGGTGAAGGCCAGCGTGGCCCTTTCGCCTCGCTCGGCCACCTTCTACGAGCAGGAGGGGACCCCGTGGGAGGGCGCCCCCACGGTGATCGTGTGCCCCAACCTGGAGATGGGGAACATGCTCTACCATCTGTATGCCACCAGCTATCCCGACGCGCGCCACTTCAGCGTGATGTTCGGCCTGGGCTTCCGGGGGGTCAGCCTGGCCCGCGACTGCACCCCCGAGGACGTGCGCCTCTCGGTGAAGGCCGCCGTCCTGCGCCTGCACCGGTGCGCCGACTGGAAACGGACTCCCCGCGAGACCTTCTTCCCCCGGCCCCGGGTCCTGGCGGTCAACCCCGGATCGACCTCGACCAAGATCAGCGTCTATCACGGAGAGGAGGAGCTCTTCACCCGCGAATTGCAGCACTCTGCCGAGGAGTTGCTGCCCTTCGAGGGCAGGCCCCTCAGCGAGCAGTTCCGGTTCCGCCGGGACGCCATCCTGGGCACCCTGGCCGAGCGCGGGCTGGCGGTGGAGAACCTCGACGCCGTGGCGGCTCGGGGCGGGATGCTGGCGCCGATTCCCCATGGCACCTACCTGGTCGGCCAGCAGATGCTCTCCGAGCTCCAGGAGGCCCGCTGGGGCGAGCACGCCTCGAACCTGGGCGCGATGATCGCCTCCGAGCTGGTCTCGGGAACCGACAAGCCGGCCTATATCGTGGACCCGGTCGTGGTGGATGAGCTTCCCGAGCGGGTGCGCATCACCGGGGTGAAGGCCTTGCGCCGCCGGGCCATCAGCCACGCCTTGAACCAGTTCGCCACCGCCCGGCGCTATGCCGAAGAGAACGAGACCTTCTACGAGCGGCTGAACCTGGTGGTCTGTCACATGGGGGGCGGCATCTCGGTGGGGGCCCACAAGAAGGGCCGCTATCTCGACGTGAACAACGCCCTGGACGGCGAGGGCCCCTTCTCGCCCCAGCGCTCCGGGTCGCTTCCCGTGGGCCAGTTGATCGCCATGTGCTTCTCCGGTCGCCACACCCACCAGGAGCTCAAGCTCCTCAACAAGGGACGTGGCGGCATGATCGACCTGCTGGGGACCGCCGACATGCGCGAGGTGGAGCGTCGGGTGGAGGCGGGCGACGCGGACGCCGGCGCCGCCTTCGAGGCGATGGTCTATCGGATCGCCAAGGAGATCACCTCCCTTCTGCCCGCCTTTGACGGCGAGCCGGTGGACCAGGTCCTCCTGACCGGAGGGATGGCCCGCTCGCCCCTCCTGGTGGAAGGGCTTCGGAAGTACCTGGCCGCCTTCGGGTGCGGCGTGACCGTCTACCCGGGCGAGAACGAGATGGCGGCCCTGGTCAAGGGGGCCCTCCGGGTCCTGGCCGGTCGCGAGCAGGCGCGAAGCTATCCCCCCGTCTGAGAACCCTGCCTGAAGGCAAGAAGGAGTCAAGAACATGGAACCCATCCGCACCCTGGACCAACTGCTCGAGAGCCTCAAGGGAGAGCCCCCGCGCAGGGTCGCCATCGCCGCCGGGCACGATCCCCACTCGATCCATGCGGCGGCCCGGGCGGCCAGGGAGGGGATCGCCCGGATCCTCCTGGTCGGCGACCGCGCCCGCATCGAGGCCTTGTGCGCCGAGGCCGGGATCGACCCCGGGGCCTTCACCCTCTACGACGAGCCCGACGACTCCAAGGCCGGAATCCGGGCCAGGGATCTGGTCGTCTCGGGTGAGGCCGACGTGCTCATGAAGGGCCTGATCAGCACGGACAAGTACATGCGCTTGATCCTGGACAAGGAGAAGGGCCTGCTGCCCAAGGGGTCGGTGCTGACCCACGTGACGGTCCTGGACATGCCCGAATATCAGAAGCTCCACGGCAAGCTGCTCTTCGTCAGCGACGTGGCCATCATCCCGGCCCCGGACCTGCCGACCAAGGTCAAGATCACCAACTGCGCCATCGCCGCCGCCAGGAGCTTCGGGATCGACAAGCCCCGGGTGGCCATCCTGGCGGCCACCGAGAAGGTGAGCGATCGGATGAGCGCCACCACCGATGCGGCCATCCTGGCCAAGATGGGCGATCGCGGGCAGCTCGGCGGAGCCATCATCGACGGCCCTCTGGCCCTGGATGTGGCCATCTCGCCCGAAGCCTGCGCCATCAAGGGGCTCAACTCCCCGGTGGAGGGGGCGGCGGATGTCCTGGTCTTCCCCAACATCGAGGCGGCCAACGCCTTCTACAAGGCAGCCACCTACCTGGCCGGCGCCCGCCTGGCCGGCGCGGTGATCGGCACCTCGGCCCCCTGCGTCCTGACCAGCCGCGCCGACTCCGAGGAGTCCAAGCTCTACTCGATCGCCCTGGGCTGCCGGCTGGTCAAGGGCTGAACCCTCCCAGAACCGGGCGTTGGTTGCCGGGAATCCTTCCCCGTTCCGAGCGTTGGTTGCCGGGAATCCCCTTCCCGGCAACCAGCGTTTTTGGGGTTCAGCAGGGCCGCTCGGGGGAGGTCAGGCCGGCAGGGAGCAGGCAGATCTTCAGGTGTCGGGCGGCCGTGAGGGCGGGGAGCGTCAGGAGCAGGGCGGCCCCTGCTTCCAGGGGGCCGTGGAGGACCCAGGTGATCTTGGCCATCTGGAGCGGGAAGTAGCCCATCCAGGCCACCAGTCCCAGGACCAGGGTGGTGTGGAAGAGGCTGGCCACGACGGTGGCGGTCGCCGCCGCCGCGCGCCAGGCGCCGGGCCAGAAGGCCAGGATGCGGACGTAGACGCCCCAGGCCACCACCCCGACCAGGAGCCGAGGAAGAATCTGGACGATCGGGTCCGGAGGGGCGAAGCCGCGCAAGAGGCAGAAGCACCCGAAGATCCCCCCGACCAGGGCGCCGGAGACCGGTCCCGCGATCAGTCCTGCCAGGATCACGGGGACCGGCATGATCGTGAGGGCCTGGCCCGGGGTGGGGACCGGGATGAAGCCCAGGCCCGTGGCCCCCAGGGCCATGGCCAGGGCAGCCAGAAGCCCGGTCAAGGTCAGTTGTCGGATGGAGAGAGGGCGCATCATTCCTCGCCTGGGGACTTCCGCAGGCCTGGGGCCTGACGCGGGCGGTCCTTTCCGCCTGGGGGTGCCCGGGACCTTCCCGGCTACTCTTCGAAGTGGGTTCCCTGGTAGATGTCCTGAAGGACCCCGGCTGCCATCCGCGCGCTCTCCAGGGCGCCCTGCAGGGCGCCGCCGTGCATGGCCTGGACCGACAGGATGATGGCGTTGCAGGCCAGCGAGATGGCTCTCAAGGCCTCGCGCAGGGCGTTGAGCAGGTAGCGGGTGGTCAGATCGTCCGGCTCGACGACCTGGCTGGCCTGCTCTGCGGCGGCCTGGAAGCTCTCCCCCAGGCTCGAGACCTGGGCCGTCAGGGCCGAGGCCGAGATGGCCCGCAGCTCCAGCTCCGCCACCAGGCCCGCCAGTTCCTCAAAGGCCGGAGGGCCCATGGAGCTCAGCTCCAGGGCCTCGAGATAGTCCTGGGAAAGGTCCGTGGGGACCCATCCGTTCCAGAAGCCCTCGGCCAGGGCCTGGGCCACCTCGCTTCGCTGCATGCCGCCTCCGGCGGTCCGCCTGCTTCGCGGTGGAGAGGCGGCTCCCATCTCGATATACACCATTTCGGGGCCTTCTGGGAACCTCCCGGCGGGGATCCGGCTCCAGGAGGTTCGGCGAACGCTTCTTCGTCTTGCGCGGCGGGCATGGGGATGCTACCATCATGTTGGTCCTCATCCCTGATCAACCTGGATTGATACGGGCCCGGAAGGCCCGGGAGCATCTGGCCCCTGCGGGGGTTGAACCGCTCGGCAATCACTGCGTCAAGCAATTAGGGGAGATCGGGGAGGGATGTCCGGGGCCGGCCATGACGCCGGCCCCCACCTTTCCGCCATGGCCCGGTTGGCGAAGCGGTCCTGAGCCAGCCCCCCAGGCCGGGAGTTTCTGCTTGGAAACCACGCATTGTGACGGAAAGCTGCTCAAGCGCCTGCTGGTAGCCGGGGGGCGTTGGCTTTCCCTGCACCGCGGCGTCCTCAACGAGTTGAACGTCTTCCCGGTCCCCGACGGGGACACCGGGACCAACCTCTCCTTGACGATGCGGGGGGCGCTCTCTCCGCTGCTGGCGCGACGGGCGCCCGAAAGGGTCGGCGAGGTGGCCCTGGCGGCGGCTCGGGGCGCCCTGATGGGCGCGCGGGGCAACTCCGGGGTCATCCTCTCGCAGATCCTGCACGGTTTCGCCCAGGGCCTCTCCACCTGCGAGCGTGCGGACACGGCCAACCTGGCCCAGGCCCTCGAGGCCTCCTCCTCGGCGGCCTACGGGGCGGTGGCTCAGCCTCGCGAGGGCACGATCCTGACCGTGATCCGCGAGGTGGCCGGAAGGGCCCGCCAGGTGGCCCGAGGCAGCCACGAGCTCTCCGACTTCTTCGCAACGCTCGCCACCCACGCCCGCGAGGTCCTGGTTTCGAGCCGGGACGAGCTGGCCATCCTCAAGGAGGCCGGCGTGGTCGACGCCGGAGGCCTGGGCCTGGTCTACATGCTCGAGGGCATGCTCAAGGTGACCCAGGGCCAGCAACTGACCTCTCCGGAGGATCTCCCCGTCGGGAACCTGCCCGCCCGGGAGACCTTGGAGTCGGAGATTACCTTCCGCTACTGCACCGAATTCCTGGTCGAGGGGACGGATCTCGAACCGGAGGCCCTGCGCCCGATTCTCGAAGAGCTCGGGGACTCGCTGGTCCTGGCCCGGACCGGCGATCTGCTCAAGGTCCACATCCACACCAATGACCCCCAGAAGGTCGAGGCCCTGGTCACCCCCGGATCGCGCCGCTTCCGCCGCAAGGTCGAGGACATGCGCGAGCAGAACCAGCGCCGGCGCGAGGACCTCGAACGGGGCATCTCGCCGGCCCGCCACGAATCGGCCAGTCCGGAATTCCAGGGTGAGCTGCAGTTGATCGAGCCCCCCGAGACCGGGCTGGTGGTGGCCAGGAACCTGCCTCCCATGGTCTCCATCGCCTCCGGCGAAGGCCTGGAGGCCTACTTCCAGGCCTGGGGCCTGCAGGTGGTTCCCGGCGGGCAGACCCTCAACCCCAGCACCCGCGAGATCCTGGAGGCCATCCAGAAGGTGGCGGGCCGGGGGGAAGAGGTCCTGGTCCTGCCCAACAACTCCAACTGCACCGCGGCCGCCTGCCAGGCCGCGCGCCTGGCCGAGGTGCCGGTGCGGGTCCTGGACACGCGTTGTCCCTCCCAGGCCGTGGCCCTGCTCAGCCATCAGGCCGGTCCGGCGGCCCTGGAAGAGCGCCTGCAGGCCCAGTGCCACGGCGAGGTCACCCGGGCGGTCAAGGAGGCCCTGGTCCAGGGGCACCAGATCCGCAAGGGGGAGTACCTGGCCTTGTGGGGCAGCCATCTCACCGGCGTCCAGGCGACCTTCTCCCAGGCCGTGCTCAGCCTGCTTCAGGCACCACCACGGGACGATTTCTCCCGTCTGGTCCTGGTGGCCGGGGAGGACTGCGACCCGGACGAGATCGAGACCCTTCTTCTGGA
Source organism: bacterium (assembly GCA_022839105.1). Lineage (GTDB taxonomy): Bacteria > Vulcanimicrobiota > Xenobia > Xenobiales > Xenobiaceae > Xenobium. The sequence goes on from JALHDH010000002.1 coordinate 84,696, forward strand.
GATCGGCCGACTGCATCCGGCGGCTCGGGTCGAGTTCCTCTGGGGAGGCCAGCCCCACCATCCCGCCCTGATCACCCTGGAGTAGCCCTTGAGCGTCACCATCCTGACCGATTCCACCTGCGATCTGCCCATCGAGCTCGTCAAGCAGAAGGGCCTGCACGTGGTCCCTCTGTACGTCCTCTTCGGCACCGAGACCTTCCGGGATGGCGTCACCCTGAGCAACGCCGACTTCTTTCGGAAGCTGGCCTCCTCGCCCGTCCACCCCAGCACCTCCCAACCCACGCCCGAGGACTTCCTGGAGGTCTATCGCCGGATACCTGGGCCGATCTTCTCGATGCATCTGGCCTCGACGCTCTCGGGGACCTTCAACTCGGCCACCCAGGCCGTGCGCCTGATGGGGGAGGAGGGCTCTCGCGTGCGGGTCTGGGACTCCGACTCGGTCACGGCGGGCCTGGGCCTTCTGGCCCTGGCGGCCTGCGAGGCGGCCCGGGAGGGGCAGGACCTGGACGGCATCGAGGCCCGCGTCAGGCAGGTCCGCCAGGACCTGCGGCTGCGCTTCACGGTCGAGACCTTGGACAACCTGGCCAAGGGAGGCCGGATCGGCCGGGCCCAGGCCCTTCTGGGCGGGCTGCTCAAGATCCGGCCCATCCTCTCGTTTGAGGACCACTCGGTGGTGCCGCTGGCCAAGGCCTTCGGCTTCGAGCAGGCGCTGAACCGCATCGTGGACATGGCCGCCGAAGACCATCGGCTCAAGCCCCTCCGCCGGATTTTCGTGATCCACGGCGCGGCGCCCCAGGCCGCAGACCGCCTCGAGCAGAAGGTCCGCGAGAAGATCCCCGGCGACTTCGAGATCCTCCGCACCGAGATCGGGGCCGTGATCGGGACCCACGTGGGCCCCGGGGCAGCGGGGTTGACCTACCACTCCTGAGGACGGCTCCCGGTTCCCAGGAACCCCACCCTCCGTCATGTTTCGCAGGAGATTCCTGGGAGACATGCTGGATTGCGAGCCTGGCGAACTGAATCGCATCGGCCTGCCATCCCTGCCCAGGTCACCGGGCCAGTTGCCGGAGGCGCTCGAGCAGGGCCACCAGGTCGGGCCGCGTGGTCAGCGGATTCATCAGGGTGCAGCGCAGGTGGAGACCTGCGGGCAGCCGGGTCTGCACGATGTAGAAGGACCCCTCGTCCAGAAGTGCCTGGCGGAGCCGGGCCTGCAGGGCGTCCGGGTCCCCAACGTACCCCTCGGGCAGGTGGCGGAAGCACAGGATGTTGCTCTCCGGGACGTGCCCGGGCTCGAAGTCCGGGGCCTCGCGCAGCAGTTCCTCGAACTCGCGCGTCAGGGCGTGCGTGCGGTCCACGAACTCCTCGAAGACCTGGACGCCGTGATGTCGGAGGCAGGCATACAGGCGCAGGGCCATCATGGTCTTGGTGCACTCCAGCGTGCGGTGGGCGAGGTTGAACCACTCCTCGCGCGCCTCGCCGGCCAGCAGGTACGAGGCGCGCTGCGCGAAGGCGGAATAGGAGTCAGGGCCGCGCCGGAACACGACCGCGGTCAGGAGCGCGGGCATCATCATCATCTTGTGGGCATCCCACACGACCGAGTCGGCGCGCGCCAGGCCTTCCAGGAGATGCCGGTGCTGCCGGCTCAGGAGGGCCGAGGCTCCGTGGGCGCCGTCGACATGCAGCCACAGACCGTGCTCCTCGCAGAAGTCCGCCGCCACGGGGAGCGGGTCATAGGTGCCGGTGGCGGTCGAGCAGGCGTTGGCCACGACGGCCAGGACGCGGCGGCCCAGGCTCCTGGCGGTGGCCCGGGCCTCCTCGAGTCCGGACCGGGTCAGGCGGAACCGGGAATCGGTCGAGACCGGAATCGCGCCTTCGGCCCCCCATCCCATGACCTGGACGGCCCGCTTCGCGGAGTAGTGGGCGTGCTCGTTGACCAGGATGCAGGAGGGCTCGGTCTGCCCCGATTCCCAGACGCCGGCCTTGGCCTCGCGGGCTGCAAGCAGGGCCGTGAGATTGCCGGCAGAGCCGCCCGAGGTGAAGAAGCCGCCCGCCTCGGGGCCGTAGCCGATGAGGCCCGCCATCCACTCGATCAGTCGCCGCTCCAGGATCGAGGTCACGGGCCCCATCTCGAAGACCGCAGTCCCGTTGTTCAGCAGCGACCCCACCAGATCGCAGAGCGCGGCCGCCGGGAGGGGCGCCGACACCTGGTG
>JALHDH010000173.1 GCA_022839105.1 bacterium
TGCTCGGCCAGGGCCTTGAGGAAGGGGTCGTTGACCGCCAGGACCGCCTGCTTGATCTGGGACTGGACGATGACCAGTTCCCCCACCAGGTTGACAAGTTCGTCGAGCTTGGCCGCGTCCACCCGCAGGCTGTGCACCGCCTCCTTGGGAGGCGGCTTGCGCGCGGCCCGGGCGGTCTCGGCCGAAACCGGCCAGGAGATCCTGGTGGCGGGCAACCGCCTGCTGGTCACCGGCTCCCGGGGATCCCTCCATGCCAGCGTCCTGCCCCGGGCCTGGCAGCACGTCCTCCTGGCCCGCGAGCTGGACCTGAACGGCCTGCGGGGAGCCTTCCGCAAGGACGACCCCCACGGCCCCGCGCAGGGCATCCCGCCGACTCCCACCGCGAATTTCCTGCCCACGATCCGGGACCGCGCGCTCTCCGGCGGAATCCACCTGACGGCGGACCCCGCCACATGCTCCTTCCAGCCCGGCGGCGGGTCCTGGCAGCGCACCCTCCAGGACGGGCAGGCAGCCTTCACCGAAGCGGGCGGGAACCGAAGCTGGACCTTGCAGGGCCCTCGCTGGACCTCCGAGAACGGGGCGAGCCTCGAGTTGCGGGGTCGGACCTGGATCCTGACCGCCCAGAAGGGGGCCGAACTGCAGGGGACCCTGCTGGTGGAGGATGCCTCGCTGGAGATCCAGGCCCCCTTCAACCTGGCCGGAGAACTGGTGGTCTGGAACGGAGCGCTTCGTTTGGACGCCGCGGCGCAGGTGCAACCGGATCCCGGCTCGCTGGCCGTGGCCGTGCTGGCCGGCCCTTCCGCCGGCGAGCCGCCCGCCTGGAAGGCCTCGCCGACCCCAAGCCCCGGGGATCTTCTCCTGCTCCAGGGCAGATCCCGACTGGCCGTGGGGGATCCGAGCCGACCGGAACAGACCGGTGGTCTGGTCCTGGCGAGCGGGCGCCTGGTCAAGAAGGGGAGCCGGCTGGAGGTGGCCGGCGTGGTGGCGGCAGGCCGGGCCGAACTGGACGGGGTGCCAGCCGGATCCCTGGTCTGGTCGGGACGGATCGACCGTCTGCCTCCCGAGAACCTCGAATCCCAGGACGCCCACCTGAGCTTCCCCGGCGTCGAGGTCGAAGTGCGGTGATCCTCCGCAGGCAGCGAGGCTTCAGTCTCCTGGAGACGATGCTGGCCCTCACCATGCTCTCGGGCATGGTGCTGGTGGTCCTGCTCGCTGCCCTGAACATGCCCCGCAGCGCCCAGCCCGAGCGCCTGCAACGCGCAGTGAACCTGGCTCGCAGCGCCATCGAGCGGATGCGCTCGCTCCCCCTGGACGCCGAGCCCTGGACTCCGGGCGAGGTCGTGGAGGAAGCCGATCCCGAGCTGGACGTGGTCATGCGCGTCAGCCAGCCCGAGGCCCGTTTCCGCCTGTTGGAGGTCTCGGTCCGCCACCGGGACCAGGGCACCGGCCTGGTGCGGATGAGCCTGCTGCGCACCGAGGGGGGGCCATGAGGGCCCGGCCCGGCGGCCACACCCTGGCCGAACTCCTGGTCACCTCGGCCATCGTCCTGCTCATGTTGGGCCTGGTGGCCGCGATCCTGACCATCTCGGCGCGCTCGGGAGCCCGCCTGGACGCCGGGGTGGATCTGCAGTTGCAGGCCCAGTCCTGGCTGGACCGGCTGGCCGGGGACCTGGCCGCCAGCTCACGCCACCGCTTCTTCCCCAACCGCTGCGAACTGGACCTCTTCGCCCGCAGCGAGTTGTTCCGCTTCGAACCCGGGACGGGATATGCGGCCTCGACCCGGACCCTGCTCTGGGAGGCCAGCGTCCCGGTCGGGGCTCCGGACGAGGGCTACGAGACGCCGCTGGCCGCCTTCAACTTCGAGAAGGGGGAGGTCCTGGAGGCCACCGCCCTGGGCGGCACCAAGGTCCGAGTCCGCTTCCCCTCCCCTCCCTCCACCGGGGATCGCATCCTGGTGGAGTACCCGGTGAATCACCTGGTGGTCTACCATCGGGACCCCGAGACGGGCCTCTTGAGCCGGGAGATGCGCGACTCGGCTGGCAACACGCACCGGGAGGTCCTCAATCCTCCCCACCGGCGCCCCCAGGCGCTCTGCCAGGGCCTGGACTTCGAGGAACCCATGCCCCGCGTCGCCCGCATCCGGATCGCCGTCCTGGGCGAGCGGGGCGCCGCCTGGCAGGATAGCCTGGATGTCTCCCTGAGCCGATAGAAATCCCGAAATCCCAGGCTTGGGATGGGGCCCTCCACCCATGGGTGGAGAGACTTTTCCAACCCCCAGGGATGGTCGGGGCCTCTCGGGATCTGTAGATTCAGAAAGGGCCCAAGCCCCCACCGGTCCACGCGCCCTGGTCCAGGCGCCCCACAGGGAGGTCCACCATGCACAGAACCTGCGCCAAGAATCCGAGAGGATATGCCATCGGGGTCGTCCTGATCGTCCTGGTTCTGATCATGATGATGGGAACCACCCTGATCTACCTGGGCACCCACAACCTGGACCAGATCCGGACCTCCGGTCGCCAGACCACCCTGCGACACGCCGCGGATGGAGGGCTGCACGAACTCCTGGACACCCTCTACCAGGATTCCGACTACGGCCGGGATCAGACCGCCTCTTCCAGCGGCGTCTTCAGCAGCAGCCAGGGCGCGACCCGATACTCCTGGACCTTCGATCCCTCTTCCACGACGCCCTGGTCCACCAACAACCTGGAAGGGGAATCCGCCGTCACGGGCTTTGGCGGTCGAACCGTCCCGCCCGGGTGCGCGCTGCTCTTCGTCAGCGCCAGCTTCGATGGGGCCAACGCCAACCAGACCCCGACCGTGGTGGGCGCCGTGACCACCAACCGCTTCCCCTACGCCGTGGCCAGCGATGGCAAAATCGAGGTGGACGACGTCAGCAGCGTGATCCCCGGCCAGGGACACCTGCTCAGCAACAAGGTCGGGGGCAACCCCAACATCAAGGCCGGCCTGGTGGACGGCATGAGCTTCTCGCGCGACGGCGTCGGCTCGATCCAGGTCAGCGCGAACTCAGGGCCCACGAACTTCAACCAGCCCCCGGTCGAGCTTCCCGACCTGCCCATCCAGGACATGATCGCCAGTTGGAGCACCGCCGGAATCTCCGGGGCGCACCCCTACGGCGGGGCCGCCGACTACCAGTTCTCGGGGAGCGTCACAGCCTCGACCAAGAAGAACGGCAAGTTGACCGTGGATGGCGTGGCAATCACCGCCCCGGCCACCATCTACGTCAACGGCGACGTCCGGGTCAATGGCGGCATGGACCTGCTCAAGGGCATCCACTTCTTCTGCACCGGGGACTTCGAAGTGAACGGAGCCCTGGACCAGATCACGATGTTCGAGCCCTTCCCGGTGGCCCTCTTCCACGGCCGGCGCAGCCTGTCCTCGCGCAAGTGGGTCTCCCCCACCCCGACGCCCAGCCCTTCCCCCAGCCCCAGCCCTTCCCCCGGTCCCTTCCCCGGCCCCGCCATCTCGCCCAACTCGAACTTCATCCTCTCGGGCGGCCAGATCACCTTCAACGGCGGCAGCTCGCAGAGCATCCACATCCTGTGCGTCGACGGGATCCGCCAGAATGGTTCCTCGACGATGAAGGGCCTGTTCTACGTCCGCAACGGCGACTTCGACGTGAACGGCAACTCGCAGCTCACCGGCGTGGTGATCACCCGCTCGGGCTCGGTCAC
>JALHDH010000057.1:0-469 GCA_022839105.1 bacterium
CTTCTGCAAGGCCTCGTGCACCTGGGAGCAGTCTTCGCACCGATAGACGTAGATGGGCATTGGGGTGACCTCTCCAGAAATCTGGACCCTAGAGGTCCAGAGGTTCGTTCTGTTTGGACAGGATCAGGTCGATGGAGTGCTTGTTCACCGTCACGTAATCTGCCACGTGCAACAGGCTGTCTCCAGACAGCGAATACACGCGGGCATTGGTGACCGGGACGAACTCGCGGACCCGGACGTTGAGCTCATCGGAGATCCGGGAATCCATCAACAGGTAGATCTCCCCCTCGATCTTGTGATTCCGGGTGAAGATCACGACCTCTTTGCGTTCCTTCGGAATACGGAGCGACATCCTGAGTCTCCCTGTCCACCGGGGCCGGGCCGGCCCCGCTCAAGTCTGCCTGATTATAGTCCCGCAGGATCCAGCAGGCAAGGTCCGATTCAGCACCCGCTCGACGCTTCCTGGTCC
>JALHDH010000057.1:498-21422 GCA_022839105.1 bacterium
TGAGTTCCTGGACCATCTCGGTGGTCGTCTCGGCGACGGGGACCCCGGCTTCCTGGAAGGCCTCGACCTTGGCCTGGGCCGTCCCGCCCGAACCGGACACGATGGCACCGGCATGTCCCATGCGCTTGCCTGGGGGGGCCGTCCTTCCGGCGATGAAGGCCACCACAGGAAGCCTCGAGTCCCGGATCCATCGGGCCGCCTCTTCCTCGGCATGGCCTCCGATCTCTCCGATCAGGCCGACCGCCCGGGTCTCCGGGTCCTGCCTGAAGAGTTCCAGGATCTCGACGAAACCGGTTCCCAGGACGGGATCCCCGCCGATCCCCACGCAGGTCGTCTGTCCCAGGCCGGCCCGGGTCAACTCGTCCACCACCTGGTAGGTCAGCGTCCCGCTGCGCGAGATCAGCCCCACCGGACCGCTTGAGAAGATGCCTGCCGGCATGATGCCCATCTTGCACCTGCCCGGAGAGATCAACCCCGGACAGTTGGGACCGAGGAGTCGGGCTCCTCGGCGCCGGGACTCGGCACGGACCCGGACCATGTCGTGAACCGGAACCCCCTCGGTGATGCAGACCACCAGGGGAATCCCGGCCTCCAGCGCCTCCAGGCAGGCATCCGCCGCCGCAACAGGGGGGACGAAGATCAGGGAGGCGTTGGCGCCGGTGGCCTGGACGGCCGCGGGCACGGTGTCGAAGACCGGGACGCCCAGGACCTCCTGTCCTCCTCGTCCGGGAGTGACCCCGGCCACCACCCGGGTGCCGGATTCGATCATCTGCTGAGAATGGAAGCGGCCTTCCTTGCCGGTCAGGCCCTGGACCAGGACCCGGGTCGAAGTGTCGATCAGGATGCTCATGCGGTCTCCTCCCTCAGGGGGTTCCGGGTCGGGTCAGAGCGACGATGCGGGCTGCCGCCTCGGCCATGGAATCAGCCGTCTGCAGGCCCCGTTCCAAGAGGAGACGCCTCCCCTCCTCCTGGTTGGTCCCCGAGAGGCGGAGGACCAGGGGGACCTGGACCTCGAGTTCCTCGAGTCCGGCCAGGATGCCCCGGGCCACCTCGTCGCACCGGGTGATCCCTCCGAAGATGTTGAAGAGGATCCCGCGGACCCGGGGGTCGTCGAGGATCAGGCGCAGGGCCTCCCGGACCAGGCCCGCTCCGGCGCCCCCCCCCACATCGAGGAAGTTGGCCGCCCTTCCCCCGACCCTGCGGACCACGTCCAAGGTGGTCATGACCAGTCCTGCGCCGTTGCCCAGGATCCCGATGTCGCCGTCCAGGCGGACATAGGACAGGCCCAACTCCCGGGCCCGCCGTTCCAGAGGGTCCTCCTCGGCCACTTCACGCAGTTCGAGCAGCTCGGGATGGCGGAACAAGGCGTTCTCGTCCAGGTCGATCTTGGAGTCTGCCGCGACCAGGCGCCCATCTCGGAGAACGGCCAGAGGGTTGATCTCGGCCAGCGAGGCATCGATTCCGGAATAGAGTTGCCAGAGGCCTCGGATCACCTGTCCCAATGCCACCTTCTGGCCCAGGTCCAGAGCTGTGTGATGGACCAGGCGCCGGATCTGGTGTTCCTGCAGGCCCAGATGCGGATGCACGCAGACCTTGAGGATGGCCTCGGGGTTCCGGAGCGCCACCTCCTCGATGTCCACGCCGCCCACCGTCGAGAGCATGGCGACATGGGTGCCCTCAGCCCGATCCAGGGTGAAGCCCAGATAGAATTCCCGATCGATGGCCATCGCCTCCTCGATCAGGACCCTGTGGACCTTCAGCCCCTGGATCTCCATCCCCAGGATCCGCGAGGCGTGCCGGGCCGCTTCGTCCGGAGTGAGCGCCTTGAGGATCCCTCCGGCCTTTCCCCGGCCTCCGGCGTGGACCTGGGCCTTGACGACCACGTCCCCCCCCAGCTCCGCGGCCATCGAGCGGGCCTGGTCGGGGGAATCGGCCACCAGGCCGCGCGGGATGGGGATCCCCATCCCCTGGAGCAATCGCTTGCCCTGAAACTCGTAGAGGTTCATCAGCCCGGTCCTTTCCCGTCAGGACTCCGGAATCCGGAGCGCCGCTCCCCACCTCGGGACGGATCCCCGGCGCGCCGGGTTCTCAGGGTTGCCTTCCATCCCACACGGGGCTCCTCCTCTGTGCCAGGGAGGGTTCTCCCCTGGAGGAGCGCGGAGGCTTGCAAAGAATTCAACGCGTCCATGAGAGCCCTCCTTCAGCGTCTGGCCCTTGCCTTCTCGACCGGAGCCCTGAGCGCCTCGGCGGCCCTGGTGCTGGCCTCGCTTCTGGGAAGGGCCGGAGTCGGGCCCGAGCAGGCCCCGCTGCTGCCCGAGAACCTCCTGCCGCGGGTAGCCGAAGGAGCCCTCTGGGGATTGCCCCTGGCCGTCTTCCTGGGCCGGGCCACCCCTCAGGTCCTGCTGGCGGCCCTCGTGCTGAGCCTGGCACCCGCCCTGCGCGCCTGGCTGGTCGGCGGTCCGTGGCCTTCGGCCACGGGCCCCTGGGCACCGGCCTGGATCCTGGGAGCCTGGGCCCTGTGGGGTGGGATTCTGGGATTGCTGGGGGCCTGGCTGGGCGGGGCGGCTTCCAAGGCCAGGCCCGGGAAGGGGAAGCGTCGATGAGGAATCTGGTCCGCAGCCTGGCCTTCCTCTTCTTTGCCGGGGCCCTGGCCGGAACCCTGAGCTCGCTGAGCCTGTGGTTGCTGGGAGCAGCCGGGGTCACGGCCCAGTGGGGCATCGCCCTGGCCCCGGAACTGACCCCGGAATGGCTCGAGTCCCGAGTCGTGTTGGGAGGGCTGTGGGGGCTGGTCCTGGCCCCCTTCCTGGGCGACTCGGCCAATCGCCTCCTGGGCCTGGGAGCGGGATTCGGAATCCTGCCCGCCTGCCATGTGGTGATGGTCCAGTGGTCCAGCCCGACGGGGCCAGGGGCCTGGGCTCCGGTCCTGGTCCTGGCCTTGGGGATGGCCTGGGGGCTGACCACCGCCGCGCTGGCCCTGGCCCTTCGAGAAACCTGAGAGCCACGGACCCCATCGGTGGGGCTCCGTGGCTCTCAAGCCCGAGTGCCTGGGCTTCCTAGCGGGGATTCACACAGTTGGGAATCGGTTCCTTTGCCTGGAAGGCCCTGGCCACGCGCACGGCCTCCAGGCCCGTGTCATACTCGGCCTGGTCGGTCGAGGCGCCGATATGGTGGGTCCCGTAGCAGTTGGGATGCCGGGTGAGGGGATGGTCATACTCCGCCTGGCCGGTGGTCGGCTCGGCGGGGAACACGTCGAGTCCGGCGCGCAGCCCCTTCTCATCCATGGCCTGGAGAAGGGCCTCGGTGTCGATCACCTCGGCTCGAGCCGTGTTGATCAGGAGGGCTCCCGGCTTCATCGCCGCGAGGAACTCGGCTCCCACCAGACCGCGCGTGTCGCCGGTCAGGGCCACGTGGATCGACACGACATCGCTGTGCCGAGCCAGCTCCAGCAGGTCGGGGCAATACTCGATGCCCAGGCTCTCGGCCTTTTCGGGGGTCATGGAGCGCGACCAGGCCATGATCCGGACATCGAACCCGCGCAGGCGCTGAATCATCTCCCGGCCGATCTGGCCCACTCCCACCAAGCCCACGGTCCGCCCCTTCAAGCCTTGGGCCTTGCCGAATTCCTTCTTGTTCCAGCGGCCTTGACGAAGCTCGTGGACGTTGTCGGGGATGCGCCGATCCAGGGACAGGAGCAGGCCCATGGCCACCTCGGCCACCGCCGCCGAGTTGGTGCCGGGGCAGTTCGCCACGGCGACCCCGCGCTCGGTGGCCGCCGCCACATCGATGGTATTGACTCCGGACCCCGCGCGGATCACCAGTCCCAGCTCCGGCGCCGCCTCCAGGGCGGCCCGGGTGACCTTGGTGGAGCGAACAACCAGGACGTTCACGTCCTGCAGGTGCCCGGGAAGGTCCTCCGCGCCGAGTTCGGGGCGGTTGCTGACCCGGGCCCCGGGAAGGGCCTTGAAGGCTTCAATCGCTTGGGGGTGCATCTTGTCGGCGAGCAGGATGTGCATCAGGTGGTCTCCCGTCCTATCTTCGGAGTGCCCACGCGCTCCGAGTCGTCATTTGGGCCATCAGGCCCGCGCCTCTTCCCGCCCCGGGTGAGTTTCCCTCCCGGCTGGACTCGGTCGCTCTCGCATCCGGTACATGCCAGAAGCCCGCGTCCTTCCCGAGGGAGGAGACGGGCTTCATGCCAGGCGACGGGGCGCCTACTTGTAACGGTAGGTGATCCGCCCTCGACTCAGGTCATACGGGGAAAGCTCGACCGTGACCTTGTCTCCGGGGAGAATCCGGATGAAATGCCGGCGGATCTTGCCGGAGACGTGCGCCAGCACGCGGTGCCCGTTGGGCAGTTCAACCCCGAAACGAGCGTTGGGGTAGGCCTCGACCACGGTTCCCTCGACTTCGATTGCTTCCTCTTTCTCGGACAACCTGTTCACCTCCCAACCGGGATGACCCGGATAAAATCAAAGACTCGGGAGCCGCAAGGGAGCTCCCGTGATCGGGACCCGCGCTTCTATGTTCCCGGCGACGCCATTATGGCAGCGTCCCCGAAGGAAATCAACCCCTTCAGGCCCGACCGGAGCACAAGGCCCGGAAACCCGAACGGTTCTCAGACGGGAGGGCGGTCGATCAGGTCGCGCTGGTCCCCCCTCCCGCTGGGAGCCCATTCCTGCAGCCAGCCCTGGACCTGGGCCTGGAGATCCGCCCGCCCGGCCTGGGCCAGGACCTGCGCTGCCCGCCGCGCCACCGTGATGGCCGCCGCCCAGTCCCCGCTCTGGTCCATCAGCAGAGCCAGGTCGGCCAGGGCCACCCCGACGACCTCCTTGTCACCGAGCTCCCGGGCCTGGTCAAAGCATTCCTCCAGGATCCGTCGGGCCTCGCCGGCCTGCCCCCGAGCCATCGTGGAGACGGCGGCGTTCAATCGGGCTCGCAGAAGAGCCGGCCGATCGCCTTCTTCCTGAAGGAGGGCCAGGGCTGAGCGATGCAGGCGGGCAGCCCGGTCGTGGCGGCCCTGCAGGTGGCTCAGGAGGCCCAGGTTGGAGAGCACCCGGGCCTCTTCGGGGCGATTCTCGGCGGCGACCGAGAACTCCAGGGCCCTGCGCAGATGCTCCTCGGCCGCCTGAAGGTCTCCGGATTTCTGGTCGAGCAGCCCTCGGGCCCACCAGCCCAGAGCCAGGTTCCGGGCATCCTGGACCTCCTCGGAAGCCTCCAGGGAGGCCCCCAGGCTCTCCCGGGCACCCGGGAGGTCTTCGGACTGAAGCCGGACCATGGCCTTCCAGCGCAGGGAACGCGCCAGCCCCAGGCGCTCGCCCGACTCCTCCCACAAAAGCCGGCTCGAGTCCCAGCAGGCTTCGGCCTCCTGGAAGCGACCCAGGCGGGACTGGAGGACCCCCAGGTTCTGGAGGACGCGGGCCTGCGTCCGGAGGTCGCCGACCTCGCGGCTGTGGAGCAGGGCTTCCCGGAAGGCCTGCTCGGCCTGCTGGGGTCGGTCCAGGCGGAGCAGGACTGCCCCCAACGAGTCCAGGGCCTGCCCCAGGAGCTCGAGATCCGACGCCTCACGCAGCTTCTCGAGGGCCTCCAGGTGTCCCTGGAGGGCCTCCTCCCAGTCCCGGCGGGCCACCGCCTCCCGGCTCTTCCCCAGCAGTTCCCGTCCCGCCGACCCGGGCTCACCCGCCGAGTCCCCCTCCACGAGAAGCTCCCAGAGGGTCTCCAGGAGCCCCTCCCCGTCCAGGCTCCGGTTGGCCCAGGCCCTCCAGGCCAGTTCACGGGCCCGCGGACAGGAGCGGCGGGCCGCGCTGGTGACCAGGACCTGTCCTCCGACACCCAGGGACAGGACCCGCCTGGTCTTGTCCAGATCGGGTCCGGAGTAGTCTCCCAGCGCAAAGCCCCGTCGGGGGTCCTGCGCGGTGTGCACCGCGATCCGCAGGGCCCGCCCCAGCCGAGTCCCGGCCGAGACCTTCTGGATCTCCAGGGCGCAGTCCAGGGCCTCCCGCGTGGCGGGGAAGACGGCCAGCAGTCCCGGAGGCCCCTCCTGCGCCACCTTCCCCCCATGCTCGGTGCAGGCCCCCTGCAGGGCCCGTTCCAGGACCTGCACCCGATGGGCCGACAACTCCGGGGCTCCCGGAGCGGGCTCCAGGGCCAGCATCGCGAGATGGCCTTCGGGCCAGGAAGAGGCGTTCAAGGTTGAACCTCCGGCGCGGCGGAAGACTCCGGTTCGGGGACCAGACCCGGCCAGGTGCCGTCCAGCCAGGCTACGGTCTTCTCACCCGCCGGGTTGGAGGGCAGCGGCGCCGACGAGCCCCAGCCGAGAAGGGTCTGGAAGTCCTGGGCCTCGGGCGAATCGGGAAGGCCTGTCGGAGTCGAGGGGGGCGGCCCGGAGACCTCCGGCTCCAGGAGCTGGATCTCCTGGTCGGGTTCCCGGACGGGCGGTCCGATCTCGGCCTGGGGGAGCAGGGGCTCCAGGAGCATGTCCTCCAGTCCCCCTGTGGGGCGGGTCTCGACCAGGTCGCTGGGAAGATGGCCCTGTCGGGCCTGCATCCGGGCCAGGGCCAGACGGGCCGCCGCCCGGACCGTGGCCTCGGAATCCTGGGCTGCCCGGTTCAGGGCGCGTTCCACCCGCGGCGCATCGCTGCCCAGGATGGGAAAATGCGCCAGGGCCAGGGCCGCCGCGCAACGGGCCTCGGTGCTGCGGGCCCGGTACAGGCTGAAGCGTCGCGACAGACAGCGCAGCAAGGCCTGCACTCCGTCTCGTTCCTGCAACTGGCCCAGGGTGGTGCAGGCGCGGGCCTGCAGTCGCGGATCCGGATCCGCGAAGAGGGGCGCCGTCGAGCGGCAGAAGCTCAGGACCCGGGGCAGGAGATCCCGAATCTGGTAGTCTCCCACCGCGGTCAGGCAGTCCAGGAGGACCTCGACCGGAGCGTTCTTCTGGGACAGGAGCCGGGAGAGTTCGGCCCCCAGGGCCTGGGCATCCCGTTTCTGGAGGGCCCGGATGGCCGTCTGACGGACCTGGCGGGAGGGATGGGAGAGGAAGGCCACCAGGGTCTCGCCCACTGCCGGGGCCTCGAAACCCTCCAGGCAGGCCAGCAGGCGGGGACGCTCCTCCTCCGAGAAGCTGTCGTGGACTGCCGTCAGGAGCCGGGGGACCACCTCTTCGTCGAGGCGCTGCAGAAGGTGCAGGGCGATCTTGCGCGCCCGGGCATCGGGGCTTCGAGCCAGCAACTGGGTCAGGGGATGGATGGAGTCCTCGCCCCGCTCCAGGAAGGCCTTGGCGGCCGCGGTCACCTTGATCCGGTTTCCAGATTCCAGGTCGGCCACCAGGACGTCCCAGTCCTCCGAGAGCTCCTCGACGAACGAGAGGTCCAGGTACTTCGACATCTCCTCATACCATGCGGTCACCTCCTCCCGGGCCGCCATGAGGCTGGCCAGTTCGGCGACCGGAACCTCCGCGATTTCGGCCTCGGCTTCTCGAGGCTGGAGCTGGGCAGGGGAAGGTTCCTGTCCCGGCTCCGGGGATCGCACCAGGACCAGCCCGTCGTCGCTGGTACGGCGCATCAGGACATCCCTCTCCCCCACCTCGACGAAGAGGCGGTCGTTGGGGATCACGTGGCGGACTCCCCGCTCCTCGAGCATGGCCGCCATGCCGTCCTGAGCCTTGAGCTCGTCCGGCGAGAGGGCCAGGGCCTCGGTCAGGGCCCTGAGCTCCGAGAGGTTCAGGCCGGGGGTGAAGGAGAGGGATTGCAGATTCCAGGAAGGCCCCAGATCCAGGCGCCCGATCCGGCGCGCCGCGGCGTCGGGCGGATGGCCGTTGACGATCAGGACCCCCCGCGCCTCGCTGAAGTCCAACCGGTTCCGAGTCCGGTGGAACCGGGCCAGGGCCCCGAGCAACTCGGTCTGCGTGGCGGCCACCTGCGGGTGCTCGACACCGTAGAAGCGGACCCCCTTGACCAGCATCCTCAAGAGACGCGCGATCTCCATGACCTGGGCCCACTCCGCCGGCGTCAGGGGCTGGTCGGGACCGGGGAGCTCGGTGGCCTCGGCGGAGTGGCCGGAGGAGGGCTCGCCTGAGCCTGCCACCTGCCGATGCAGTTCGGCCAGTTGCAGCTCGAGCGTTCGAGCCCCCGCGGAGTCATGGGCCTGGCGCAGATGGTAGGCCAGTTCCGAGAGCGCCCTGTGGGGGCGCCCGGCGGAGGTGAGCCGACGGACCCGGACGATCTCCAGATGCACGGCCCGGCGTTCCTCCTCCGGCAGGCTCCGCTCCAGATCGCGGCGCAGGAACTCCGAGGAGAAGCGGAAGGCCTCCCCATGGTCGGATTCCTCCAGGAGATCCAGGGCACGGGCCTGCTCCAGGAGGCCTCGGACATGGCCCTCGTCCAGGTCCTGGATGGCCAGCAGGGTCTGGAATTCGAAGCGGCTTCCCAGGATGGCGGCCCGGGCCAGGAGGCGACGCGCGGGCTCATCGAGGTTCTCGATTCGAGGCTTCAGGGCCGCCACCGGGGAATCGCCTCGGGCGTGCAGCAGGTCCTTGAGGGTCTCCTGGACCAGGAGCGGCAGACCGCGGGAGCGCCGGAAGACCTCCGCTACCAGGACATCCCGGGGGGGAACCGGCAGGATGGCCTCCAGCATCGCCCGCACATGCACCGGGTTCAGGGGCTCCAGCAGGATCTCCCGAATCTCCTGGACGGCCCGGACCTCCTCGAGGAACTCCCTCAAAGGGTGGCCTTCCGCTTCGGGGGGGGCCTCGGAATCCGTGGGATCCACGGCGGCGCAGAGCGAAATCCCGGAGACCCGCCGCGACCACAGGGCCCGCAGGACCTGCCAGGTGCTCCGCTCGACCCGGTGGGCCTCGTCCAGCAGGAGGAGAAGAGGCCCCTCGCGGCACAGGTCCTCCAGGATCCGCACGAAGGTCCCCCGCAGTGGGGCCTCCAGGGGCTCAGGGGCGGGCGGAGCCGAGGAGAACATCGGGCTCAGGCGGCCCAGGGCGGCGAGTTCGAGCTCGGTCAGGCCGGAGCGCAGTCTGGAACGCAGCGCCGGTTCCCTGGAGAGGAGACCCTCCAGGCCCCGGATCAGGGTGATGAAGGGTTGGCCCACGGTCGCCGGATCGGCCTCCGAAGCCAGGACGCGGAGCCCCTTCTGCCGCCAGCGCCGCGCCACCTCGGCCAGAAGACGGCTGGTGCCGACCCCCAGGGCTCCCTTGACCAGGGCCAGGGGACCTCCGGCCGGGACGGGGCCCCTGGAGGCCGCCCCCGCCAGGTGGGCGGAAAGTTCCTCGAGCGCGGCCGTCCTCCCCACCAGGACCGGGCTCGGGAAGGTCCCGGGGACCAGGGTCGGGCTGCTCTGGGCATCCCGCTCCGAGCCGTGGATCGCCAGGCGGTTGCGTCCTTCCCGGCGGGCCCGTCGCATGGCGCGAAGGGCGGCCGTGGGCAGGTCCTCCGGGGCGGTCAGGCCCTGGGGGAAGACCGCGACCCCTGCAGACATGGTCGGGCGTACGGTCCGCGAGGACTCCAGGAGGCGCACGCTGCACTTGCGGACCACCTCGAGCAGGGCTCCGGCCAGCCGGCAGGCGGCCGGTTGATCCGCCCCGGGGAGCAGGAGCACGAACTCGGTGCCGGCAAAGCGGAAGAGCCGTCCCTGGGCGGCCACCGTCTCGTGCAGGAGGGCGATTGTCCGGGCCAGGACGTGGTCTCCCTGGAAAAGGCCGTGCTCCTGGTTGACCTCGCGCACCCCCTGGACATCGAGCCACATCAGGGCCAGGGGAGTCCCTTCCCGCCGGGCGCGGGCGGTCTCTTCGGCCAGCGAGCGGTCATAGTGCCTGCGATTGGGAAGACCCGTCAGCTCGTCATAGGATGGTCGGAGAAGGCCCGGCGCTTCGGGCGCCCGGCTGAAGACCGGGAACTCCGGCTCGGGAACCTCCTCGAAGGGCAGGTAAAGGGACCTCAACGCGCCTCCATCTGCAGCTCGACCACCGGCCGGCATCCGCCCCCCCTGGGAGGATCGGCGGACCGGGCTTCCCAGACCGGCCCGAACCTGGACCTGGATGCCGATTCGCGGCCATGCCGGGCTTTCCTGGGCGGGGATGGCTGCCTGAAGGTCGGCAGATCCGCAGGGCTCCCGAGAGGAATCCGCCAGCCCGACCGGAATAGGGGCCGCAAATCCTTACGGAGGCACGACATGGCAAACGTCCAGGCCCTGGGAATGATCGAGACCTTGGGACTTGTGGCGGCGATCGAAGCTGCGGACGCCGCGGTCAAGGCCGCCGCCGTCACCCTGGTCAAGTATGAGAACGCCGAAGGCGGTCTGGTCTCCATCCACCTCCGGGGGAACGTGGGGGCCGTCCAGGCCGCCACCGACGCCGGCGCCGAGGCTGCCCGTCGCATCGGACAACTGGTCGCCGTCCATGTGATCCCGGCCCTGGCCGAGGACGCCGACGAGACGCTCTACCCCTGAACCGGGCTGGCCAGCCCCAGATCCGCGGCCACCGGCCGCAGGGCCTGCAGACAGCGTTCGATGTGCTCGTCCAGGGAAACCCCCAGGATTTCGGCCCCGGCCTGAAGGTCCGACCGCGAAACCGCGGCGGCAAAGGCCGGGGTCTTCATCTTCCTGCGGACGCTCCGGGGCTCCAAACCCTCCAGCCGGGTCGGACGGACCCAGGCGCAGGCCATCAGGAAGCCGCACATCTCGTCGACCGCGAAGAGGGTCCTGCGCAGGGCGGAGTCCCTGGGATGGTCCTGGAGGTTCCACTCCGCATGGGAGAGGATGGCGCCGACCACCGTCTCGTCCACCCCCATCTCGCGCAGGATCCTGGCCCCCTCCCGGGTGTGGGCGGGCGGGTCGGGATTCTGCTCGTAGTCGAAGTCGTGCAGCAACCCCACCACCCGCCAGAGCTCCTCATCCTCGCCTGAGAGCCGCGCGTGGAAGCCCATGGCGGCCTCCACGGCCAGGGCATGGCGGCGCAGGGACTCGCCCCGGGTGAAGCGGCAGAGGAGTTCCCAGGCCTGTTCGCGGGTCATCCTGGATCCCATGTGACCTCCAATCCATCCTTCGGGAGCTTCGGAGTCCGGCCCGGCGCCTTTCGGTCCGGGATGGATTTCCCAGAACCGCCGGGCGGAACCTTCTCCTGACCCTTCGACGGATCCGCAGGAATCTTGCCTCTCCTCCCCGTTCGCTTACCGGGATTCTTCGGAGGATTGAAGAGCGCTGAGCAGGGTGTAGGCGGCCAGGGCTCCCGAAAGGTTGGCCGCCGCGTCCAGGGGATCGCAGTGCCCCAGACCCAGCAGTCCGTCCCAGACGACCTCCTTGCCCAGCGTCGCCCCGGCGAAGACCAGGCCCGCCGAGAGCGCCGGCGAGAGGCCCATGCCGGCCAGGGCCAGGGTCCCGGTGAAACAGATCCCGGCGTGCTTGACCTTGTCCAGGGGGAGTCCGGGCGCCGGACCGGAGAGGGCCAGGGCGCCGGCCCCCAGGGTTCCCGCCGCGCCGCCGGCGACGGCCAGTGCCCGCAAGGCGGCGCTGTCGTGGAATCCCTGACCGAGCGGAGCGGTGCGGGCGCTGAGGTCCGAGGGCGTTGCGGGCCCATCTGCGCCAAGTGAAGTTCGGGTGGGAAGTCCCGGCGGGGGGGAGAAGGGCGGAATCGCTCCGAGGGAGGCCATGCGGGCCTTCTCACGTCGAGGGGCGCCGGTGTCCACCCCGACTTGTTGCCAGGACCTTGACAATCCGGCAGGGATGGGTGCGTTCCCCCGGAATGCCCGACCACCATGATCTTCCTCAGCATCGATGTCGAGGCCTCGGGCCCCTTCCCCGGACTCTTCAGCCTGCTCAGCCTGGGAGCCGTCCCGGTGGTGCGCCAGGAGGGGAACTGGACCCTGGATCATGACCGAACCCTGTACCTCGAAATCCAGCCCCTGGAAGGGGCCGATCAGGACCCCGAGGCCATGGCGATCCACGGCCTGACGCCGGAGCATCTTCGCGAGCACGGGTTGCCCCCCCTGGAGGCCATGCAGCGCCTGGAGGTCTGGCTGGAGGCGCTGGATCGGCGCTTCGTGGCAGCGGCCTGGCCCTCCAGCTTCGACTCACCCTATGTCGGCTGGTACCTGCAGCGCTTCCTGGGGCGAAACCCCCTGGGGCACAGCGCCTTCGACATCGCCAGCTACGCCATGGGACTCCTGCGCTGCACCCGGGTCGACCTGCGCCGGGCCCTGCGCCGGGCCGGCCTGGCCCCCCCGACCAATCCCCGGCCCCACCACGCCCTCCATGACGCCCTCGAACAAGGGCAACTGCTGGCCAACCTGCTCAACCACGCCGGCCACCCGGGCCGCTGACCCCTGATTCCTCAACTCGCGGCGGGGTGCCCCGCGTAGGCCAGGGCCCGGGAATAGACCTCCAGATAGCTGCGGGCCGCGCGGTCCCAGGAGAAGTCCGCGAGCATGGCCCGATTCCTTGCCGCATCCCAGGACTCCGAGTCGGTGTAGTCGACCAGGGCCCGGCCCAGGGCCTCCAGCATCGCCTCGCGCTGGTAGGGCCCGAAGAGATACCCGAAGCCCTCCGGCCGGGCGCAGTCCACGATGGTGTCCACCAGCCCGCCGGTGGCCCGGGCCACCGGGAGGGTTCCATAGCGCATCGCGATCATCTGGCTCAGGCCGCAGGGCTCGAAGAGGCTGGGCATGAGGAAGAGATCGGCTCCGGCGTAGATCCGCCGCGAGAGCGGGGCGCTGAAGCCCAGCCAGGCCGCGATCCGGGTCGGGTTCGCCGCCGAAGCTCGCCGCAGGGCGTCCTCCAGTCCCTGCTCGCCGCTTCCCAGGACCACCACCTGGGCCGAGGTGGTCTCCAGGATCTCTTCGAGCCCCCCGACCAGCAGGTCGATGCCCTTCTGGAAGTCCAGGCGGCTGACCACCCCGATCAGGGGGACCTCCTCGACCGGCAATCCCATCTCCCGTTGCAGGGCCTGCTTGCAGATCCTCTTCCCCGAGAGCTCGCCGGGGCCATAGCGCGCCGGCAGGGCCTGATCGGTCGAGGGATCCCAGGACTCCAGGTCCAGGCCGTTGAGGATCCCCACCAGGCGGTCTGCGCGCTCGCGCAACTGCCCGTCCAGGCCGAAACCCAACTCGGGGGTCTGGATCTCCCGGGCATAGGTGGGGCTGACGGTCGTGATCAGGTCGGCGCAGAACAGGGCCTGCTGCATGAGGTTCATGGCTCCCCGTCCGTCATACACGCCCAGCAGGGGCCAGCCATCGGGTCTCTGCGCCCCCTGATGTGCCAGGTTGTGCACCGTGAAGACCAGCCCGGCGCGTCCCGGAGCCGCCCAGTGCAGGCGGATGGCCGCCGCGGCAGGCCAGTCGTGTCCGTGGACCACATCGGGAACCCAGCCCTCCAGTTGACAGGCCTCCAGGGCCGCCCGGCAGAAGAGCACGAACTGTTCGACCTCGTCGCCGTTCCCATAGACCAGATGGCGGGAACCGAAGAAGTATTGATTCTCGAGGAACCACATGCCGGTGCGGGGATCCTCCCAGAGCTGGCATTCCTCCCGCCGCCAGTCCATGGTCACGGGGAAGTTCCCGCGAACCTGACGCAGACCCAGGGCCTGGGGGTCCAGGAGCCCGTAGCGGGGCATGATCACCCGCACCTCGGCTCCGGCCCGGCGCAGGGCCTGGGGCAGGGCCCCGGCCACGTCGCCCAGCCCTCCGACCTTCACGTAGGGAACCGCCTCTGTCACCAGCAAGAGGACCTTCATGCCAGCCCTGGCCTCCAATTCTCGAACTCGGTCCAGGATCGGGGCCTTGAGTCAGGACCCACGGCCCTCCCGAATCCAGTTCGGGAGGCCGTCCGCGAGGGATCGGACCGTCGGGCAGGTTCGCGCTTTGAGCCCGATTCCCCCCGAAGGTCTCAATCCAGGCCCTCCAGAGGCTCGAGATGGGAGGGAAGCAGACCTGCCAGGACCTCGGCCAGCTCCGGATCGGCCGGGACCAGGTGGCGGCCCTCAAGGGCCTGGGCCGCACCCTGGGGATCGGCCAGGGCTTCGAGGTCCTCCAGCAACCAGTCGCGGGGCAGGGCCGTGGCCCAGGGGCCTGCCCCCAGGGAGCGCGCCAGGCTTCGAGAGCGCCGCGAGAGCATTCGCCGGAAGCCCGCGGCGCTCAGCTCGGCAGGCCATTCCGCCTGCCGGGGGAGCCAGGCCAGGAAGGGGCCGGCTCCGGCCCCCTCCCCGATCGAATCGCGCAGGACCTCGCGCAGCAGTCGCGCCCGGGCCGAGCCCAGGAAGTGGCCCACCAGCAGTCTTCCCCCCTTGCGCACGGTGGGCAGGGCCGTGCCCGGAACGCCCAGGAATCTGGCCAGGTCCTGGGCCAGCTCGACCGAGATCTCGGCCGAACCCCGCGAGCGGAACTCCGCCCTTCCGACTCCCGCCGAGCGCGAGCGGATCTGCCGGCCATGATCCGCCACGATCCGGCGCCGCTTTCCGGCCAGGCTGATCTCCTGGGGGAGATGGCCCTGGGAATCCCGGTGCACGTGGCCCAGCACGCGTCCGGTCTGCTCATCGAGGACCTCCACCCGGTCCTGCTCGGGGCCCTCGGCCTCCAGGTTGTGGTGGATCCGTCCCCTCTCGAAGAGCTGATGCAGCCTGGCCCCCGGCCCGAAGCGCCCGCTGCCCGCGGGCAGGAGCCACTCCGGGCCACAGAGATGCTCCAGCAGCTCTTCGCAGCGCTCGGGCCCGAAGCGGGAGGCGAGATCGGCGGGGAGTCGGGCGCT
Source organism: bacterium (assembly GCA_022839105.1). GTDB lineage: Bacteria > Vulcanimicrobiota > Xenobia > Xenobiales > Xenobiaceae > Xenobium. The sequence continues at coordinate 15,232 of JALHDH010000057.1, forward strand.
CAGGGCGGCTCCGGTCAGGAGGCGATGGGGGTTCTGGAAGAGCAGGGAGAAGGCTTGTTGCACCAGCACGGAGCTGCGGAAGGGGCGGGCTGGCGCCAGGAGGCGCCCCGCCCGGGCGCACTCGGCCAGATGGGCGAATCGGGCCGCTTCGCCGGGTGAGCGGGCCAGGCCCAGGACCTGACAGACCCCCTCGCGCCGATTCCCCCTTCCGATCCGCTGCAGGAAGGAGGTCACGTCCGGAGGTGGGCCCAGGAGGACCACCAGGTCCACATCGCCGACGTCGATCCCGACCTCCAGCGTGGGGGTGGTCAGGCAAAGGGCCGCGCTGGCTCGCAGGAGGGTCTCTTCGACGCGCTCGCGCTCCTGGCGCGAGAGGCTGCCGTGGTGGACCTTCACGGCAGAGTGGAAGGGCGGCCGGCCGCTGAGGGCGATGGCCAGGTCCTCGGCATCGGCCCGGGAAGGGACGAAGGCCAGGACCTTGCGCGCTCCCGATTCGGTGCAGGCCTCCAGCAGGAGTCCGGCAAGCTCCTCAGGGGCCCCCGGATTCCGAATCTGCATCCGGAGATCCCGGGAGGAATCGACCTGGACCAGGGTGGCCTCCTCTCCCAGGAAGCGCCGGGCCACTTCCGAGGCCCGGCCCAGGGTGGCCGTGGCCGCCAGTCTTTGGGGAGGGGGGCCGCCCAGGGCCCCCACGACCCGGTCCAGGCGTTCCAGCAGGATCCGGAGCTGGTCGCCGCGGGCGTTGCCCTCCAGCACGTGAAGCTCGTCGAGGACCACCGCGCGCACCGCCCCCAGGTGTCGGGCATGACGGGCCAGGAGCGAGTCCAGGGATTCGGGGGTGGTCAGGAGGATCCCGGCCTGGGAGCCCTCCAGGGGCCGTGGATGGTCGCCCGTGCGCCTTTGAATCCGGACCCCGCAGCGGCGCAGCGGGATCTCCAGGCGTCGGGCCAGATCGTTGACCAGCGCCCGGGTCGGGCTCACCACCAGGACCCGGAGCCGACCCGCGCGCATGTCCTCCAGCCAGCGCTCCACCAGCGGGGCTGCGTAGGCTTCGGTCTTGCCCGAGGCGGTGGCCGAGGCCAGCAGGACCGCCCGTCCCGCCAGGATGGGTTCGGCCGAGCGCGCCTGGATGGGGCGGGGGCGCGGGTGACGGGCCAGGAATGCGTACCAGGTCCGCGGCAGGAGCGAGCGCAGGTCGCTCACGCCGTGAGGTGTTCTCGAAGCTCGCGCACGTACTCCGGAATCCCCTCGCGGCAAAGGCGCGAGTAGTCCAGAAGCTCGACGACGAACTTCAAGACCTGGCGCGGATTCTCGAAGATCCCGCGCTCGACTCCCTGGAAGACCACCTCCCCCATCGGCCTCTCGACCTGATCGGCCGCGGTGAAGGCGGGGTAGGTTCGGCGATACAACTCCAGGACCCGACGGCAGAGCTCCTGGAAGTGGGCCAGGTCCAGGGGCGTCAGGCGGGTGAAGTGTTCTTCCTCCAGGATGGCGTCCAACGCCCGCAGGCCGACGGGGTCCTCGGTCATGGCGAAGACGCAGTAGATCCCCTGAGCCGGTGCGAAGATCGGCGGGAAGGAGCGATGGATCAGGTGACCTCCCCGAGCCGCCGAGTGGATGTCGAAGGCCACCCGCTCGGGTCCCAGGGCCGCCGCCGCGTAGTATCCGAAGAGCAGGTTGGCGAACTCCCGCCCCTGTCCCGAGAGCAGGCTGTAGAATTCGGCCTCGTCGAAGAGGACCGCCAGGCCGGCGTATCCCAGATCGCGCGCCAGGACCGAGACCCCGCCCAGGAGATAGGCATAGAGATGCGCCAGGGTGCGGTGGTCCTGCAAGGCATACAGGCGCTGCCCCCGCAGCCCCGTGGCCTGGCGCAAGGCCGGATCCAGTTCGGTGTTGGAGACGGTCGGATGGCCCTCCAACCAGTCCAGGAGGGTCTCGCGCAGTCCGCGATCCTTCTGGGGATCGCGCAGCTCCCGGAAATAGGCCAGGGCGGGTGAGAGATAGTGGTGATGACGCGGCGAGCCCCGCCGCAACCAGCGCTCGAGGTTCTTCTCGCAGGCCGCCTCCAGCAGGGGCTCCAGGCCTGGCCGGTCGATCCGGTCCGGATAGGACAGGTTCTGGACCAGGGCCCGATAGACCCGCCGGGGGTGGCTGGCGGCCACCTCCCCTCCATCGAGCGTCACCCGGGCCACCAGCAGGTTCCGGCGCAGGGCCCGCTCCTCGATGCACTCCAGCATATGGGTCTTGCCGGTGCCGTAGTCTCCCAGGAAGACCCGGGCCGCCCCGCCTCGGGAAGCCTGTTCCAGGTCGGAATCCACCAGGGCCATCTCGCGTTCGCGGCCCACGGTATACAGTTCCACCATGTGCCGAGGAGCCACACCGACCCTCAGGGCCTCCAGGACCTGCAGGGCCTGGTGATCGCCGCGGATGCCCTGGGGCAGCAGGGAATCCACCGAAACCCGGGCGGGAGACGACTTCGGCACGAGCCGCACCACCTTGGCACCGGAGGTCCGGGTGGGATCCGGAAGTGGAGGGAAGGCCAGTTCGTGGGCCGCGACCTGGGAAAGCACGCGTCGCCCTTCAAAGAGGACGAGCATGTAGCGCCCACCGCGGATCAGGCGGATCACCCGCCCCCGGCCATAGGCCGGATGGAGGATCTCCTCCCCAGGCTGCACGGGGGGCCTCACGAGCGCTGGACCTCTCTAGACATCGGAGAATCCGTCCTCGTCCCCCCCGGGGGAGATGAAGCCCTGGGAGAGCAGGGCCTCGGCGGCCTCGTCCGAGAGCCAGGACTCCCCGCGCAGCCTCTGCTGCTGGAGAAAGGCCACCCAGGTCTTGACGAACTGGCGGCGGTGGCCGATCTCCAGGCTGAAGCGCGCCGAGGCTCGGGCCAGGGCCTGAAGATTGCCCTGCTGGATGGCCTGGGTGGCCTCCCAGTCGTAGGCGGCCTTGAAGACCGCCAGGAGCCGGGAGCCGATCCCCTCCAGGAGGCTCTCGGCCCCCAGGGCCATCTGCTCGAGATCGATCAGGGCCGCCTGGGGGCTGTGTCGGGACATCGGGACGGGGCTGCGCAGGCGCTGGTCCAGGGCCGGATACTCGGGCACCACCAGGCGGAGGAACTCGGGCGGCACGGCATACAGGAAGAGGACTCCGGGCAACTGTGAGGCGCCGCACAGGTCGATCACCTGGCGCAGGTTGTCGCCCAGGGCCTGGATCCGGCGGGTGGAGATCGACAGGTTGCGATCCGCCTCGTCGAACATCAGGACCAGCCCGGGGAAGCCGTAGCCGACCAGGACCTGACAGAGGCTCCGCAGGGCCTGGAAGGCATTGGATTTCTCGATGACCTCGAAGAGACCGAAACGGCGCAGCTCGCCCCGGGGGACCGCGTCCCCTCGCAGCCAGGCCTCCAGGATCACCTCGCCCTCGCGATCCTCCTCCACCACGCAGCGCAGGAACTCAGCTGTGGCCCGCCGGTAGCTGTGGCTGTCCACCGGGACGCGCATGGCCGTCCTGCGGAACCAGCGTTCCCGTTCGGCGGGCGCCAGCGGGGCCAGGGTCTCCTCGGCCAGGTCGCGCAGGACGTCGGGAAGCCCGCGCGTGGGTTCCAGCCCGGGGCCGCCGGGGGCCGCTGCCACCTGACCGGCCACCGCCCTGTAGACCAGGTAGGGATCCTCGTAGGGGCATTCCTGGGGAGAGAGGCTGACCAGGGCCGTCAAGAAGCCCTTCTCCCAGGCCAGGTCCCGGACGCAGTACAGGAAGTGGGTCTTCCCCCCGCCGTAGTATCCCTGGACCAGCTTGAAGGCCGAGCCCCTGGACTGGGCCAGCAGGCGGTCGAGGTATTCCACCCGCAGGATCTCCAGGAAGTGCTCGTTGCCCACGTTCACATGCCGGATCCCGTGCTCGGGAGGCTGGCCGGCCTCGCCCATGCGGGCCAGGATGTGGCCGGCCAGGGCGGCGTCCAGGGGTTCGGTCTTGTCCTTCAAGTCTTCAGGCTCCTTGGCTTGCCGGGTCGGGCGCGAACCACAGGCTCAGATAGTATTGCCCCCGGCCGGCCTCGTCCTCCAGGTAGAGCACGGCCTCCTTGTTCCGGGTCGTGGCCATGGTGGCACTGCCCAGTCCCAGGCGCCAGCCGGAACGACCCAGGATCCCGCTGCGCCGCAACCGAGCCAGATCCCAGGCCAGCCGGACCCGGCCATAGGGCTGGTAGTGATCCCGGGAGGGATCCCTGCGGAAACGCTCGGACTGGGCCAGGAAGGCGAGCTCGGGGAGCAGATCCACCAGGTGGACCCGCTCCCCCATCGGCCTTCCCCCCAGGACCCGCCGATAGGCCACCAGGACCCGGTCGAAGTAGGCTTCCGGGGTGAAATCGGCGGTCTGCAGGGCCTCGTGCATCTTCTTGCGGGTCTTCAACAGGACGCCTGGATCCAGCTCGACCTCGCAGACCGCCAGCCGCGCGTAGCGCAACTCGGCGCTGCCCTTGCGGAAGTCCGCCGCCACCGTGAAGGGGTCCAATCGATACTCGGGCGGCTCGGCCGTCAGGACGGCGAACGCGATTCCCTGGGCCTCGGCTGCTTCGCGCAGGCTCCGGCCGAAGTAGAGCGGACGGGTGCGCTCCTGCTCGCGCAGGAAGGGTTCCAGGACTCCGATCAGGGGGGCCAGCTCGAGCGCCGGCTCGGCCTGGACCGGAGGCAGGGAGCGCAGCCGGGTCAGGATCCGGGCGAGCTTCTTGAGATCGTCCAGGTTGCGCTTCTCGGCCAGTTCCTTCAGCAGGCGCTCGGCCTCCTTGAGGGGATTGGAGAGCTCGGCCAGGCGCTTCTGGGCTTCCCGGACTTCAGACAGGATCTCGGCGTGGGGTTCAGGATTCAAGGGTCTCTCCGCGGGGCCACAGGGGAGCCTCCGTCTCGACGGCGCTCCCCCTGGCAAGGATTCGGCTCAGGTACAGGGAGGTCATGGGGCGGCCATGCGTTCTTCCATGACCTGCCGGATCTCGCCCACCATTTCGTCGAGCTCCTCGCGGTCCGGGCCCTCGAGCATCACCCGGACCAGATTCTCGGTGCCCGAGGGCCGGACCAGGATCCGCCCGCGCTCGCGGAGGCGTTCCTGGCCCCGGGCCACGGCCTGGGCGATCAGCGGGTCCTTGTCCCAGAGGGACTTGTCCCGGACGGGCACGTTGACCAGGACCTGGGGCATGCGGGTCATCGCCTGGGCCATGCGGGAGAGGGGTTCTGCTGCCCTGTGGACGATCGACGCCAGGATCACCCCGGTCAGGACTCCGTCACCGGTCGTGGAGTGATCCAGGAAGATGATATGCCCCGACTGTTCCCCTCCCAGGGTTCCGCCCCGGCGGCGCATCTCGGCCAGCACGTAGCGATCTCCGACCGGAGTCCGGACCATCCCGATCCCTTCCCGGCGCAGCGCCTCTTCCAGGCCGAAGTTGGCCATCACCGTGGTGACCAGGAGATCCCCGGGCAGGCGGCCCTGCTCGCGAAGCCAGCGGGCAAAGACCAGCAGCATGGGGTCGCCGTCCACCAGGTTCCCCTTCTCGTCGGCGGCCAGGCAACGATCGGCGTCCCCATCAAAGGCCAGGCCCAGCCGGGCGCGGGTCTGAAGAACCGTCTGCAGCAGGGCGTCCGGATGGGTGGAGCCACACTCCCGGTTGATGTTGATCCCGTCGGGGGCGGCCGAGAGGATCGTCGCTCGGGCCCCCAGCTCGGCGAAGACCCGTGGAGCCACCCGGCTGGCAGCTCCGTGCGCGCAGTCCAGGACGACCTCGAGGCTGGCTATCCCTTCAGTAGGGACGAGCGAGTGATCCTCGGCCCCCTGGGCCACGATCCGCACGGGGATCGACTGCCGTATAGCGACCGCGGCCACGGTAGCGGCCAGAGAGACAGCCGTCTCGAAGGCATCGTCGTCGCCAACAGATGGGTACGAGGAGGCATCGAGATCGAGGTAGATCGTGACTGACCCCCGCTGCTGGCTCACGTACTCGATGACCGTGAACTCCTGGTGTCGCGCTGTGCTTGGCCAGTGGATTCGGCGGATCTCATCACCGGGGTGGTATTGACGCACCCCGTAGAAGTCCGTGGCGACCTCGCCATGGCTCGCGCCGTCGGCGATGGTCGAGCGGTGCGCGAAGTGGTGGGTGGAATAGCCCCAGTCCCACCAGTTCCAGATCATGGCTTCTTCCGGCG
>JALHDH010000058.1 GCA_022839105.1 bacterium
GGCCATCCTCATCGACGGGTCCATCGGTGAGAAGTCGATGTTCCACGAGACCTTCGGCTACTACGCCCACGGGGTCGGCCCCGAGACGGCGACCTTGCCGGCGGGCTGGCGTCAACGCGCGGTGGTCGTCGAGAACGAGAACACCCGCGGGGTTCGGGGGGTGTGCCCTGGCCTGGCAGACCTGGCCATCAGCAAGTTGGCGGCCGGACGTCCCAAGGACTTCGACTTCGTGCGGGGCATGATGCGCCGTGGCAAGGTGCGCTCAGCCGACCTGGCGCTCCTGTCGCGAGAGCTTGCCCCCGAGTCCAGGGCCCTGGTCGAGGCTCGACTTCGCGCCCTGGATGGCGGGGGAGAGTAAGCCCGGCTAAGTGGGAGGAGTCCACCAGCCAGACGCAGGGGCAGTGGCTCCTCCCCCTTAGCCGCACTTCCAATGAGCCACCCGGCGCGCCAGGTTCAAGACCTCCCGGGGAAGTTCGTCCCCGTCCCAAGCCAGCATTCGAAGGGCCTCCTCTGCCCTCTACGAGGCGACTCGGGGGTCGCAGGCCAGGCTAAGCACGCTTGCCGGAAAGACACGCTGCGCCGCAAAGAGTCTCATGGACTGAGCGGGATTGCCGACGGCCCCTGCAGAAGATTCCGCCTCATGCGCAGGCTCCTTCACTGGATCATCAACGCCGCGGCCATCTGGGCCGCCTTCATGCTGGTTCCGGGGATCCATGCCCAGCACCAGAGCCTGCCGGCCCTGTTGCTCCTGGCCGCGGTCTTCGGGCTGCTGAACACCTTCGTGCGCCCGGTCCTCAAGCTCCTGTCCTGCCCCCTGCTGATCCTGACCCTGGGGCTGGGCAGCCTCCTGCTCAACGCCTTGATGTTCTGGATGACCGGATGGGTGGCCTCGGCTTTCGGGGTCGGCTTCCAGGTCAGCGGCTTCTTCCCGGCCTTCTTCGGGGCCCTGGTGGTCACCGTGGTCAGCTCGCTGCTGCACCTGGTCCTTCCCACCGGGGAAGCTTCCGAAGACCGGGGGCGCTGAGGCTCTTCAGCCCCCGGGAGGCCTTCCAGGGGGCCGAAAGCTCAGGACCCGCCCCGAAACACCACCTTCCCTCCCACCACGGTCAGGAGCGGGCGGACCGTATCCAGGCGCTGGCCGTGCTCCGCCCTGTCGAAGAGGTCGCCGTCCAGCACCACCAGATCCGCCTGCATGCCGGGCGTGAGCCGACCCAGGCGATGTCCCAGCCCCGAAGCCAGGGCTGGTCCGGAGGTGTAGGCCCTGAGAGCCTCCTGCAGGGGAATCCTCTCGGACGGGTTCCAGGCGCCCCGGTCCATCCGGTCAGGGCGCTGCCTGTGGACCGCGGCGTGCAGGCCCAGGAAGGGGCAGGGATCGGCCACCGGGGCATCCGAGCCGAAGGCCAGCGTGGTCCCCGCCTCCAGGAGGCTCCTGAAACGGTAGAGAAGGCGGGTTCGCGGCCCCAGGGCGGAGTCCGCCAGTTCGAGATCGTCGAGCAGATGGGTCGGCTGCATGCTGGCCACCACGCCCAGGCAGGCCAGGCGACCCAGATCCTCTTCGACCAGGGTCTGGGCATGTTCCAGGCGATGAGGGGCCAGGGGGCCCCGTCGGGGCAGGCCCTCGAAGAGGTCCAGGCAGAGGCGGACCGCCTCATCCCCGATCGCGTGCACGCTCAGGGGCATGCCCCGGGCCGAGGCCCGGGCGAAGTCTCGCGCCAGTCCCCGCGGGTCGGTGAGCCAGATCCCCCGATTGGACGGCTGCCCCAGGTAAGGCTCGAACATGCGGGCCGTGAGGCTTCCCAGCGAGCCATCGGCGAAGAGCTTGACGTGCCCCAGGCGCAGGAACTCCCCCGCCAGCACGGGCAGGGGACCCTTGAGATCGTGGAGCGTCAGGTTGGAGACGACCCGGGTCGCCAGGCGCCCCTCGCGCTGCAGGGAGGCCAGGGCCTCCCGGCAGAGGGGGCCTTCCGGCTGGTCCTTCAGGCGCTGATCGCAGAGCGCCGTGATCCCCAGGGTGTGCAACCAGGCCAGGGCCTCCACCAGCGCCTCCCGAATCTCCTGGCCCCCGGGCGGCGGGAAGCTGGCGCGCAGGGGCCCCAGGGCCATCTCCAGGACCAGGCCGCTGGCCAGGCCATCGGGCCCGACCTCGACCGCTCCCCCTTCGATCCGGGGCGGAGGATCCAGGTAGCCGGCCTGACGGAGGGCCTGGGAGCTGGCCAGCCCGGAATGCAGATCGGAGCGCAGGAAGAGGGCCGGGCGATCGCCCCCCAGGGCCCGGTCGATCTCGTGGCGATCCGGAAGCCGGCGATCGACCCAATCCGAGGAGGTCCAGCCCCATCCCAGCAAGGGCCCCTTCCCCGGGCGCGAGAGGGCAGCCGCGCGGATCCGATCCAGGAGCTCGTCGCGGCAACGAGCGCCCGCCAGGCAGATCTGTCGGCGGGCCATGGCCAGCTCGTAAAGATGGAGATGGGAGTCCCAGAGGCCGGGTACGACCAGGTGGCCCTCCAGGTCCAGGGTCCCGCGCCGGGAGGCAAGCCGCTCGAGAACCTCGCGGTCCTCCCCCACCGCCAGGATCCGCCCGTCCTGGATGGCCAGGGCCCGGGCCCAGGGCCTCCCGGGATCCCCCGTCCAGATCCGTCCACCCCTCAGAACGAGGCCCGCCATGCGAGAGGGTTTCCCGCGCCCCCAGGGGCTTCCTGCGCCACGAAGGAAGAACGCGGTGTCTCACGGGCCAAACGCAAAGGGGATTCGCCCCCCCGAAGGCGCGCAAATCGAGCAAGCATCTCATTTGACAGGACCGAACTGACCGAGATATGGTACCTGGCAACTAACAGCAGATCTCAGAATCGAGATTCCACTCCGTTCTAGGAGACCAAGATGCCGCAATCCCCAGAGAGAATCGCGTGCACACCTGAGACACTTGATGTTTCTGGATTCAACCCGAAATGCGTGCTGCCCTACGGATTGACAACAGGCCACGTAAGCGCAGCCATGCAAGATTTCATCGACTTCCTGGGATTCGTGAACGTACAACTCCACTCCAAGAGCATTCCGCGCCTCGAGTCAATGCTCATGGCTGCAAACTTCTCCAGCATGGTGGGAGAGTTCATGACAGCGAATATCCCAAAGCATTGCAGGACCATCTCGAAGAACCTTTACCACAACGGACATCCAGACCTCATTCCGGCCAACCACTTTGAGTCTGATGCCGTTCAATATGCCCGCGAAGGCATCGAGGTGAAGGCCTCACGCTACGAAAGGAGTTGGCAGGGTCACAATCCAGAAGAGGTATTTCTTGTCGTCTTTGTCTTCGAGGCCAACGGACCACGTGACGAATTTCGAAAGGTTCCCCCAATGCCCTTTCGATTCAAGATGGTCGTTGGCGCGCACCTGCAAAAAGACGATTGGAAATTTGCCGGGCGTTCCAGAGAAAGCCGAAGAACGATCACTGCAAGCGTGACCAAGACGGGTTACGACAAGATGGTTCGCAACTGAATCTACCTGGCCCCTGAAATGAAATCAGCCTGCTTGGAAAAACGATAGGATTCTCGTTCAAAAGAGCAACTGTTGCCCCACTATTTCATTGACAGCACAAGCCGAAGCTGGTTTCTGGCGTTCTTGAATCCCTTCTCCCCCCTTCCCGGGAACATAGTTTGCCAGACTTGGGATGGCGTTTAGGGCGACATCAAAATAGGAGCGGTCAAGTTCAATACCAATACTCTCATAACCATGATGCTCGGCTGCAGCAATCGTCGAACCACCTCCCATGAAAGGGTCCAGAACGATCCCCTTGGCCAGTGGGAGAGCTGCACGGACAACCTGCCGCATGAACGCCTGCGGCTTCAGTGAAGGGTGGTTGGCGATTTCCCTCTCGGGTGACCTTGTCGGCGAACAAGCGATCACATCTGTGAATGGCCGGTCTTCGGACTCTCGGCGAAGCCCCCCGGTATGCCACTTCCTGAGGTTCTCCTGAACCAGGCCTTCGCACGGCTTCCTGAACAGGCCCCACGGTTCCCAGGCTGATCGCGGCATGACTGTCACGTCGTGGAATTCTTCTTCAGCATTCTTCGGCCGGTCGCCACCACGAAGGGTCTGAACGAGGCGGATGATCTCACCCCGCTTCTCAAAGCCAGCATCCATCAGGGGCTGATAGACAAGGTGCGATACCAGGGGATTTGAGGCAACGAAAACATGAGCACCTGGGACAAGAACCCTGAACAGGAGCGAAGCCCATTCGGCGAAAAAGTCCCGCATCGCGAGTTGTTCTTTCTTGGTAAGAGTCGTAAACCTTGGCAATGGCATCCGCCTGCATCCGTCAAACGTGGGCGGAATGCGCCAGACTCCGCCCTTTCCAGCCCGCAGCTTTGCCTTCTCAACTTCGTTATATTCTCGCAATCCGTACGGCGGGTCCGTCACCACAGCGTGAATCGTGTTCGACTCTCGACACTGAAGCCACTCAAGGCAGTTACCATGGACCAACGTCGACTTCCCAACGCGCTCCTCGTGAGGGCGGGCCTGTCGGCTTGGACTGTGGCTGCTCAGAGTCGGCACCTTCTCCCACTCGGTTTGCCCACCGAATGCCACAATCGGCTCAGCGACTCCCATGTTTGCCACTCCCATCAGCGCCGTGGTGGCGCGACCTGATTCTTGTTTGACGAACTCCTGGATGCTTGCAGGAAGCCTTCCTGCAAGGAGCAACAACTCGTCCTCGCTACAATCGAGCCATGAAGCAAGTCGCGCCAGGAGCTGATTGGAAGGGGGAACCTTTCCGGCCTCCACTCTTGACAAGTAAGCAGGATCAACCTCAACGCTCTGTGCGAGCTCACGGAGCGAAAGGCCGATAGACTCACGGCTTTTCCGAATGAACGATCCACATTCCACAACGACACCATAGCCCATGTTGACAAATCGGTCAACGCCATGCCACATCTGGAATTCCGCCCCAGACCGTGTATATTCTAGGAAACCCAGCCTGAGCCGACCGGAGGTCCCCTGAAGTGCCGTCCACCTACCTCTCGCTCCTCCAGGAGAACTGCCGCCGCTTCCCCACCCGCGACGCCTATCGGGTCTTCCGCGACGGCCACTGGCAGGGGGTCTCCTGGACCGGATTCTGGGAGCGGATCCGCAAGGTGGCCTGCGCCCTGCTCCACCACGGCGTGGCCGAGCAGGAACTCGTGGTGCTGTACGCGCCCAACTGCCCCGAATGGACCGAGGCGGACCTGGGCATCCTGGCCTTACGGGCCGTTTCGGTCCCGATCCACGCCACCTCTTCGAGCGACGCCGTCCGGCAGATCCTCGAGGAGACCTCCCCTCGGGTGGCCTTCGTGGGGAATCCGGAACTGGCCTCGACGCTGCTGGCCAACGCTCCGAAGGCTCCGACCGTGGTCCTCCTGGAGGGGGAGCACCCGGATTGCGTGACCCTGCGGCAATTCCTCGAGGTCCCCGAGGCTCCCGACTGGGACGAGCGCCTGAAGCGGGCCACTCCTGAGGATCTCTGGACCATCGTCTACACCTCGGGCACCACCGGCGAGGTCCGGGGCGCCATGCTGCCCCAGCAGAGCCTCCTCTTCCAGATCGAGTCCCACCGCTCCAGACTCCCCGATCTGGATCACCGGGACTCCTCCTTCTGCCTTCTGCCCCTGAGCCATATCTTCGAGCGCGGCTGGACCGGCATCCAGTTTGCCTGGGGGATGACCCAGCACTACTGCAAGGTCGACCCCCAAGCGATCCACCTGCTGCGCAGCGCCCGCCCGTCGATCCTGTGCGTAGTTCCGCGAATCCTCGAGAAGATCTATTCGGTCGTCCACGAGACCTTCAACCGCAAACCTGCTCCCATCCGGAACCTGATCCGGAGGCTGCTGGCCCTGGCCACCGAGGTCTCGCGCGGACGCCGGGAGGGGCGCGAGCCCTCGGCCTTCCAGAAGGTGCAACTGGCCCTGGCCGACGCCCTGGTCTTCACCAAGGTCCGAGCCATCTTCGGAGGGCGCCTGAAGCACTGCGTGGTGGGGAGCGCTGCCCTTTCCCCCGAGGTCCACGAGTTCTTCAACGCCGCCGGGGTCTTCATCAACTGCGGCTATGGCCTGACCGAGACCACCGCGACGGTCTCCTCCACCCCTCTGGGCTCGAGCACGCCCGGCGCGGTCGGGCTGGCCCTGGACGGGTTGGAAGTGCGCCTGGGCGAGGAGAACGAGATCCAGGTCCTGGGGCCGACCGTGATGCAGGGCTACTACCGCAAGCCCGAGGCCACCGCCGAGGTCTTCACCCAGGATGGCTTCTTCAAGACGGGCGACGTGGGCCGCTTCGACGCGCGCGGCTTCCTGCACATCACCGACCGCCTCAAGGACCTGATCCGCACCTCGACGGGCAAGTTCGTGGCGCCCCAGTATCTGGAGGCCCGCATGGCCTCCTGTCCCTTGATCGAGCAGGCCGCCGTGGTGGGAGAGGGCCGCTCGTGGCTGGGAGCCCTGCTGGTGCCCGACTTCAGCCGCCTGGAGGAGTATGCCCGCCAGATCGGGATTTCCATCAGCTCGCGCGAGGAACTGGTGGACCGGCCCGAGATCATCGCCTTCGTCAAGCAGGCCCTGGACGAGCTGCTGCGCGACGTGGCCCGCCACGAGCGGGTCCAGCGCATCGTCCTGCTGGCCGCGCCCTTCACGATCCAGGCCGGAGAGCTGACCCCGACCCTGAAGCTGCGCCGCAAGATCATCGCCGAACGCTACCGCGAGGCCATCGCCCGGATGGACGACTTCTGCCAGGACATCCAGAGGGGTTCCGAACCTCAGACCGCCGAGGCCCGCCCGTAGGAGCCAGGAGCCTAGAGCTTCGGGGCCATCTGGCGCAGCGCGTTGAGGACGGCCTCTGGCCCGCCCTGCTCGTCGATCTCCAGGAACTTCCGGAACTCGGCGCGCTCGGCCGGCTTCTGCTTGAGCCCCCAGCTTTCGGGGCGGACCGGGGCCCCCAACTGCGCCAGGACATGGTAGCCCGACCACAGACCCAGGCCCATGGTCAGGTCCTCCCGCTTCTGCAGGCCCAGGCGGGTGGCATACAGCGAGCCCCAGCCGCAGGCCAGTCCGTTCATCACCGAGAGGGGGTGCTGGCCCTTGCGGACCAGGACCCGGGCGTTGGCGATCCCGGTCCCTCCCGGGTGGTAGGTGCACCGGGTGAGGGCGGTCAGGTCCCGACTCCCTCCGGCGGCGGCGATCTCCTCGGGGGTGGCCAACTGCAGCTCGACCGGGAATTCCAGATCGAAGCCACTGCGCGTCATGATGCCCCGCGTCACGCCGGCCATGACCCGAAAGTCCAGGTCGTTGTCGATGGACTTCATGCTCAGGATGCGGACCATGGCCTTGCGAGCGGCCTCCACCGGGTCGAAGGCGTAGATGTCCACGCTGCCCAGGGCCTGATTGACGTTGTAGCGGCCGCCGACCTTCTCGACGATGTGGCGGGCCCGCACGAAGGCCCGCCCGCCCAGCACCGTGACGGGAATCGGCTCGCCGTCCAGGCTGGCCTGGCCGGTCTCGGCATCCAGGCGGAACTGGCCGCCGACCATCTTGAAGAAGGGTTCGGCCTCCAACATCAGGTCCGTGGTCGGACCCGAGACGGCGCCCGGGAAGGGTTTGTTGTTGAGGAAGACCTCGGGTGGCGCCGCCAGCGCCGGCAGGGTCCATGCGAGCAGGAGCCAGACCAGGATCGAAAGACGCACGTTGCAGGGCCTCCTTGGCCAGGGTTCCGACCTTCCCGGCCCGGCCTTTCCAGGAACCGATGGCCGCTTCCTTCCCCAGGAGGCCTGCCTCAGGCCGGCAGATCCAAGGCCTCGAGCCCGGTGAAGAAGAGCCGGCGGGCCAGGCGGGTCACCAGCAGGGCGCTGAAGAGGGCCGCGATGAAGATCAGGGCCAGGATGGTCAACTGCATCTCGGCCGCCTTCATGGGGCTCTGCCCACCCAGGAGCATGCCGGTCATCATCCCAGGGATATGCACCACGCCGGTCGTCTTGAGGCTGTTCAGGCTGGGGATCAGGGCCGCTTCCAGGGTGGAGCGGGCGCTCGAGCCCATGGCTGTGTCGGGGTCGACCCCCAGGCTCAGCCAGGCCTCAACCCGATCCCGCTGCAGCTTGAGATCCGAGCGCAATCGCTCCAGGGCCAGGGCCGTGGCGTTCATGGCGTTCCCGATCACCATCCCTGAGATGGGGATCAGGAAGTTGGGACGCAATTCGAAGACCCGGGCCAGGGCCATGGGGACCAGGATGGCCCCGGTGGCCAGGCCGATGCACCCCAGGGCGAAGCGGAAGGTGGCCAGCCGCCGGTCGATCCGCCGGGCGGCCGTCCAGGCGGCCACCAAGACCATGAGGGTCAGCAAGGCCACCGACAAGGCCAGGTGGTCCACCTCGAAGACGAAGAGCAGGACCGAGCCCATGATCGCCAGTTGGGCCGCTCCCTGCAGCATGGCCAGGAAGGCCTCGCGGGCGGCCGGCAGGCGCATGCGGAACATCATGAGCAGCACGGCCCCCACGTACAGCCCCAGCATGCCCAGCCTCCAGGGGTCCAACGAACCCAGGGCCTGGCTCATGGCCTCCCTCCATTCGAGGAGGGAACCTGGGAGCCGCCTTCCAGTCGGATCTGCCGGTCGGTGAGACGGCGGACCTGAGCCGGGTCGTGGCTGACCAGGATCCAGCCGACCGGGGTTCGGGCCAGGAGCTCCTCGACCATGCGGACCCGGTCCTCGTCCAGGGCCGAGGTCGGCTCATCCAACAAGAGCATGGCCGGCCGGATGGCCAGGGCCCGCGCCAGAGCCACCCTCTGGCGCTCTCCCTCCGAGAGGGCCTGGGCCTCCCTGTCCCCGGCGCCAGCCAGGTCCAGATCCCGAAGCAGGCCCTGGACCTCGACCTCCAGGCCGTGATGGCGCGCGGCCACGAGCACGTTCTCGGCCACGGTCCCCTCGAACATGGCGGGCCTCTGGCCCACCAGCACCAGGGTTCGCCGCCAGGCTCGGGGGCCCAACTCGGCCAGGGGGCTTCCCCTCCAGGTCAGGATTCCCGAGAAATCCGGCTCCAGGGCAACCAGGGCCCGCAGGAGCGTGGTCTTTCCGGCGCCCGAGCCACCCACCAGGCCGACCCGTTCGCCGAGGGCGACCTGAAGCGAGATCCCGTGCAGGATCTCGGAGCCCCCCTTGCGGACGGAGAGGTTCTCGACGCGCAGCCCTTCCATGAATGCCCCGGTTCTTCGGGCCCGAGCGGGGAATCCTCCAGGCCCGGCCAGGGAGGAGGCCAGGACGAGGCGAAGGGCGGACGCGGACCCACCGGAAGCCTCCGGGCTCCAGACCCCGAACCGGAGTTCACCGATGAGCGAGATCCCGGACGAAAGCCCCCTGCTGGAATTGCCCCCCCCCCGCTCGGCCAGCGGCCCGCAGAGCCTCGAGATGGCCCTGTCCCGGCGCCGCTCGCGGCGAGAGTTCCAGCCGAACCCCCTGCAGCCCGAACAGATCGGCCAGTTGGCCTGGGCCTGCCAGGGGCTGAGCGAACCTGGCGGATTGCGCACGGCCCCCTCGGCAGGCGGCCTGCACCCTCTGAGACTCCATGTGGCCACCTGGGAGGGGCTCTTCGAGTACCTGCCCGACTTCCACGCCCTGCGCGTGAGATCGAGAAAGGACCTGCGGGGCGGGCTGAGCCGGGCCTGCCCGGGCCAGGAGTGGGTGGGCCGGGCCCCGGCCATCTGCGCCCTTTCGGCGGATCCCACAAGGGTCTTCAGGCGCTACGGGACGGGAAGAGGCACCCGATACCTGCACCTGGAGGCGGGACACGCGGCCCAGAACCTGCTCTTGCAGGCGGCGGCCCTGGATCTCTGGGCGACTCCCCTGGGCGCCTTCGAAGACTCCCGGGTCTCATGCATCCTGGATCTGCCCGAGGGGCACCTTCCCCTGTACCTGATCCCGGTCGGAACTCCCATGCGCCGCCCGGGCCAGCCTTGATCGAGACCCCGGCAAAGGGTCCCGGGCCGGACCCGCAGAAGGTCCCGCAGGTCCCCATGAGCCGAACCGCCGCCTTCTTCGACCTGGACCGCACCCTGATCGATGTCAACAGCGCGATCCTGTGGGCTCGAGCCGAGCGCCGGGACGGGAACCTCTCGCTGCTGCAGTTGATCAAGGTCCTGTACTGGGCGGGGCTGTACCACCTCTCACTGGTCAACGCCGAGACCACGGCCGAGGTGGCCCTGGCCCATTACCGGCACCGCTCGGTGGCCGATCTGGAACGTCGGGCCCGGGAGTGGTTCCACCGCGAGATCCGCCACAGGCTGCGGCCGGGCGCGCGCCAGGCCCTGGACTGGCATCACAGGGCAGGCCATCTGCTGGTCCTGCTGACCACCAGCTTCCATCACGCGGCCCGGGAGGCGGCCGAGACCTGGGGCTTCGACGCCTGGATCGCCAACCGTCCCCTGGAGGACGAGCAGGGCCGGATGATCGGGCAATGCGAGAAGCCTCTGTGCTTCGGCTCGGGAAAGGTGGCCCGGGCCGAGAGGTGGGCCGAGCAGAACCGGGTGACCCTCCAGGACTGCTTCTTCTACAGCGACTCCTTCACGGATCTTCCGATGCTCGAGCGCGTGGGGAATCCCCGGGTGGTGGCCCCGGATCCCCGGTTGCGCCGGCTGGCTCGCGCCCGAGGCTGGCCTATTCTGTCCTGGTAGCCTCGGGCTACTCGAGAACCTTCAGCGGCCGCTCCCCGTCCGAAGCCTTGGGCAGGGGGAGGAAACGCCCCACGCTGAAGGCCCCCGGCCCCGCCACCAGGATGGGGAAGAGCAGGCCCAGCAGGGCCAGGTTGAACTCGAAGCCTCCCGAGGAGGCGAAGAAACCGTTCTTGCCGTGCACCATCCAGATGGCCCCGAACATGATCAGCATGTTGGAGGCCGCCGAGAAGCGTGCCAGGAAGCCGACCACCAGGCCGGCCCCGCCGAAGAACTCGCCGATGGCGACCAGCCACGCCACCGGCCCCAGCATGCCCAGCAGGCCCTCGATGCCCTGTCCCCCGAAGGCCCCGAAGAGCTTCTGGGCCCCATGGGCCATGAAGATCACTCCTGCCACCAGGCGCAGCACCAGAAGAGACCAGTTGATGGCTGCCCGATCGCCTTGCATGTCGGTTCCTCCTCCGGAACAGGTCTGTCCTGATGAGGATCCTACCCGCCTGAGGAGCCCTTGGAACCCCGCCCTCCGCCCGGACTCAGGTCCTGGTCCAGGTGGCACTTCTTGTATTTCCGACCACTCCCGCACCAGCAGGGCTCGTTGCGTCCAGGACGCCGGGCTGGTGGAGCCGCCGCGGAGGTCCAGCACTGCCGGGTCACATGGAAGGCGAGGCCGCCCGAGAGCTGGAGGACCTCGCCGACCACCCGCTCCCGGTCGGGAAGGTCGGATTCCAGGTAGGCCTCGACCGCCTCCATGGCCTGGGAAAGCAGATCCAGGTCCCGGGGGCCCGCAAAGGGCCGCGGATCCCCGGGGCTGGAGGCCACGGGGATCCACTCCGGATCGGCCAGAGGCCATCCGTGCCCGGCGATCTCGGCCTGTACGACGGGGCCGGCCACCTCGGGCGGGGTGAACTGCATGAAGAGCCGGACCTGGCGGGAGTCCTCCAGGAAGGCTCCGACCTGCTCGGTCGAGGCGAAGAGGGCCAGGCCCTGGTCGGGGCTGTTGGCCCCCATGACGCTGGCCACCAGGGGAGATTCCTCCAGCCCCTCCAGGATCAGCAGGTCCGAGTCCTCCAGGGCCATCCAGGGTTCCAGGGCGGCCCAGCGGGCCGCCGACTCGAAGAAGCGGGCCACCGCGGCGGGATCGGCATCCTCCCGGCTCAGATAGCCCGCGGCCCGAGCCAGTCGCCGGCCGGCCTTCTCCAAAGCCTCGCCGGCCAGCGTCAGCGGGTTCGCCTCCACCAGGATCCCGGTTCCGGCCAGGAGGTCCTGCAGGGCATCCCGGACCGGAGCCTCCTCGACCAGCAGGCGGGCCGGGAGGCCCGGCTGGCCTTGTCGGGGCTCCACCAGGGCCTCGACCAGCGCCTCCCAGAAGGCCTCAGGGCCGGCTTCGGGTGGCGCCAGGACGAAACCCCGGACCTCACCGCTGGCCTCGTCGACCCAGGCCACCTGATGGCAGGCCTGGCCGGGAAGCTCGCGTCGGGCGCCCATCCAGGTGGAGTCCAGACGGGGAAGATCGGAATCCAGGAAGTTCATGACGTCCTCAAACCGGAATTCGCAGGAAGTGCCGCCGCGAGCCGTCGCGCACGCGCTGCGGCTCGAGAAGGACGAATCCGGCCTGAGCCAGATCCCGCACCAGCGAGTCGGCCTCCTCGGGGGCGCATCCGGCCAGCGGGAGGTAGTAGTCGTCCCGGACCGTCTCCCAATCCACCTGGGCCCCTCCCACATCGTCCTGGGCGGCCGAGAGGGCCTGGCGCAGCAACTCGAGTTCGCTGGCGTCGGGGTCCCGGCGCAGGCCTCGCGAGACCCGGGGAGGCCGCTGGGCCGGCCGGAGGGGGAAGGTGGCCTTGCCGGAGATCTCCTCGATCTCCCAGAGGAAGAAGCGGTCGGCCGCCTGGCGCAGGCGATAGCTCATCGAGGTCTTCAGGGCCACCACCGTGACCTGACGGTGCAGCCTCTTGAGGCGCTCGACCACCTCGCAGAAGTCGGCATCCCCGGTGACCAGGAAGAAGTGCTCGAAGCCGCGGTCCCGGGCCTCCTCCAGGATGTCCAGGCTCATCACGAAGTCGACCAGGTTCTTGACGGTCCGGTCGCTGACGTGATCCTCGCGGGTCGGCACGGCGACGGTCCGCCATCCCACCTGCGCCCAGTCGTTCTGGGCGAAACGGGCGCGGGCGGTGAGACTGTCCCAGTTGGCGTAGACCGCCGTGTGGGCGAATCCCTCGCCGCAGATCCTCCGGCTCAGGGCGTTCAGGCTGCGCACGGCCCGGGGCGTGTTGAACTCGCGACCCGACTCGGCCACCCGGTAGAAGAGATTCTCGAAATCGACGTAACAGGCGGTCCGGATCGGAGAGGGAGGGGCCTCGGGACCCCTCCGGGGAAGGGGATCGGGCCTGGCGACCGGCACGCACTCCGGCGGGGCGGCGGGTTCCGAGACCGGAGCGGAGGGGGGTCTGTCCTCCACCCGGGCTGGAGGTGAAGACGCCTGCCCACCGGGCGGAGACGCACTTCGGCCCGGAGGGGCGCTGGAGTTCCTCTTCTTGGCAACCGGGCGCTTTCTTCCCATCGATTTCCTTCCCTCGGCTTCGTCCTGGCGAGGCCTGACGGCTCTGTTGGAGGCTCTACTCAGCCACCGGCTCGCGCATCAACACGAACTCCTCGGCCAGCGTCGGATGCAGGGCCATGGTCTGATCCAGGACCTTCTTGGTGACGCCTGCCTCCAGCGAGATGGCCAGGGCCTGGAGAATCTCGGGCGCTTCCTCGCCGAACATGTGCGCTCCCAGGACCCGGTCGTCGGCCCCGTCCACCACCAGCTTCATCATGACCCGGTCCTGCCTGGAAGTCAGCGAGATCCTCATGGGCCGGAAACGGGTCCGGAAGACGCGGATCGGTCGCCCCTGGGCTCGGGCCTCCTCCTCCGAGAGGCCCACCGAGGCCACCGGAGGCGTGGTGAAGACGGCTTTGGGGATCCGGTCGTAGCAGACGCGCGTCGGGTTCCGGCGGAAGAGGGTCTCGACCAGGGCCCGCGCCTCGGCGATGGCCACGGGCGTCAACTGGACCCGCCCGGTCACGTCCCCCACGGCATGGATATGCGGCACGCTGGTGGTGGAGTCCTCATCCACCACGATGGCTCCCGACGGGTCCACCTCGACCCCGGCTTCCTCCAGGCCCAGATCCCGGGTATTGGGAACCCGTCCGGTGGCGAAGAGGATGCGGTCGACCAGCAGTTCCGAAGAGTCCGAGAGCCGGACCCGGGCCTGCGCTCCTTCCATGCGGGACTCTTCCAGCCGGGTCCTGGGCAGCACCCGGATTCCCCGGGCCTGGAACGACTCGGTCAGGGCACCTCGAAGATCCAGATCGAAGCCGGGAAGCAGCAACTGGCTGCGGAAGACCAGCGTCACCTCCGTGCCCATGGCGTGCAGGAGGCTGGCGAACTCGGCGCCGATGAAGCCGCTCCCCACGATCAGGATTCGCCGAGGCAGGGTGGAGCTCTGGAAGAGATCGTCGGAGACCCAGGCCACCTTGGCCGCGGGAGTCTGCGGCACGAACGGACGCGCGCCCGTGGCCACCAGGATCCTGCGTCCTTCCAGGCGCACCCCGCCGACCTCCACGGTGTGGGGGTCGAGGAAGCGCGCGTGCCCGCGGTGCAGATCCACCCCGGCCTTGTCCAGCATCCCCAGGTAGACCCCTTCCAGACGCTGCAGCTCGGCACGGATGGCCCCCTGCAGGCGAGGGAAGTCCAGGCTGGCCGGAGGAACCTCCCAGCCGAAGGCGCCGGCCATGTCCAGGGTTTCGCGGATCTGTCCCGCGTAGACCAGCAGCTTCTTGGGGATGCAGCCCCGGTGGACGCAGGTTCCGCCGATCTGGCCTTCCTCGCAGAGCCCCACCCTGGCTCCCAGGGCCCCGGCCCGGCGGGCCGCGGCCACGCCACCCGACCCTCCGCCGAGGACCAGGAGATCGTAGGTCTGGTGAACCGACATGTCTGCACTCCTCCTGGGGGCCAGGCCCCATCCGTCGGAACCGGGGGGTCCGGTCCCTGAGCACGGGGCGGCTCAATCCATCCGGGAACGGAAGCCGATGGGCTTCTCGGGAAGCCGGGACAGGGCCGGCGTCTGGCGGGTCTCGGCCTGCATGACCACCAGGATGTCCCGCCACTGGATCAGGACACGCCAGCCCCGGCCTTCTGGATTCTCCTGGTTGGCCACCTGCTCGGGTTCGAGCCACAACCCCACCTCGGGCTCCAGGCCGACCAGGCGGCCGGTCAGGGTCCGCGTTCTCTCATCCTGGAACCCGATATTGCAGTCCACGAAGGGGCCGATATCCCGCATCACCAGGGTGAGCGTCCGTTCCAGGCACGCCTCCAGGTTCAAGCCGCCGGAACTCCAAGCAATGCCTTCTTTCATGGGAAACCTCCACCCTGGATTGGGAAGGCGCCTTCTCCAGGATCCCCGTGGCTCCTCCGACGGAGCGGACTCAACCGACCTGGGGGAAATGCGCGCAGGGGGCATTGCGCGCGCCGGAACGGGCCACCTCGACGATGAAGCGGCTCATGGCGTCCACGGCCCAGCCGAAGTGGGCCTCCCGCAGCGAGCGGAAGTCGAAGTCGCAGACGTAGTTGGTGATGTCGATGGCGTAGAGCGTGTCGCCCCGGACCGCGAACTCCATGGCGTTCATGTCGTAGCCGATGGCCTCGTTGAAGAGCACGCTGTATTCCTCGGCCCGGCGCAGGTGCTCGGGATTCATCCGCGAGCGGTCCTGGACGTACTCGCCCTGGCCCAGGGGACGAGGGACGTACTGGATGGCCCGGGCGGCCTGCCGGCCGATACCCAGACAGCGGATATAGTCGTCCCAGTCGATGAACTCCTGCAGCGTCATGGTCAGGGTTCCGGAGGCCTCGTAGGCCGCCATGGCCTCCTCGACCGAGGCGATCTTGAAGACGTTCTTCCAACCGCCGCCGAAGGCGGGCTTCATGATGCAGGGGAGCCCCACCTCGGCCAGGCGGGCCGGCCAGTCGATGGGCCACATGTTGCGCAGGGAACCGGCATCGATATCCGCCAGATAGGCCCGATTGGGCAGGACCACGGTCCGGGGAACGGGGATTCCCAGCCGCTGCGCCAGCGAATAGCCGAAGAACTTGTCGTCCACGTTCATCCAGAAGGGGTTGTTGATCACGTAGGTCCCCTGCATGGACGCCTGCTTGAGGTAGACCTGGTAGTAGGGCACCTCGTGCGAGATCCGGTCCAGGATCACCCGGTAGGGACAGGGTTCGCCCGCCGAGGTTCCGCCCACGTGGAGGTACTCCGCGTGCAGGCCGGCATCCAGGGCATTCAGGTTGGCGATCAGGGCATCCGGGAAGCTGTCCTCGCGACCGCGCAAGACACCGACCTTCATGATCCGGCCCTCCCTGGCACTCTCAATCCTGGGTCTTCGAGCGATTCAGGCGGCTCAGGGCCCAGGAGCGGACCCCGAAGTCGGGATCGCGCAGGGCCTCCTGGAGGAAGTCCGGCCCTTCGGTGTTCGCCGCCAACTGGTAGGCCCGTCGGCGGAGCAGGGCTTCCTTGTGGCGCCGGCACAGATCCAGGGCCTGTCGACGCAGGGCGGGCTGAAGTTCCGGACCGCTGCGCTCGAGAAGGTCCAGCAGGCCCTGAAGAAGGGGCCGGGGGTCCGCCCAACTGGCCGCGTTGGCGACCACGCTGCGCACCACTCCGGCCAGGTCCTCACCCTGGTCCACCAGGCAGGGCAGGGCGGTCCGGGCCAGGCCCGCGGGCGCCTGGGGGATCGAGTGGGTGAAGCCGGCGGCGATCTCGTCGGCCACGTCCAGGCCCAGGGCCCACTCGACCAGGGTCCGCCGATCGCCTGGAGTCAACCAGGGACCGCCCACCACCCTCTTGAGGGCAGCGCTGCGAGCCGCCTCGTTGAGGAGGGTGCTGCCCAGGAGCCGGACCACCAGGCCCAGCCGACCGCTGCGCGAAGCCTCCATCGCCCGCATCAAAGACTCCAGGGCCTCGACCGCCTCCCGCGCATCCAGGGCCTCGGCGAGAGGTTCTCCAGAGGGGAGGTTGGCGACGAAGTTCAACGCCGTGCTGGCCTCGACGGGCTGGTTGCGGCAGAGCCAGCCCAGGGCCAGCAGGCCCCCGGGAGTCGGGGCCACCAGTTCGCGCAGGACCTCGCGGCGCAGGCCATCGGGAACCCTGCGATCGGCGCAGAGCTCCCGGGCCAGGGCATCGAGAAGTTCCGGATCGATCTCGGAGGACTCCTCCGGACTCCCGGTCCGCCCCAGGCGACGCAAAGCCCGGTTGTAGACGGTCTGCAGATGCGGCTGGGTGAGCAGGTCTTGCATGGATGGTCCTCCGGAGCCCTTCGTGCGGCGGCACGACGAGTTATCCCACGGAGGCGCGAAATCCTGCCCCACCGACCAGGGCAGGGGGCAGGTGTCCCCGGACGAAGGAAGCCGGCCACATCCGACCTGCTGGTCGCAGCCCGAGGTAGCGATGGCCCTGACCCGCGTCCTGCTCTTCACCCGCAACCAGGCCGAGGGCCGGGCCATGCTGCCCCTGGCCCGCTTCCTGGCCGATTCGGGACTGGTGGAGGGGATGGCGCTGGTGGCCACCCCCGAGGAATGGGCCCTCCAAGAGAACCCCCTGATCCACAGGTTCTATGAGGAGTTCTCGCTCTCCGCGCCCCAGGACTCGGAATCCTGGCTCCTGGAAGCCATCAAGAGGGCCCTGGTGGAGGAGAAGGCCCGGGTGGCGATCTTCCCCAACGGGATTCCGCCCTTCGACCAGGCCCTGGACTTCTGCTGGATGCTGGAGGGGATCCGCACGCTGGTCTGGCCGGATCGCCCCCTGGACCGGGTTCCCGAGTGGCTGATCCGCACCCCCCCGGATGCCCTGGGCCTGCTGGAGCCTGAAGAGGCCGAACTGGCCCGTTCGGCCACCGAGCACCAGCCCGCCAACCGGCAGACCACGATGCTGGCCGGAGACTGGCAGGTCCTGCAGGATTGGCTGGCCCTCCCCTCGCCCACCTTCCACCGGGTTCCCCTGGCTCCCCGCCGACCGGTGCGCGAACTGATGTGGGCCCACCTGGAGGAACTGGCCCCCCTGCTCCCCGAGGGAGAATGCCTGGTCCTGGGCCCGGAGGGCGCCGCCGAGGCCCTGCAGGGGCTGGCTCCCCGCTCCCAGGTGCGCGCCGCTCGGACCCTGGAGGGGCCGGTGGATTGCGTGGTGGATCTCCTGCACGCCGCCGCCGAGGAAGACCCCGGGCAGGCCCTGGCCGCGGCCTGGTCGGCCTCGCGGGTCCGCTCGCTGCACCTGCTGCCGGTCAACATGCCCCTGGCCCGACGAACCCCGACCTTCCGCTACGGGGATTATGACAACGAGTTCGCCCTGGGTCCGGCCACCCACGACCTGCGCATGCTGGCCCGGGCCGTGGCGCCGCCGGAGCGGATTCGCGCCCGGGTCCTGGGGGCCCGTGGGGGAGGCAGGGCCCTCTGGCAGGACCCCTGGATCCACGCCGAGGCTCCGGACGGGGCGCTGCCGATGTTCCTGCTGCGCCTGGAGCACGAGGATCTGCCCCCCGAGGACTGGCTGGATCCCTTCCGGATCCCTGCGGACGAGCGGATGCGGGTGGTCTTCGTCGATTCCCAGAACATCGCCGGCTCGGTGCTCAACCACGCGGTGGCCGTCAACCGGCACACGCCCCACCAGGCCCTGGCCCTGTGCCGGACGCGCCATCCCTATATCGGCTACCCCCAGGAGGAATCGCGCGCCGTCTTCGCCGACGAGGGCCTCTCGCGCGGCCTTGCCGAAGAGCTCGAGGCCGCGGACTGCTTCGTCTTCTTCGAGGATGACGACGAAGAGACGCCCCTGGCGGACCTGGATCTGCGCCCCTTCGTCCGGGGCAAGAGGGTGGTGCACCTGTACATCGGCCAAAGGGTCCACCGCAACGTCGTTCGCCACCAGCGACCCGGGCGCATGGTCCTGACCCCCCTGCCCCACCTGCTCCGGATGTTCCCGCAGGCCCGCTTCTACGCCGGCTTCCCCCCCACCACGCTGGAGGACGTCGCCTTGAGACCTCCCCGCTCGGAGGAGGACGGGATCGTGCGCATCCTGCAGACCCCCAGCCTGCCGCACCCCACGCTCTCGCGCTTCTACTACCACAAGGACACCGAGGCCTATCTCCACGCGGTCCGCGAACTGTGCAGGAGAAAAGGGGGACAAACGGAACTGTGGCAGGTCGCCGGCTGGCCTCATCAGGACGTGATGCAGGCCCGGCTGGATTGCGACGTGACTTTCAACCAGTTGCGGGGGTACCACGGCCTGTCCGGAGACGAGGCGATGTTCCTCGGCCGGCCCGTGGTCCAGGCGTTCGACCAGTTCAATATCAACCGCCACCGGGAATACTGGGGCCTGGACGTGGAGTTCCCCTGGATCTCCACCACGCCGGATCTCCTGGCCCAGACCCTGGCCGACCTGGTGACGGATCCGAAGAGGCGCAAGGACCTCGGGGCCCGATGCCGGCAGTTCATGCTGGACTACTTCAGCCCCCGGGTGGGCGTGCTGCCTCTTCTCTGGTATTGCCGGCAGGCGCCAGCGGTCGCCGGGGACCGACCCGCCCGAGGGTGACCGGGATGAATGCCAGAGTCCGGCAAGACACAGGAGGCAGGGCTTGAAACTGGTGGTCCTGCAGCCCTCCTACCTGCCCTGGCTGGGCTTCTTCGACCAGTACGACTGGTCGGACGTCTTCGTGCTGTACGACGATGTCCAATATGACAAGAACGGCTGGCGCAACCGGAACCGGATCCTGACCGCCAATGGCCCGGCCTGGCTGACCGTCCCGGTCCGGCTCTCGGGGCGGGATTTCCCCCCGATCCTCGAGGTGGGAATCGACTCCACCAAGGACTGGCGCCGCAAGCATCGGCTCAGCCTGGAGCAGGCCTATGGCAAGGCCCCCTTCTTCCCGACGGTGTACCCGGCCCTGGCCGCAGTCCTCGAGCAGGACTGGGATCTCCTGATCGACCTGGACCTGGCCATGCTGCGGGCCCTGGTCGATCTGCTGGGCATGCCCTGGAAGGTCCGGCGCTCTTCAGAGCTGGGAGTCCCCGGCCAGAAGACCGCCCGACTGATCGGGCTCTGCGAGAAGCTGGGCGCCACGGAGTACCTCACCGGAGACGCGGCCCGCTCCTACCTTGAAGAATCTGCCTTCCAGGACCTGGGGGTGAAGGTCCACTGGCACGGCTATATCCACCCTGAGTACCGACAACGCGGCCCGGACTTCGTCCCCTTCATGTCGGTTGTCGACCTGCTCTTCCACCACGGCCCCGAAAGCCGGGCCATCCTCCGGCGCACCCACACCGGAGCATCGCAGGAGCCTGAAGCGCTCCACACTTCGGAGGTTCAATAGAGATGTCCAAGACGATCCTGGTCACCGGCGGCGCCGGCTTCATCGGCAGCAACTTCGTGCGCTACGTCCTCGAGAAGTACCCCGACTACAAGATCGTGGTCCTGGACATGCTGACCTACGCGGGCAACATGGAGAACCTGCCTCAGCAGCACATGAACCCGGGCAACAACGGCCACGGCCGCCTGAGCTTCTGGTACGGCAATGTCCGCAACGGCGAACTGGTCGACACCCTGGTCAGCCAGTGCGACACCGTGGTGCACTTTGCCGCCGAGAGCCACGTGACCCGATCCATCTACGACAAC
>JALHDH010000059.1:0-1109 GCA_022839105.1 bacterium
GAACCCCAGGCCGTTGAGAAGCTTGATCCCGTTGTCCTGGACCGGATTGTGGCTGGCCGAGATCACCGCTCCGCCGTCGGCCTGGAGTTCGCCGACCAGCCAGGCCACCCCGGGGGTGGGCATGACGCCCAGGAGGATGGCATCCGCGCCGGAGGAACCCAGGCCCGCGAGGTAGGCGGCCTCCAGCATCTGTCCGCTGATCCGGGTGTCGCGGCCGATGGCCACGCGGGGCCTGTGCCCTTCCCGTCCCAGCAGGTGGCCGTGGGCCCGGCCGATCCGGAAGGCCAGTTCAGGGGTCAGGTCCCGGTTGGCGACACCGCGAACCCCGTCGGTTCCAAAGAGTGAAGACATGGAAGTTCTCCGCCGTGACTGGATGGCCGAGCGCTTTCGCCGCCTGCCCCCGAGCCCCTTCAGAGGGTCGAGGGGCTGGTCCGGGAGGGGCGGACCTGGACTCGGACCCGCTCCTCTCCGGCCAGGCGGACTCCCTCAGGAAGAACCAGCGGGACCTCCAGGCTCTGGGGGCGGGCCGAGTGCTCCACGGTCCGGGGCTCGGTCTGCACGACATCCGGAAGGTTCTCTCCGGCGGGTCCTTCCAGGGTGACCACCGCGGGTTCGGCTTTCACCGAATAGGCCCATCCGGGCGCTCCCTTCACGGTGATCCGGTCCGTTCCGACCCGGGCTTCCTGAAGGCGCACGATCGGCACGGTGATGTCGACCCCCTCGGACTGGACCTCGACCCCTTCGGTCGCCCGCCCTTCGGCGTCCACCGCCTCCAGCGTCCGAGCTCGGGTGCTGAAGGTCCGCTCCAGGCCGGCCAGGTTGACCGGGACCACGACTGCGACGACCTCGTCGAGGTTCCCCGGGGGGCCGGTGACGCGGACGCTCCGGGGTTCGGCGGCGGGTGTCCCCACCCGGGTCCCCTCGGCCGGACGTCCCAGGAGTTGGACCCGCACCGGCCTGAAGGCGGCCTGACTGCGCGTGATCTGGACCCAGACGTGGGTGGGATGGACATCCGAGATCTCCGCACCCCCTGGAGCCAGCACGTCCACCTTGGCCATATAGTCTCCGGCCACGCGCTTGGACAGATCGACATCCACCGAGATCTGACC
>JALHDH010000059.1:1130-58705 GCA_022839105.1 bacterium
CTGACCGGGATCGATCTTTTCCAGGACCGTCCGACGACCGCGCAAGGTGATCACGACCTCCTGGTGACCGACCTTGTAGACCAGATCGGGATCCTCCGGCGGGAGGACCTGGAGAGGCTTGAAGAAGACCCTCTGGGCCGGGGTCTCGCCCGTGGGAGCGGCGGTCAGCCGGACGATGCTCCAGGCGCAGAGTCCCAGGAACAAGGCCAGGAGCTTCAGGCCGAGATTCTGGCGCAGGAACCTCACGCGCCGCCCTCCAGGGTCGTGGTCGGGCGCATTCGAGAGGTGCGGCCTCGATACAGGTCCGAGACGAGGTACTGGTTGAGGAGCTTGCGGACGTCGGCCTCCTCGGTCATGGGCCTGGAGAAGTGACCCTCGTGGGCGATCCGGATCTCGCCGGTCTCCTCGGAGACCACCACGACCACCGCATCGGTCTGCTCGGTGATCCCCAGGGCCGCCCGGTGGCGGGTCCCGAAGCGGGCATCCACCACCTGCTCGGTCAGGGGCAGATAGCAGGCGGCCGCGACCAGTTGGGTTCCCCGGATCACCACCGCCCCGTCATGAAGGGGGGTCTTGGGGTGGAAGATGGTCTGGACCAGCTTGGCCGAGATCATCCCACGGACCGGCTGGCCGGTCTCGGTGATCTCCTCCAGGCCCGTCTCCTGCTCGAGCACGATCAGCGCGCCGTAGCGGGCCAGCGAGAGGTTGGAGGCGGCAAAGGCCACCTCGTCCACCAGGCGGCCGAGTTCCTCCTTGCCCAGGTTGCGCAGGGAGCCGGGCGTCAAGAGCCCCTGCTGGCCCAGGCGCATCAGGGTCCTGCGCAATTCGGGCTGAAAGACTACGGGCAGGGCCACCGCCGTCGAGACCAGGACGCCGTTGAGAAGGTAGGTCAGGGTCTGCAGACGAGCCAGGTAGGCGATCGCCAGCAGGATCACCAGCACGCTCAGGCCCTGGAGGATCTGGACGGCGCGAGTGCCCCGCAGCGCCAGCAACAGGTAGTACAGGCACAGCGAGACCAGAACCACGTCAAAGAGGTCCCGAAGGGTGACATCCTGGAAGAAGCGGGTGATCTCCGGCAAGCGGGACTCCGTCCCCGGTGGAGGGTTCGGGAAACCGGGGAGTCGCCTCTTCTCTTTCCATGGGCCGGCCCCTTCCCGAATCGGACGGGGATTCGCGAAAGAAGGATGCCGATGCACCCATTCCGGGGGGTGGGCTACCAGCGCTTGAGGAAGGCCGAGAAACGCTTGTAGACGGGAAGGGTCAGCGCCGCGGTGAGGGCTCCCTTGAGGAGGTTGAAGGGCGTGACCGTTCCCAGGATGAACGGGGTCAACTCCATCTCGACCTGGAAGCCGAAGAGCCAGGCAAAGAAGGGATAGACCAGGAGGTTCACCGGGATCATGACCAGGGTCATGACCAGGGTCCCCAGCAGAAGTCCCAGAAGGGCGCTGAACCGGGATTTGCGGTGCCAGTAGAAGGCCGCCGAGACTCCGACCAGGGTCACCCCGGCCACGATGTTCATCGGAATCCCGACGAGCTCGGTGGCCTGCGGTCTCTGGAACAGGAAGAGGAGGTTCTTGAGGACCACCACGGCCATCCCCTGCCAGGGCCCCATGGCGAAGCCCGCCACCACGGCCGGGACATCGGAGAAGTCGAAGGTCAGGAAGGGGGCGCACGGGAAGATCGGGACCTGCAGCGCCAGCATCAGCACCGTGGCCAGGCTGGATACCAAGGAGACCTTGACCCAACAGGCCAGGCTCCAGTCCAGGAATCGCCGTTGTGCCGGGGTTGCCGGAATGATCATCGGGGACCGGAAATCCTCTTCAAGAGCCCGTCTTGGTGAAAGCAAGGACGCTCCCAGCGGGCGGGGGAGCGTTCCAGGTCAGTGGGAAGATCCCTTCCCGGGGTGGGTGGATTTTCAGGTGGCGACCATCTGCTGGAGGGTCTGCCAAGCCGAGGACTCGTAGCGAATCCGGGCCAGGCGCTCCTCGCCCAGGGCCTGCAGGGTGGCGTACCCTTCCGACTGGCCCTCGCGAACCCTCTGGTCCACCGTGTAGGCCAGGACGGGGTCGGAGGCGCGAACCTGCTGGACCTGCGCCCCGATCTCCTTTTCCAGGTTGCCGATCCCGCGCAGGAATCCACGCAGGCTGCGGGTGCGCTCCTCATCCCGAAGATACCGGGACTCGGGGTCCTCTCCGACCCCATGTCTGGACTCGGCCAGGGCCCGGGTGTCGATGGGCAGGGACTCGCGCTCCCACAGGTGCGCGAAATCGGCCTCGACCTTCTGTTGGTCGGCCCGGCTGGCTTCGTCCTGGAAGAAGGTGACGTCCGAGAGCTCCCAGTTGTCCCGGAGCCCTTTGTGCGAGAAGTTGGTGCTTCCGGCCACCATCATCTGGTCGGTCAGGAGCATCTTGGCGTGGACCTTGCGATCATGGTCGGGGGTGCTGCGATCCAGGGCCGCCCAGCGGACCTCGACGCCGCGATCCTCCAACAAGCGGTGGGCGGCCTCGTTCGGAGAGCCCCCGTAGGGGTAGATCCCCGGATCCATCACGACCTGCACCTCGAAGGGCTTGCCTTGGGCCTCCATGGCCTCCTTCTTCTCGACCAGGAGGCGCGCCAGATCCTCGTTCAGGACGAAGGCCGAGACCTTGATGTATTTCTCGGCGGAATCGATGGCGTGCAGGAGCATGGCCTGTCGCTCGACCGAAGTGTCACCCACGGCCAGGGTCTCGTTGCCGACCGCCCTGGCGTCGGGTGGGCGGATGGCCTGCATGGTCTCCTGGTTGGACCGGGAGTTCATCCGGTTCACGGCAGCCTCCACCCCGTCCGCCAGCAGGTTTCGTCCTGCCGGAGTCAGCGTGGCCTCGCCGCGTCCCGCCAGAAGCCAGGCCTTCTCCTCCTCGGGGGTCGGCGCCTGCCCGGGCGAGGAACCGGGAACCTCCACCAGGTCGGAGATCCGCAATCCCTGATAGGAAGCGTTCTCCAGGACCCGCTCGACCCTCGAACCCCAGGACTCTCCGGTCCGAGGGCCTCCGGGGATCTGGGACTCGAGCAGGTCCAGGGCCCCTCGAGGCTGCAGCACCACACCCTCGGTCTGGCGCAGATCGTCGAGAAGGGGCCCGTAGATGGCCTCGACCGAACGGCCCCGCGAGAGCTCCACGTCGCGCTGGAAGGTCTCCACGAAGCGCGCGGCACCCGGGCCGTGGATCTCCATCCCGAAGTCCACGTTCTCGCCCGAACCTTTATTTGCGTTCATCCCGCCAAAGACCACCCCGTCCCCCACCCGGAGCAGCTTGCGGTGCATGATCTCGTCCCGACCGCCCATGACCTCGCGGCTGGCGAAGAACTGGACCCCGGCCCGGCCGCCGGAGCCCTCCTCGAGGCGGCGGACCGTGTTCAACCTGGAGGCCAGGGAACTCGCATCGGGGGTCCCGCTCATCCGGGAGACCGTCCCGGGGTCCATGAGGACCTTGACATCCGCGCCTCCCCGCGAGGCCCGGGACAGCTTCTCGAGGAACTCGGGGCTGGCCAGTTCATAGTATTCCGCGTCGATCTCGACGGGCTGACCGTCCCGGATCGGCTGACGGGCCACCTCCTCGAGGCGCTCCATCTTGGTCTTCCAGATCTCGTCGCGGACCAGGGGCTGGATCTCATTCCCCTTCAGGCGCAACTCGGAATCCGGGTCGGCCAGATCCCGGGCAGTGCGCAGGACCTCCTGCATCTCCTTGACGGGAGTCCGGCCGTGGAGGAAGTAGGAACGGTAGATTGGCGAAACCTCACCGTCCACGGCGCCGGCCACCTGGTCCCACCTCGAGTCCCGGTGGGCCAGCTCGATCCGCTTGAGGGCGGAGCCGACATCCTCAAGTCCCCCGTGGACACGGGCCTTGTCAGAGACCGAGCCGTTCTCCTGGCGAAGCTCCTTGCGCTCGGTCTTGAGATCCTTGCGCGTCTGGCGCAGTTCCTCGGCCATGAGGCGCATGTTCTGCAGGGACTCGGCATCCGGGCCGAACTCGAAGGGCGCGGGCCCGCTGGAGGCGGATCGGGCCTGCCTTCCGCCCGGGCTGACCCCTTGAAGCTCCTCGAGCTCCCCTGGCAGGAAACTCTCGGTCGGCGTGGCGACGGAGAATTCCTCCCGACGAACCGGAACCTCCCGGGGAGCGCGTGCCAGGACCGGAGAGACCTGGCCGAGGTGCACACGGGGATCAATCGCATCCATCAGGAAGCCTCCAAGACAGGTCGTTCGGGGAACCTGTCCCTTGGGTCATCACGACAGCCTTCCGGGAAGTCAACCGGCCGGTTCGGAAATCCTGGCCTGGGCGGTCTCGGCCGCCAACCAGTCCAGGTACTCGGGGCTGCCCGGACCCAGGGGCCAGGACAGGAACTCCGGAACACTGTAGGGATGGAGTTCCCGGACCCGCTGCCCCAGGCTTTGGAGCAGACTGGAGCGGGTCTTGAGGATCATCAGGACCTCTTCAGCCTCTTCGAGGTGGCCCTCCCACCAGTACATCGAGGCGACTCCGGGCACAAGGTTCACGCAGGCCACCAGGCGCTCCTGGAGCAGGTTCCGGGCCAGTTGCTTCGCCTGCGGGAGCGAGGGCGCCGTGACCAGGCAAACTGAGAACTCGGACATCAGAACTCCTGGACGGTCTTCTCGGCCCGCCCCTCGGTCAGGTGACCGGGCAGGTCGGCGGCATCGACGATCACCCGGACATGTTCGCCCGGGGCCGGGCGCGTGGCCCGGTAGACCCAGCGATCCCCCTCCTCGTGGCGGGCCATGCCCATCTCGACGAGATGGTTGGCGGAGTCGACGATCAACA
The DNA here is from genome assembly GCA_022839105.1 of bacterium. Lineage (GTDB taxonomy): Bacteria > Vulcanimicrobiota > Xenobia > Xenobiales > Xenobiaceae > Xenobium. The sequence continues at coordinate 5,945 of JALHDH010000059.1, forward strand.
CGCCGACCCGGGTGATGGCCACGTCGTCCGAAGCGTAGATGCGGATGGGATCCCCGGGCCGGCCGTGGTAGTCTCCCAGGTCGATGTGGTGGATCTCGGGAGCGTGCAGGAAATCGGCGGTGGCCACCTGCATCGGCGAGGCCCGGCGCTTTCGCGCCACCTTGCGGTACTCCGCCCGATGTCGGGCCTCGCGGGCGTAGGCCAGGGCCTCCTGGAAGGATTCCCAGCAGGCCGGATCCTGCCCGCAGGGACAGTCCAGGGCCCGGACCTGGCGACGGCCATCCTCGGTGGTCTGAAGGCGAAGGCTCTGGCCGATCCGGCCGGAGAACCCGTCCAGGCAACGCTCGTGCTTGATGTCCGCCAAGGTCCGCTCACCTCCCAGGGCTGGCCCTTCTGATTCATTCCCCGGCAGGCAGGCGACTCCTGTCCGCTCCCGGCCTGGCCCGGGGCCCTTCCTGGGAAGTCCCGCTCACTCCCCCTTCACTCCCGTCCGGGTTCGAAGGGGCCCTTTTCCGGAGAAGGCTCCAGGCTCCCCAGTCCGGGGCCTCCCAGGACTCCAGAAGGCGGAAGTCCTCCAGCCAGGGAGCCTGCTCCGGGATCTCCCCGACCACCAGGAGCAGGGAGGTCCGGACCGGCCGCGCAGAGTCCGTCGGCAGGATGTGGCGGATATCGAGTTCGCGCCCCCTCAAGATCGATTCGAGGATCAGGACGTCCGGATCCAGGCGCCCTCCCGGAAGGAGGATCGCCGTGATCTCCCGTTCGTCGGTCCCCTCCAGTTCGCCCAGGAGCCGCAGGGCGGTCGGCTCGACGGGAGGGCCCGAGCGGGGAGGCGGGGCGATCCGCACCATCCGACCGATGCGGGTCAGGTCGGGGGACGCATGGGACCCGGGGCCCTCCGCCGCCAAGGTCCAGGAACCGATCTGCAACCAGCCCACTCCGACCAGGAGTGCCCCCAGGAGGAGGGCGGGCTTCCGGAACCGGCCCCACCATCCGAACGAGAGTGCCAGGACCAGGACGGTTGCGGGCAGGGCATAGCGGGCCCCCGGGGGCACCTGCCACGCCGCGTAGAAACCGAGGCACAGCGCGATTCCTCCCAGAGCCGCCAGGGTGGGAACGCGAATGTCCCGCATTCGCACTGCGGCCAGTGAACCCAGAGCGAACCACAGGGGCGCACCCCAGGTGCTGGTGGCCAGGGTGGCCACCAGGCGGGTCAGCGAAAACCAGGCGGCGACCCCCTGCCCGGCATCCCCCGAGGCCTTGGTCTGCAACTCCCAGGCAGACAGGAAGTACCACCAGCCGCAGACCGCAAACGCCAGTCCCCAGGCCAGGGCCGTCCCCACGGCGGGATTCCAGCCGTCCCGCCTCCAGGCCCGCGCTCCCAGGGCCCCCACCAGCAACCAGGCCAGCAGGCACAGGCCGAAGGGGAACCAGGGGAAGCCGCGCGAGGCCTCCTCGGCAGAGGCCAGCAGCATCAACAAGGTGAAGGCCAGGCAGGCCAGACTTCCCCCCAGGAGGGGGCGGATTCGGGCGCCGGCCTTCCAGGCCACCCCGACCGGCCAGAGCAGGCCGGGTCCGACGAAGAGCAGCCAGGACCACTTCGAGAGCATCCCCAATCCGGCCACCACCCCCAGGGCCAGCGTCGGGCCTGCCTGCCTGCCCCCCCGGGAGGCCAGGAGGAGGGCAAAGGCCAGGGCCACCAGGGCGGTGGTCCCGATCTCCAGGTAATAGCCATGCAGGTGGGAGCTCATCCAGGGGTTGCCCCCCGCCGCCAGCAGGGTCAGCGCACCCCCTCCCCGACCGCCGAGTTCGCGCCCGATCCACCAGCAACCGACCAGATAGGGAATCAGGAAGAGGAACTGGGAGAACACGGCGACCAGGCGCGATGGGCCGAAAAGCCCGTAGAAGGCGCAACTGACCAGCGAGGCCAGGGGCGGGTAGTCGTCGGCCTCGAAGCCCAGGCCGCCCTGGAGCCTCTTCCACAACAGGAGGCTGTCCTGGATCGAGCGTCCGGAGTGCTCCAGAAGCGGCCCGCCATCGAGCAGGACCCAGAACGCCGCCAGACCGGCCACGACCGTCAGGACAACCAGGACGAGTCCGATTTCCCAGGGTCGGACCGGGTGGCGTTCCTGCATGGGAGACCCTCATTCCGCGGGGGTCTCCGCCCTCCTCCAGGAATCGTGCATGGGGGGGAGTGCTCCCTTCCCGGGCCGAAGGCCCCCTGGCCATGCCGGAACCCTGCTCCTCCCCGCTCGCCCCGGGCGGGATCCGTTGCCGGGAGGACTGCGGAGCCTGCTGCATCGCGCCCTCGATCAGCACCCCCCTGCCAGGGATGCCCGACGGCAAGCCCGCCGGCCTGCGCTGCCCCCACCTGACACGGGACCTCCGCTGTGCGCTCTTCGGCCGACCCGAGAGACCGGCCGTCTGCTCCAGCCTCAGGCCCACCCCCGAGATGTGCGGTTCCGGTCGGCTCGAGGCCCTGCGCTCCCTGGCCCGCCTGGAGGCCCGGACCCGACCGGGGTGATTCGGATCATTGCCCTTGACCCCGATCCGGTCTGGCATGGAGCCTGTCGCAATCCGAGGACCGCGGACGCGGTGGAATCAAGACGACCTGGAGGCCTTGTGGAAGACTGGGGATACAAGACGATCGTCGAACCCTTCCGGATCAAGTCCGTCGAGCCGATCCCGATCCTGGATGCTCGAGCCCGGCTCCGCGCCCTGGAGCGCGCCGGGCACAACCTGTTCAAGCTGAACTCGACCGAGGTCACCATCGATCTTCTGACCGACTCCGGGACGGGCGCCATGAGCGCCATCCAATGGTCGGCCCTGATGCAGGGGGACGAGAGCTACGCGGGTTCCACCTCTTTCCGCAGGTTTGCTTCGGTGGTCGGGCGGCTGACGGGGTTCCCCCATATCCTGCCGGTGCATCAGGGGAGGGCGGCCGAGCGCATCCTGGCCCGCACCGTCCTGGGTCCCGGACAGATCGTCCTGAACAACACCCACTTCGACACGACCCGAGCCAATATCGAGCAGGTCGGGGCCGTGGCCAGCGATCTGCCCGTGGCCTGCGCCCTGGAGCCGGACTGCGAGGACGGCTTCAAGGGGAACATGGATCTCGAGGCCCTGGATCGGGCCCTGGCCGAGCACAGGGATCGCATCGCCCTGGTGATGATGACCCTGACCAACAACGCGGTGGGCGGCCAACCCGTCAGCATGGCCAACCTCGAGGCGGTCTCGGAACGCTGCCGTGAGGCAGGGGTCCCGTTCTTCCTGGATGCGGCCCGCTTCGCCGAGAACGCCTGGTTCATCCACACGCGCGAGCCGGGCTACGGAGACTGGACTCTGCCGGAGATCGCCCGGAAGATGTTCGACCTGGCCGACGGCTTCACCATGTCCGCGAAGAAGGACGCCATCGTCCACATCGGCGGAATCCTGGCCACCCGTCGGGAGGACTGGGCGGAGCGATTCCGCAACGAGCTGATCCTGGGCGAAGGCTACCTGACCTATGGCGGGCTGGCCGGCCGGGATCTGGAGTGCATGGCGGTGGGCCTGGAGGAATCCCTGGACCCCCATTATCTCCGCTACCGGACCCGGAGCATCGCCTACTTCGCCGAAGGCCTGCAGCGGGCAGGCTTCCCGATCGTGCGTCCGCCCGGGGGACATGCCGTCTTCGTGGATGCCGGAAGGTTGCTCCCGCATCTTTCCCGGGAGGAGTTCCCCGGGGTCTCGCTGGCCAATGCCCTCTACCTCGAGGGCGGGATCCGCAGCGTCGAGGTCGGCTCGCTGATGTTCCCCGGGGCCCGGCTGGAGCTCTTGAGGCTGGCCGTACCTCGGCGGGTCTACACCCAGTCCCATATCGACTACGTGATCGAGGTGGCCCATCGGGTGGCGGACGGAAGAGACCGGATCCCCGGCTACAGGATCCTGCACGAGCCTCCGTTCCTGCGCCATTTCACCGCGGATCTCGAACCCCTCCACCGCCCCGAATCCTGGCGGCTCGAGCCCGAAGACGAATCCTGAGAGGGCCCGCGGGGGTGGATGGGGAAGCCGCTCCCGGCCGGGCCCGCTTCGGGCCCCAGCCCAGCGCCGCATCCGTCTCCGGCGCCACTCTTCCTGAAAGGACCCCTCATGTCGATCCTACGTCCGTTCCGCGCCCTGCGCCCCAACCCCGAGCACGTCGCCCACGTGGCTGCCGTCCCCTATGATGTGGTGGATCGCAGCGAAGCCGCCGCCCTGGCTGAAGGCCGGCCCATGAGCTTCCTGCACGTGTCGCGCGCCGAGATCGATCTCCCCGAGAGCGTCGACCCCTACGACCCGGCCGTGTACCGCCAGGCGGCCGAGAACCTCGCCCGACTCCGGAACGAGGGGATCCTGCTGCTTGACGAGGAGCCGGCGCTCTACATCTATCGCCTGCAGATGGGCGATCACGTCCAGACCGGAGTGGCCGGCACCTTCTCGGTGGACGAGTACGACCAGGACCTGATCAAGAAGCACGAGAAGACCCGAAAGGCCAAGGAGGATGATCGCACCCGCCACATCCTGGCCACTCACGCCCAGACCGGCCCGGTCTTCCTGACCTATCGCGGCACCCCGAGGATCGATGCCCTGGTCGAGACGGCCTCCCAGGGGGATCCCCTTTATGATTTCACGGCCCCCGACGGGATCCGCCATACCGCATGGAAGGTCACCGCGACCAGCGCGCTGGTCCAGGCCTTCTCGGAGATCCCCAGGATGTACATCGCCGACGGGCATCACCGCGCCGCCAGCGCCAGCCGCACCCGGGCCGAGCTGCGAAACCAGGCCGGGACCTGGACCGGCCAGGAGGCGGGCAACTTCTTCCTGGCCGTGGCCTTCGCCGCCGACCAGTTGAGGATCATGCCCTATAACCGCGTGGTGGCCGATCTCCACGGCCAGACGCCCGAGGCCCTTCTTCAGGCCATCGGGGCGCGGGTCCCCGTCGGTTCCGGCGCCTCCCCCTCCCCCCAGGCCCCCGGCCACGTCAGCATGTATCTGGACGGGTCCTGGCATGACCTGGATCTCAACGTCTTGAAGGCGGGGGCCACCAGCCCGGCCCAGCGCCTGGACGCAGCCCTGCTGCAGGACCATGTCCTGGCCCCCTGTCTTGGAATCGGCGACCCACGCACCGACGAGCGGATCGACTTCGTGGGCGGAATCCGCGGGACCGACGAGCTGATCCGCAGGGTCCGGGAGGGCCGTGCCGCGGTGGCCTTCTCGATGGTCCCCGTCTCGCTCGACGAGCTGATGGCCATCTCGGACGCCGATGAGATCATGCCGCCGAAATCGACCTGGTTCGAGCCCAAGCTGCGCGACTCCATCGTCAACCACGCCCTGGACTGATCTCGCAGCACGAGAGTCGGACCGGATTGTTCCCCCTGGCTCGAGGAGCCAGGGGGAACAATCGCTTTCGGGAGGGGAACTCCATCCGGGGCCGGCAAGCGGAGGCGAATCCGCTCCCGGACAGGACGCTTCGATCGGGGGCAGAAGTCCCCGACCATGAAGTGGCATCGCGAACCCGACAACAGGGTCCTGGTCAACCTCGACCGGGGGGAGGACCTGCGCTCCGGCCTGGAAGGCCTGGCGACCCGATTGGGGCTCGTCAGCGCCCGGATCAGCGCCATCGGCGCCTTGGAGGACCCGGAACTCGGCTGCTGGGACCCGCAGGCCCGCATCTACCACAAGCAGATCTTCCCCGGGATCTGGGAGCTGCTCTGCCTGAACGGGAACCTCTCGCTTCTGGACGGCCGGGTCTTCATGCACGCGCATGCGACCCTCTCGGGCGAGGACTTCATCGCCAGGGGCGGGCACCTCTTCGAGGCCCGCGTGGGCGTGGTGGTCGAGGCCTTCCTCGACCCCTGCCCGACGCCTCTGCCCCGTCGGATGTGCCCGGAGGTGGGTCTGCCCCGCTGGGAGCCCGGCTCCTGAAAGCGCCCTCGCCCGGCCGGGGAGCCCGGGCCGGGTCAGGGCCTTCCCGGTCTATCCGGGATTCTCGGACGGGGAATCGACCAGGGCGAACATCAACTCGCCGGAGGCGATCTCCTCCTGGCCCACTCGGCAGACGGCGCGCATCTTGCCCATGTCCCGCTTCATGCTGAGGGTTTCGACCTCGATCTCCAGGACATCCCCCGGCACCGCCGCCCGCCCGAAGCGACATCGGTCGATCGAGGCGAAAAGCGCATTCTTTCCCCGGTTCTGCTCGGCTGCCAGGACCGCGGCGGCACCCGCCTGCGCCATGCACTCCACCAGGAGGGTCCGGGGCATCTCGGGATTCCCGGGGAAATGGCCCTGGAAGAACTCTTCGTTGACCGTCAGGTTCTTGATGCCTCGGGCAGAGCGCACCCCTTCCCGGCACAGGATCCGGTCGATCAGGAGGAAGGGGTGGCGATGCGGCAGGACCTCCATGATCTGCTGGAGATCCATCGCTCCATCCGGGCTCTGGGCCTTGGAATCCTGGTTCTGCGACACGGGTGCCTCCCGGGGGTCTGGTTCGCTGCGCCCCCATTCTACAGCCTCGGCGGGCGCCCTTCCCGGGGTTCATCAAAGGGAAACACTTCGGCAAGGCTCCGGTAACAATCCGGATCTCGACCCGAGCTCCTCGCGTCGTCATGAATCCTCGTGACATCAGGGGAGATTCTCCCCGGCAAACGAGGTGGAACCATGGATTCCTTGAAGAATCGACCCCAGGGCCCGAGCGCCCCGTTCCAGGAGATCGCCCCTGCGGCGGAGGGGCCCTGGCTCCGCCCTGGGAGCGGGAACCCTGCAGACCCGCCGACGGATCGCCTGGACCTCTCGCTCCAGGCCCGGACCCTGCTGGGAATGGATTCGCGACGCCCGGTTGCGCCGCCGAAGCTGCGTCAAGGGGACCAGGGTGAGCCCGTCCGGCGCCTGCAGGAGGACCTGATCCGCTGGATGCCGGGGTGGAGGGGAGTCCTGCTGGAGGATGGGTGTTACGGACCGCAGACCGCCCGCGCCCTGACCTTCTTCAAGAAGGTCAACGGAACCGGGGTGGATGGCCGCTCCCTGGACCCCAGGACCGGAGACCTCCTGGAGGAGATCCGCAGCGGGGAGTTCTGGACCCGGAATCCGGATGGCACCCCCCGGCATCGCCGACAGCCGGAGCAGGAGGAAGGCTACCAGCGCGCCCTGGCCACCGGCCATCCCCTGCGCCGGCAAGGCGAGGGTTCGAGTCCGGAGGAGATCCGTCGGGTGGCCGCCCGCCATCCCGACCGCTTCCTCCGCTATCGGGGCTTTGAGGCCCGCGCCCTGACCTTCAAGCGTTTCCTGGTCCTGGAGAAGGCAGTGGAGCGGGATTTCCCCGGACACCGCGCGGCCATCACCTGCTCCACCGGTGGCCGCCACGTCGGGAGCGCTCACGGCGAAGGTCGGGCCCTGGACCTGGTCCTGGAGAGGGTCCGGGACGGCTATCGCCCGGATTCTCACGAGTTCGACTCCTCGCACTTCGAGGAACTGGCGCGTCAGAACGGCTTCGAGACCTTCAATGAGTATCTCCACGACTCCCCTTTCCGGACGGGGCCCCACCTTCACGTCGAGGCCTGGCCCATGCCGTGATCGGCCGGGCAGGCCAGGGCCCGGCACGAAGGGAGTCCGGCCAGGAGGGAAGAAGGCAGCGCGATGATTCCCTGGTCCCGACTGGCCGACGAGCACCGGGCCCTGGCCGCCCTGGTCGCGGCCCTGGCCTTCTTCGTTCCCGTCTTCCTGCTGGCGCCGGCCGATGATTGGAGGGTCGTGGCCCTGGCAGCCCTCACCGGCGCCTTGACCGCGGTGGTCTGCTGGCAGCATTTTCCGGGATGGGACCTCTTCGTGGCCGGATGTGCCTTCGCCGTGGCCGGGGCCTTCCACGCCCTGCCCCCGGAGGAGTGGAGTCGACAGGCCATCCTGCTGCTTCCGGCAGCCGCTTCCTGGTACGCCGGCGCCCGACTCGGCGAGGCCTGGGTGGTCTTCCCGCTGGGCCACGAGGATCGCTCCTCGCTGGGAGGGCTTTCCCGGCTGGTCCGCGAGCTCGGGCGCGGCTGCCTGGTGACCCTCTCGGTTGGAGGGGGAGCCCTGGTGATCTGGAGCCTCTTCATGGAGGCGGCGGCTCCGCTGTGCTTCCCCATGGCCCTGATCCTGACGCTGGGCGCCGATGCCCGCTGGCCCGTCCGGCGTCCCCTGTGGGCGGCCCTGGGTCTGCTTGTGGCCCTCCCCGCGGCGGGCGTCTGCGCCACCGCCCTGGCCGGACTTTTCGCCCTGCCCCCTCCGGCCGCGGCCGATCCCTGGCTTGTCGGCGGACTGTCGATTGCCGGATCGCTTTGGGGTTTGTGGCTCTCGCGTTGGAGACGGGGCGAGAGTCAGCCGGAGTTCAGTGCTTCCCCCCCACGGGAGGTTGCACTCGAGAAGAACTCCCTGGGAGGATCCCGGCCTCGCCCGGGAAGATCCTGAGACCATGGATCCCGTTTCACCCCGGACGGACTCCCCGACGCCCCGTCGCGTCTCCCGGCCCCTGGCCGCCCTGATGCTGGCGGCCATCCTGCTCGGCTTCCTGGCTGCCCTGGGTCAATGCCAGGCCGACCGCTCCGCCCCCTCTCCCTCCCAGGCCCGCCCGGCGCGCCGCGACGGCCTGATCGTGGCTGGCCAGAGGGTGGACTTCATCACCCTGAACCTGCCCATCGCCCAGGTGGAGGAGGTCCTGGGCGAGGGAAAGGTCCGGCCCCAGGCGGAATCCCAGCTCTACCTCTTCGATGAGGTGGGGGTCCAGATCGCCACCCGAAGTGGACTGGTCGAGTCGATCCTGGTCCGGGCTCCGGAGCTGAAGACCTCCGAAGGAGTGGCGGTGGGGTCCGACGTGGACGGGGTTCTGCGCAGCTTCGGCAATCGCTACGAGTACGAAGCCCAGAGCGAAGAGGAATACTGGCTGCACTACTGGCCCCAGGGCATCCACTTCTCGATCCAGGGGACCCGGGTCACCCGGATCATGGTGGCGCTCCCCGTCCTCGAGTGATCGGCAAGAGCCGGCCTCATCCCCCCGAAACCGCAGCCAGGACCAGGGCCCGAACCCGACGAGCCCCGGCCGAGCGCAGCACCCTGGAGGCCTCGGCCAGGGTCGCCCCTGTGGTCATCACGTCATCCACCAGCAGCAGATCCAGGCCCGAGACCGGGCCGGCCCGAAAGGCTCCCTGCACATTCTCGCGGCGCTCCGGGCGGGACAGGTTCTTCTGCGAGGGCATCTGCCGGGCGGGAACCAGAAGGTCGAATCGGGCCGGGACCGCCAGTCGATTGGCCAGTTCCCCCGCCAGCAGACCCGGGACGTGCACCCCTCGGAGCCTGCGGCGTTTCGGTTCGGCGGGTATGGGGACCAGAGCGTCCGGCGATTCGCCTGCCCAGGCCCGATGCATCGCCTCGGCGAGGGCCGGCACCGAAGAGGTCAGGGCGCCGTGCTTGAGATCCAGGACGGCCTTGCGCAGCGCGCCGCGGTAGAAGCCCGCAGCCCGGATCTCCAACCCGCACGAAGCTTCCAGGCGATGGAAGAGGAGCTCCCGGGTGCAGGAGGGGCAGAAACTCCGGCCCGCAGAACGGCCGCAACCCGGACAGCGGGGCGGGAAGACCCAGTCCAGGGCCGATTCCCACCAGGCCCGCCAGTTCACCGGGATTCCGATCCACCCGGCGCGGGATTCCCGCCCCAACGGGTCACCGCCCGGCCTCCCGAACCCAGGACCCGTCCCATGAAGCGCGGCAGGGCCATCATCCGCAGCAGGCGGCTCGGTTCGCAGGCCAGGCGGAAGAGCCACTCCAGGTGCAGCCGGATCATCCAGTGCGGAGCCCGGGTCTTGCGGCCCGAGAGGACATCGAAGCTCCCTCCCACCCCGATTCCCACCCCGACCCCCAGGCGCTCCTGATGCCGACGCATCCATCCCTCCTGCCGGGGAGAGCCCAGGCCGGTCAGCAGCACCGTGGCCTTGGAGGAAGCCACGGCCTGGACGACGGGTTCATCCTCGCGGAAGAATCCATCCTGGACCCCGGCGATCCGCAGGCCCGGAAAGCGCGCGCCGAGCGTCCGGGCGGCCTCCTCGGCCACTCCGGGGGCCGCCCCCAGCAGGAAGAAGGAGCCTCCCGAGGCGGCCAGGGCTTCTCCCAGCCGGGCCACCAGGTCGATCCCGGCCACCCGCTCGGGGAGGCTCAGTCCGCAGCGCCGGGCCGCCCAAAGCAGGCCCGCTCCGTCGGCCACCACCAGGTCGGCCTGGTTGACCAGTTCCCGGAACTCCGAATCGTGCTGGGCCCGCATGACCATCTCGGTGCCCAGGGTCACGACCAGATGGAATCCGGGCTCGCGGGCCATGGCCAGGACCCGTTGGACCGCCTGATCCATGGAGACGGCGTGCAGCTTGACCCCGAGAACCTGCAGGGTTTCGAGGGTGGAATCAGTGGAGGAAGACATCGCCGGACTGCGTTCTCGAACCCGGCTCGGGTCTCCTGGTGGATGGGTCCCGGACCCTTCAGGGAGCCCGGGGCTGGAAGCGGAGCTTGAGACAGTCCCGCTGGCGCGGATTCAAGCCTGGAAAAGGGGACGGAGATTCCGGCTTCGGGACTCCGCCGCACAGGCGCCCGACCACCTGGTGCAGGGCCAGGGCCGTGAAGAGCTCGCGGCGGCGGGACTCGGACTCGCGGGAATCAGGAGAGGCGGAAAGGACCTTCCAGAGCCTCCGGCCGACCGCCTCGGAGTCCACGCAAGGCAGCCAGGGCTCTTCCGGGACGGCTTGAAGGGGGACCTCCAGCCAACGGTCGCGCCGGTTGGCCTCCAGGTTTCCGGGAACCGCCGCATCCGGATGGACCACGAGGATCTCCACCTTGTGGACCCCTGCGTCGCGAAGGACCTGCTCGAAGAGGACCCAGTCCACCTCGAAGGCCAGGTCCGCCTCGACGTGAACCCGCAGGCCGGGGGTCCCGGCCCGGCACAGGAGCAAGGCGGCCAGGACGAGGGTCGCTACCAGTCCGTAGCGCAAGGCCAAGGGCCCGCGGCGACCAGACCATGGCGGCGAACTCAATCCTCCTCGTCCCGGCCCTCCTCGACGAAGGGCCCCTCCACCGGCAGGTCCAGGCGGAAGGTGCTGCCGGCCCCCATCTGGCTCTCGACCGAGAGGTCTCCGCCGTGGGCCTCGGCGATCCGCTTGGCGATGGCCAGGCCCAGGCCCCTTCCCCCGTGGCGGGCTCCCCTTCCCTTCTCGACGCGATAGAAGCGCTCGAAGATCCGGGAAAGCTGACCGGCAGGGATCCCGGTCCCGCGGTCGGCGACTTCCAGGAGGACCCAGCCGGGGGCTCCGAGGGCGAGCCGCAGGGTGACCTCAGCGCCGGGAGGGGAATACTTGATCGCATTGTCGACCAGGTTCAGGAGGACCTGGCTGAGCCGATCCCGGTCCGCCTGGACCAGCGGGATCGGATCGGTCCCGCGCACGGCCAGGTGGACCCCGGCCTTGGAGGCATGGGGCATGAGCACCTCGGCGGTGCGCCGGGCCAGGGCCAGCAGGTCGGTGGGCTCGAAGTGGAATTCGACCTGCTGGGCCTCCATCATCGAGACATCCAGAAGGTCGTTGATCAGGCGCTCGAGACGCTCGGCCTCCCCGCCGATCACCTCCAGCCAGCGCCGGGCCAGTTCGTGATCCTCCAGGGCGCCTTCCAGGAGGGTCTCGGCGTAACCCTTGATGCAGGTCAGGGGAGTCCGCAACTCGTGGGTGACGTTGGAGATGAAGGTGACCAGGATCTCGTCGAGTTCGCTCTTGAGGGCCGCCTCCTTCTGGGCCTCATAGACCAGGCGTTCGACCGGGGTCCCGGGATCCCGGCTGATGACCGTGTAGCCCGAGTGGAAGTCGATCTTCTCCTTGATCCCGAGGAAGGCAGCCTTCTCGTTGAGCAGATTGTTCAGCTTCTGCACCACCCGATAGGAGATCAGCTTGAGATCCGACTGCGAGAAGCTGAGCTTGTGGCGGGGTGGCGAGAACAAGAAGATCACGAAGTAGTCGGCCCCGCGCCCCCCGACCGCCACCAGATCCCGATCCCGGAAGAGCTTGCCCCGCTGGCTGGCCAGGGCCTGGCCCAGGGCTTCGAGAAGGGCCTCGGCGACCTCACGCCCGTAGGTCTCCCTGAGCAGATGGAACTGGACCACGTCGAAGTACAGGAAGCCGACCTGGTCGCGTCGCTGCAGGTAGAACTCCACCTGCTCGAGCACCGAGGACAGGATCGGCAGGCCCGTCAGATCATCGTGCAGGACCCCGCCTTCCGGGCAATCCTCACCGGAATTCCGGCTTAAAGGCCCCACGAGTCGATCTCCTCGAGAAGCCCGTGATGGGTCATGTTGGTCTGGATCGGAGTGACCGAGATGCAATCCTCCTGGATGGCCCCGAAGTCGGTCCCCTCCTCGGGCCTGCCGGTGGGCATCGCGCCGGTCACCCAGTAATAGTCGTTCCCGCGCGGGTCCACCCGCTTGACGATCTTCTGGTCATAGAGACTCTGCCCCTGGCGGGTGACCTGGACCCCTCGGATGGCCTCCGTCGGCAGGTCGGGGACGTTGACGTTGAGCAGGGTGCGCGGAGGCATCCGGGTGTGGTGGGCCAGACGCCCGGCCAGACGGGCGGCGAAACCCGCCGCCGTGGCGTAGTGGGCGGGCCGGGCCCCAACCTGGGACAAGGCAACCGAGGGGATTCCGTGGATCAGGCCTTCCATGGCGGCCGAGACGGTTCCCGAATAGGTGATGTCGTCCCCCAGGTTGGCCCCGCGATTGATTCCCGAGAACAGCAGGTCGGGCTTCTCCGGCATCAGGCAGTACAGGGCCAGCAGGACGCAGTCGGTGGGCGTCCCGTCGGTCACGAAGCGGGTCAGGCGCTCCTCTCCGGGCAGTTCCCGAACCCGCAGCGGCGAGTGGAAGGTCAGGGCGTGACCGACGGCGCTGCGCTCGCGATCGGGAGCCACCACCGTGACGTGACCCAGCGGGAGCAGGGCTTCCAGGAGGGCCTCCAGCCCGGGGGCATGGATCCCGTCGTCATTGGTCAGGAGAAGCCGCATGACGAAGAAACGCTACGATTCGGTCGAACGGCGGTCGGGCCTGGAGGCGCGACCCTGGCGCAGGAGGCGCTCGGCCTCGGCCACCAGCTCCTGGATCTGCCGCGCGCGCGGGTCCATCTCAGGGGGCGCCTCCGGACGGCGCAGGACGCGGCGCAGGGCCAGGGCGACCAGGAGCCCCGACCCGAGTCCCAGGGAGAGCCAGACCCACGGTGGGGTGCGGCGCGCATCAAACCCTTGCATCCTCGACCTCCAGACCCCGATTCGGGGCAGCATCCTTCTGGGGACGGGGTTCGCACCCGCTCGGGCAAGTCCTCCGGTCCAACCTGACCGCATCGTTGCGGCGCCGGCGGGACTCCTCAGGCTTCGGCCTGGCCTCCCGAGCCCAGCAGGCGACGGAGCCCCCAGGCCAGGACCGCCACGGGGACCCCCAGGATGAACCCCATCACTCCGACCATCCAGCCGTTCAGCGAGCCCATCAGTTCGTCGAGCGGAGGGAAGGCCCCGAAGTAGACGTCGGGTGCCAGCACCCCCAGGATGAAGAGCGCGGCCGCCAGTCCGAAGAGGGCCAGGAAGCGCAGACCGAAGTGGAGCCGGGGGGGCCAGAGGGCCAGCAGTACGAAGGCCAGCAGCACCAGCCAGGTCACCCACACGGGCAGGTCTGCCATCATCTCAGAACCCCTCCTTCGCATGCGGCGGCTCCATCGCTCGCCAGGCAGGAGGCAGGCCTTCTGCGGGCGGCAGGGATCCCCTGCCGCGAGAGGTCTCCCGGCGCGCCGAAGGGAAGTGCCCGGCATGCTGGCCTTCCCCCGCTTCATCCTGGTGGCCCTCCTCCTGGCTGCCTGGCTCCTGTCCAACCCGGCCGGGGGCAGCGAGCCTCCCCGTCCCCTGCAGGAGCGCCCCCTGGGCCTTCAGCAGGGCATCGAGGTCCGGGAGTGGACCTATCTCTCCGACGGCTTGAAGGTCAAGGGAAGGCTCTACCTGCCCCAGGGGCGGAAGGAGCGTCGGCCCGTGGTGATCTTCAACCACGACGGGATCTCCGGGATCTCCCGCGAGCACCACCTGGGCAGCCTTCGCCTGGCCCGGCGGGGATACGTGGTCTTCTCCCCCTCCTATCGGGGGGAGGATGGTTCAGAAGGCATGGTGGAGATCGCCAAGGGCGAGGTCCGCGACGTCCTGAACGTCTTGCCCCTGCTGGCCGGCATCCCCGAAGCAGATCCCGAGAGGGTGGTCCTGGCCGGCGCCTCCCACGGTGCCTTGATCAGTCTGCTGGCCGCCACCCGCGAGCCTCGGATCGCGGGGGTGGTCTTCGCCTACGGGGTGGCCGACATCCACCGCTGGTGGGATTATCTCAAAGAGAAGGGGAAGCTCGGCCGGGACCCGATCACCCGGCGCACCTACGGCGACGGGCCCCAGGCCCGTCCGGAGTCCTTCCGGATCCGCAATGCGGTCGGCCAGTTGAGCGGGTTGAAGGCCCCGGTGCTGATCCTCCAGGGGCAACTCGACGACATCACCCCACCGGAACAGGCCCGCCTGCTCCAGGAGGCCCTGGATCGACAGGGGGTGCCCAACCGATTGCGCCTGTACCCCGATGCCCTGCACGGATTCCTGGTCTACGCCCCCTACCTCACCCAGGAGGTCACTCCCCAGGAAAAAGCCCAGGCCGAAGAGGCCTGGGCCGAGATCTTCCGATTCCTCACCGAGGTCTTCGAAGCCCCCCGGCCAGGTTCCTAGGTTCCTAGAGCGAGAAGCGGACCTTGTCCGCGCGCTCCAGCACCAGGCTGGAATTTCGAACCCGCCGACCGTCCGGCGCCAGCGAGAGCTCCATTTCCCCCTGGAAGCGGTGGCCGGCCACCTCCAGGGCCTCATCGGCTTCACGGGTGGGCGCGCCGACCTGATAGTCCGCCCCGCTCGGGTCCTGGCCCAGGAACCCGACCTGTGAGCGCACCCCCAGGGCGGCCTGGGGCTCGGCCCAGCGCATCGCCTCGGCCAGTTCGCCTCGCTCCAGGACGGCCGCGGCGAAGGCCCGGGCCACCTCTTCGGGACGGAGATCGGCCGCTTCGGGGCCCGGGACGGGACGAGGTCCGCAGGCCAGGGTCAGGGCCCATAGCCCCAGGAACAGGATCTGGGAAAGCCTCCAACCGGTCCTCACCGCTCTTGCCTCCCGATTCTCACCCTCCAGGGCAGACTGGCGCCGTGGACCCCGGGATCATGGACCTCCCGGGCCCTGGCCGGATTCGAGGTGAACTCTCCGGGAGCCGTGGCCCGCGACGTCCAGGCCAGGCGCAGCACGCCGGGCCGGACCTCCTGGAGGTGGAAGACCGGTCCTTCCGGACGCATCCGGACCAGGGTCCCCGCCGGAAGCTTCCCGGGCGGCTCGGCTTCCAGTCCGGCCGCGGCCTGCTCCCGGATCTCCAGGTGACGCAGGCGGCGCGGTGCCTTCAATTCCAGGACGGTCTGGATCCGATCCCCTGGCTGAAGAAGGGCTCCCTCGTTCAGCTCCTCGCGGCTGCCCGAAGGGGTCAGGAGGAAGTGGCGCCGGGACAGGTCCAGGGTCCCCGCGGTCCGGCGGCCCGTCCACGAATGCCAGACCGACCACCAGGCCTGTTCCGAGCCCCCCTTGCGGATTTCCAGCCGCAGGGGACCCTTGGGAAGCTGCAGCCCCCGCAAGGAGAAGACCCGCGTGCCTGACCAGTCCTCGGGAGCCATCCGGCCCGTCTCGACCTCGTTCCCGTTGAGCCAGATCCCGTAGCCGAAGGCCGCCGGCTTCTCGCCCGTCCGGGCCAGATAGCCGGACAGGGCCAGGATCGCCAGGGCCGTCTCTCGCGAGGAGCCCCAGCCCTTCAGGGATCGATTCCGGCAAAGGAACTGCGCGGCCGCCGCGGTCAGGGGATGCTCGGGTTCGAGAGCCAGGTGGGCCTCCAGGGCCAGGGCCGTGGCCTCCACCCGGGTCCAACCCGCCCCGGCCGGCCACCAGGCCTGCCCGGTCCGAGCGTCGTGCTCGGCCTCCTGGCGGGTCCGGCGCAGCAGGTTGCGGGCCGCCTCGGAGTAGCCCATCCCATGCAGGGCCAGGGTCAACTGCATCCGGGCCGCGGGGGCCAGGCTGGCCGAAGTCTCGACCAGCGAGAGCAGGGAACGCCCCGAGGCCCGGCGGGCCTCGGCCAGGGCCAGGAGCAGTGCCGGACGTTCCTCGAGCGGAATCTCCGCCTGGGCCTGGCGCAGGAAGTTGCAGGCCTTCTCGATGAGGGGCCTGGCCTGGAGCGGATTCGACCGGTCTATCTGGATCAGGCCGCGGACCACCTGAGCGGTCGTGGCCGGGTCCGAGGGCATGCCCTCCCACCAGCCCCAGCCTCCATCCGGGTTCTGGGACTGACCCAGGCGCCGGAGGCAGTCCTCCATGATCCCGGGCAGGCGCTCCTCGAGATCCGGTCGAGGGAGATCCAGATCCTTCAAGGTCCGGCCCACGACCAGCGCCGGAGCGACCCCGGAGACCAGGTCCTCGTTGCTGGTCCAGGTCGAGGGCGGAGGCTCGAGGGCCGAGGCCAGGAACCCGGCCAGTCCGGGAGACAGGTGGACCTCCAGACGCGGTTCACGGGAGTCCCCGGGGAGGGCCTCCAGGTCCAGCGCGGCGGAATCCTCCACCGGACCGGCCACAACGCGCTCGTGGAGCTGACCGGCCTGCCTCACCGGCAGGCTGCGCTCGGCCTGGACCCGGACTCCGGGCGCCTGGGCGGTCACGCGCAACTCGACGGTGCCCGCCCCGCGCGTCGAGACCGGGACGCTCCAGGTCTGCCGCCCCCCTCCAGGCACCTGGAGTTCCAGGAGATCCGCTCCGGCCACGTCCAGATGGACCCCCTGGGCCATGAGCCTGAGGGCCAGGGCCTCCCGGCCGGGATTCTCGAGCACCGCCGTATAGACGGCGGAATCCCCCTCCACCAGGTGTTCGGGGCCCTCCAGCCGCATGCCCAGGCGCGCTTCGAGATCCACCGAGGCCAGGGCTTCGCCCATCCGGCTCTTGCCGGCCACGGCGCGGGCCAGCAGTTGCCAGCGCCCGGGACGAAGCGGCCAGTCCAACGAGACCTCCGCGATTCCCTCGGGCCCGGTTCGCAGGTCCGGGCTCCAGAAGGCGGTCTCTCCGGCAGGGGCGGGCAGAGAAGCGGCCTGGCCGGCCTGGGAGGCGCGCGACGGCGCGGTGGAAAGCGAGGTGCCCACCACCACGGGTCGCGTGGAAGGAGGACCGAAGAAGCGGGGAACCAGCCTGTGGTCCATCCCTCCTGGAAGGGCCTCGTGGCGGATCAGCGCCAGCGAGACCTCGGACTCCACGGGGAGGCCCCCTGAATCCAGGGTTCGGACCCGGACCCGGCCGGGCTGCCCGGGAACCGGGGGCGTCAGGGGCTCGATCTCGACCCGCAGGACCCGTGTCGGATCGGGGACCAGGAGATCCTGCTCCACCGAGACCGGGTTGAAGCCCCGCAAGGTCGTGGCCCGCAGGCGGAAGCCCGGCGCCAGGTCCTGGCCGATCGGCAGTTCCAGGCGGGTCTGACGGGTCGGGCACTCGACGACCATCCGTCGGACCAGATCCCGGCCCTCCAAGGTCAGCAACACCTGGACTCCCTCTCGAGGCGTTCCCAGGTCGACCGTGGCCAGTTGCCCGGGCCGATAGCGAAGGCGATCGGTCCGAAGCCAGAGGTCCCCTGAGGGCGGCCGGGCCGCAGGAACCACCAAGTGGGCCCGGGCACCCTCTCCCTGGGCGCCCCGGGACCGGGCCAGGATCCTCCAGGGCCCCGACCCCCTTGGGGTCCACTCCAGGCTCCCCCGGCCTTGGCGATCCAGTTGAATCGTGCCCAGTTCCCGCTCTTCGTCTCCCTCCTGCAGGCTCAAGGCGACCGGAACCGGGGCAGGGCGGCCCTCCAGGTCCCAGGCCTGGACCCGCGCCAGCGAAGCCTGGCCGGATCGGACCTCGCCGTCTGGTGACAGGCTCAACAGGACCGCGCTGGACCCGACCACGAACCCGGTGCTGGCCTGGCCTTCACGGCCCGCCGGATCCACCGCCTGGACCCGGAGCTCCAGGTCTTCCACGAGGGGGAGGTGGGAGGGAGCGGCCAGGGGGAGGCTCAGGGCGACCCGACCCCTCTCATCGGTCCTGGCCTTGCCGGCTCCCCGCGGCGAGGCAGGGGCCTCAGGAGCCGGGAGGCTCGAGGCCGGGAGGAACCAGTCGAGTTCGGGATCCAAGGGGGTCGAAAGCGGGCGGACCCGGCCTCGGGCCTGCCAGTCGACCTGGACTCCGGGGACGGGACGGTCCTGGGAGTCGCAGACCTCGAGTTCCACTCGGGCCTCCTCACCCCAAAGCCACCAGGACCGGGTCGGCCGCAGGCGCAGGCGAAGACGCCCCGGGTCGGCGGCCCCCACCGAGAAGGCGCGACGAGCCACCGGGGCCGGGGGATCCGTCCCGGGCATCGCCTGGATCCGGAGCGTCCAGACACCCGCCGGGCTCCCTTGGGGAAGCTGGAACTCCCCGCGGAGGGTCCCCAGGGAACCGGCCTGGCTCCGAACCCGGTGGGTCCGGCGCCCCTGGGGATCGAGGAACTCCACCAGGAAGGGGTGCCCTGCGGGAACCGCATAGCCTTCGGGCTTTCGCGAGCGCACCACGGCCTTCCAGCGGACCCGCTCGCCTGCCTGGTAGGCGGAGCGATCCGTCTCCAGGAAGGCGCGCCAGGCAGGAAGGCGACCCGGTGTGCGCAGGTCGGGCAGGATCAGGTAGTCCTGGCCCCTTCGGGCCAGAAGGAAGCGTTCGACCTGCGAGGAGAGCGCCGGGACCGTGAGCAGTCCGGATTCTCCCACCGTGAGGCGCTCGACGGGCTGGTCGCTGCCGGCGGGAGAGACCAGCCAGGCTTCGGCAGCCGTGGCCCCCCGGCCCTCGCGGGCGTCGAGGAGCCAAACCAGGGCCTCCCCCTCCGGAGCGGCCGAGCAGACCCCGACCAGGTCGCTGATCAACAGAAGTCCACGGCTCCAGGCTCCTCCTGAGCGGACCTGGAGCAGATAGGCTCCCGTCTCGGTCAGGTCGAGTTCCAGGCTCTCGCGGCGCCAGCGGTGGTCCAGGAGATCCACCCCACGGACGGAAATCCGAATCTGCGGGGCCGAGGAGGGCGGTGGGGTCCGGGCGGGCTCCCGGAGATCGACTCCCCGGGAGATGGCCTCTTCCAGGTCGATCTTCCAGGCCTCCACCTGCATGCCGCCCAGGTTCCGGGCCCGGATCTCCACCCGGGCAGGCTGCCCGGGTCGGATCAGGGTCCAGGACGGGAGTTCCACCCGGGGCTTCTGGAGGTCCTCCAGCATCCGGGCGGCCTCCTGGGCCTCGGTGGATCGAGGGTGGTCCCGGAGCAGGGCCTCGAGATCCTCCCGGGCCTCCCGATGGCGCTGCTCGGCGTTGAAGGCCCGGGCCGAACGGAGGCGGGCCTTGGGCACCAGTCCATGATCGGGTTGGACCCGGGCCATCTCGCGCCAGACATCGACGGCTCGATCCAAGGTGAGATCCCAGATCTCGGGATGAGCCAGGTACAGGTCCCCCAGGGCCAGGCGCGCGGCGGCGCCTTGGGACCCGCGAAAGTCGGCCCGGATGACCTCGACCAGATCGGCCTCGCCGGCGAGCCGGCGAGCCTTGAGTTCCGGTGCCGAGGCCCGCAGGCTCCCCCGCCCCAACAAGGCCTCCAGGCGCCGCGCCTCGACCCCGGGGACCTCCAGGCACATCTCCAGGGCTCGCGTATAGGCGGCCTCGGCTCCTCGGACCTGGCCGTCCCGGGCGCGCAGATCGGCCAGCAGGATCCATCCACGAACCTGCCAGGGATCGGCCGGCGCGCTGGCCAGCCAGTCCTCCAGGGAGGCCCGGGCTTCTCCGAGACGCTCCATCTGCTCCAGGCAGACAGCCACCAGGTAGTGCACCTCCGAGGTGCGCGGCCCGTCCGGACGCTGTCCCAGGTACGAGCGGAAGGCCTCCAGGGCCACCCCGGGCTGCTTGCGCCGGAAGGCCTCCTGGCCGGAGGAGAGGCGCTCGGCGGGGGTCTGGGAGGAGGCCGGAAGCCAAAGGCCGACCGACAGGAGGATCAGGAGGGCGAGAAGGTGCAGGCGAAAATGGTGCATGGTCTGGAAGGAGGCCGGAGTCTGGAACAACCCGCCCAGGTTGGACGCCCGGGGGGGTGGCTCCTGCGCGATCAGGAACCCGATGAGGCCCTCAGGGCGCGGAACTCCTGCGGGTTCAAGGTTCGGGCCAGAGCCGTATCGTAGCTGATCTGGCCTTGTTCATAAAGAGTCCGCAGGCAGCGATCCATCGGGACCATCCCTTCGCCGGCGCCCATCGAGATCAGGTTCCCCAACTGCTCGATCTTGCCCTGACGGATGACGTTGCGGATTCCCGGGGTGCCCAGCATGATCTCGTAGGCCATCACCCGCCCCTTCTCGGCCAGTCGGGGAAGAAGCTGAAGGCTGATCACCCCTTGCAGGGTGCCCGCCAGTTGCATCCGCACCTGGTTCTGCTGGTGGGCAGGGAAGACGTCGATGATCCGGTCCACGGTCTGGCTGGCGCTCTGGGTATGCAGCGTGGCCATCACCAGGTGTCCCGTCTCGGCAGCCGTCAGGGCCGTGGCGACCGTCTGGAGGCTGCGCATCTCGCCCACGCAGATCACGTTGGGGTCCTGGCGCAAGGCCGCCATGAGCGCCGACTGGAAGCTGGGGGTATCCGAATCCAGCTCGCGTTGGATGACCAGGCTGCGTTTGTTGGTGTGCAGGAACTCGATGGGATCCTCGATGGCGACGATCCGAGCGCGCCGCTCGGAGTTGATCAGGTCGACCATGGCGTTGAGGACGGTGGTCTTCCCGACGCCGGTGGGCCCGGTCACCAGGACCAGCCCGGAAGCACGCAGGGCCAGCTCCCGGACCGCCCGGGGAAGCCCGCACTCCGCCAGGCTGCGGATCGTCAGGGGGACCACCCGCAGCGAGGCCTCGAGATTCCCCTTCTGGTAATACAGGCTGGCTCGGAATCGGCCGATCTCGGGGACCTGGAACGAGAAGCTGAGATCCCTTTCGGTCTCCAGGCGCAGGGCCTGGGCCTCGCTGATCAGGCCCAGGAGCATCTTGCGCAGATCATCCGCGGGCAACGGATCGTAGTGCATGAACTCGATCTCGCCGTCCACCCGCAGGCTGGGGGGGAGGCCGGCCATGAGGTGCAGGTCGGAAGCCTGCCGGTCCATCGACTCGCGCAAGAGAACCTGGAGGCTGGGACTGATCAGCATGGGTCACCTCGTCACAGATTGCGGCGGCGTTCCTGGGGCCAGACCGTCTCGACGGCCACCCCCCGGATTTCCTCCGCGGGCAGGACCAGCTCCTGCAGCTTCCTCACTCCGGCCCGATGCGCGGGAAGGAGGGCAAGGTGGCCTTCCTCGAGTTCCACCTCGCCGTCGGCCATGTCCGAAAGGCCCTCCACCTGAATCGGCCTTCCGTCCCGGAACAGCGTGCCGGTCTTGCGAGTCCACTTCAGGTGGGAACCGGGACCCGCCAACACCAGGCCCAGCATCTCGCCCTGCACCCCGACCCATGGGGCACGGTACAGCACCAGGGCCCCCACGGGAAGTCCCCCGGCCTCCCCGTCCCGATCCACCAGGAGGCGATCTCCGGCTTGAACCCCGGCTTCGGGCAGGGCGAACTGGATGGCCACCTGATCGAAGCGGTCCTGAACCGGCAACAGACCCAGGGCGCGCGGGGAGGACAACAACACGACGGCCGTCAGGGTCAGGATCGCGACCTCGGCGATCCGGAGCCGACGATTCGACATGCGGACCCGTCGGGACCAGGCGTCGGTCATGATCCAGGCATGGAGGCTCAGGGGGATCAGGCGAGGCTGGGAGAGCCAGTCCCAGACCAGGAGGGGGCGGTAGGAGACGGGAAGATCGGCCAGCATCGTGGCCAGGACCGAGATCAGCCAGAGCAGGGCCAGCCAGCCGCCCAGGCGGACCTCGCCCTGCAGGAAATGGCCGAGCCCGGGAATCACGCTGGCCAGGAAGACCGCCACGGCCGAGAATCGCTCGGCATACCGAGGACCAGGACGATGGCGGTTCCACCACACCGCCCAGGCCTCCACGGCCCGATTTCCAGGCCTCCCGCGGAGCAATCGCGGCGGGATCACCTCGACCCCGGAGAGGTCCAGGACCTGCCCGCAGCGGAAACAGGACTCGCGATCCTCGGTGTTCTCGAAGCCGCAATGAGGACAGGTCATCTGGGCCGTCCCTCGGGAAGAGCCTCACGCAGGTTCGGCCAGGGAGGCACGCCGGCAAAGGCGTAGGCTCCGTCCGGCTCGAACCGGAACTCCAGGCCGGCTCCCCGATCCCCGTCCGGTTCGGGCATGAAGGCCAGGTAGCGTGGGGTCAGCGGGAGCAGGCGCTGGTTGGAGGACCCCCGCCAGAGCAGATCCGAGTGCTGTTCGACCCGATAGGGCCCTTCGATCAACAAATCAACTCGCGCCAGCAGGGCCAGGTGATCCTCGTGGCGGAGCTCTTCGAGCCGGTAGCCCGTGAAGCAGACGACCCCCAGATCCCTCCGGGAGCGGATTCGATCCACCAGGCAGGCCAGGGCTCGGGCCTGCTCCATCGGCTCTCCCCCGGTCAGGGTGATCCCCTCGATCCCGGGACAGTCCTGGACCCAGCCGGCCACTTCCTCCAGGCAGGATTCGGGCCCCTGAGGCGACCAGGACTCGGGGACCAGACATCCGGGGCAGGCTCGGGAGCACCCTTGAACCCAGAGGACGGCCCGGCAGCCCGGGCCCAGGACCCGGCAGGCCGGCTCGCGGCGGAAGAGGCGCAGCGTCGCCTCCTCAGCGCCGCTCGAGCGAGATCCGGGTCGGTTCTTCGGGCGCATGGTACTCCGAGGTCAGGGTCTGGGACTGGAGGGGACCCAGGGTCTCCTCCAGCAGTTCCCGGATCTGCAGACACTGCTTGCCGGGCATTCCGGAAACGTGCACCTGCACGGTTCCGTCCGGGGCGATGGTCACCTCGATGTCTCTTCTTCTGGCCATTCGAACCTCCTCGCCTGGAGTCTCGTCGCAAGGCACTGCAGACAGACCTTCAGGCCTGCCTGAAGCGCCGGGAGCCGGACCAGCAAGGCGCAGAATCCCGGCGCCGTCCGGTCATAGATCTCGGCCGCCAGCCGCCCGCCGGGCCAGGACAGCCAGGTGGAATCCCTCCAGCCCCTCAGGGTCTGGACGACCGGATGCTCCGGATCGTCGAAGACCAGGGTTGCCACCCAGCAGGGGCGGCGCAAGGCCCGGAGCTCATGCCGGGTGGCGGGGTCGCCGGGCCTGAGGCGCTCGGCTTCTTCCAGGGCCTGTCGGGCGCGCTCCCGCATGCCGAGCCTCCGGGCGGCCCGGCCCAACAGGAACCAGACGTGGGCCCGGGCGGGTCGACGCTCGACGACTCCATTGAGCACCTCCAGGGCCCCGGTCAGATCCTGACCCTCCAGAAGCTCCACGGCGATCCTCTGCTCCCAGTCCGGATCCTCGGGCCGCAGTTCACGGACCTTCTCCAGGCAGTAGCCTGCCGTGGCCCTCTGCCCGTCCATCAACAGGCAACTGGCCCGGTCCAGCCAGATCTGGGGCTCGCGCAGGTTCAGGCGCTCGGCCATCTCCAGGGCCTCGTCGGAGGCCGCCAGGGCTGGGGGCAGGAGCCCGGAAGCCGCCAGGGCCGCCGACTGCGCGCTCAGGATCAGGGGGGCCGAGGGGAAGAGCCCTCGGGCCTTGGAAGCCCAGGCCTGCGCCTCGCGGAACTCGCCCAGCCGGATCAGGCAGCGGACCTGTCCGCTCCAGGCCTCGGGCAGGGCCCGATCCAGTTGAAGGGCCTGCGAGAAATGCCGGAGGGCCTCCTCGTAGTGCCCCTCCAGGAAGGCCTGTCCGGCCTGGAGCAGGATGGCTTGAGGATCTTCCTGCGGGGCGCTCGGGGGAGCCTGCCCGGAGGGTTCCTCGGGGAACTCCAGCCAGTCGAAGCGATTGCTCATCCATCCCAGCGGCGCAGACGGAGATGCAGGGTTCCATCCTCCTCGCGCGTCTCCTCGACCTTGCTGAAGCCGCGAGCCTTGAGTTCCGAAACGACCTGATGATAGGCATACTGCTGGGTGATGCCGTCCAGGACCTCCCGGCCCAGGGTCTCGAGTTCCTCGGTGCTGGCCTGGCCGTGGGCGCGGACCAGCATCTGCACCCTCCCCTTCCTGGGCAAGAAGCAGATGGAAGCATCCTGACGTTCCAGCATGATCCCTCCCTTCTCGCGGAGCAGGGCCTCCAGGCCGCGAGCCTCGGCCAGGTCGAACTCGACCACGGTCTCGCCCGTCTGGTGGAACATGGATTCGAGCTTCTCGGCTCCCTGGCTGACCATCGAGAAGCCCATGGAGGCCGCCACGGCTGCTGTCGCCGAGAGGACCACCGGTGCCGCCGCCAGGATCGGCACCACGACGAAGA
Source organism: bacterium (assembly GCA_022839105.1). Taxonomy (GTDB): domain Bacteria; phylum Vulcanimicrobiota; class Xenobia; order Xenobiales; family Xenobiaceae; genus Xenobium. The sequence continues at coordinate 30,498 of JALHDH010000059.1, forward strand.
TTCCAGACATTCGACCTCCCCAGGATTCACGCGGTGAAGGCCTCCGCGCGGTGATTCACTCGAACTCGAGTTGCCGGGCCGCCGTCTCGGGCTTGAGGAAGGATTCGCTGGAGGCCCCTCGGGCCCGATCGGCCGCCCAGCGGCGCAGGCGATCGATCTCCTCCTTCATGGTCCTGGACAAGGGGACGGTCTGGCCCAGGACCTTCTCGAGATCCTCGGTGGTCAGGTCCCGCCCCTGGTCGAAGGCCTCATACAGGCCGGAGACCACGGCCTGTTCGATCTCCGAACCGCTGAAGCCCTCGCTGAGCGCCACGAGGCGGGAGAGATCCTGGATCTGCGGGTCGCGATGGCGCGAGCGCAGGTGGATCTCGAAGATCGCCTGACGCTCTTCGGGGGTGGGAAGGTCCACGAAGAAGATCTCGTCCAGGCGACCCTTGCGGAGCAGTTCGGGGGGCAGGGTGGCGATATTGTTGGCCGTGGCGATGACGAAGACCGGAGCGGTCTTCTCCTGGAGCCAGGTCAGGAAGGTCCCGAAGACCCGCGAGGAGGTCCCGGCGTCGCTGTCGGCGCCACGGGTGCCGGCGAAGGCCTTCTCGATTTCGTCGATCCACAGGATGGCCGGGGCCACCGACTCGGCGGTGGCGATGGCCCGGCGCATGTTCTCTTCCGAGGAGCCCACCAGGCTCGAGAAGATCCGCCCCATGTCCAGGCGCAGGAGCGGCAGGTTCCAGACCTGGCTGATGGCCCGGGCGCACAGGCTCTTCCCGCAGCCCTGGACGCCCAGCAGGAGGACCCCCTTGGGGGGGGGCAACCCGAAGCTTCGAGCCTCCTCCGAGAAGGCCACCGAGCGCTTGCGGACCCATTCCTTGAGGTGCTCGAGGCCTCCCACGTCGGAGAGGCTGCGGTGGGCGTCGTGGTATTCCAGGATCCCGCTCTTGCGGATGACCCGTTTCTTCTCGTCGAGGATCAGGCCGACCTCGGCCTCGGAGAGGCAGCCCCGCTGGATCAGGGTCCGGGCGAAGGCGTTCTCGGCCTCTTTCAGGGTCAGGCCCAACGCAGCCCGCAGCAGCTTCTGACGGACCGCGGGTTCGAGTTCTCCCTCCAGGCGGCCCTGCTGGGCCACCTGGAGGACGATCGAATCCAGAAGGTGGCCGAGTTCCTCCACCCGGGGAAGGCAGAAGTCCACCACCGTGATGTCCTTTTCGAGTTCCGGAGGGATGCAGGCGGTATGCGAGACCAGGACCAGCGTCTTGGGACTGGACTTCAGATGACGGGCCAGCTCCTTGAGCTTGCGCACCACCGCGTGGTCCCGCATGACCGGGTGGAGATCCTTGAACAGGAAGATGATGGGATCGACCTGGCGGAGGACTTCGTCCAAGGCCACCAGCGGGTCGGAGGTCGAGGCGTTGAAGGTCCTCTTGCCGGCCGTGGGCGATTCGCCGGGCGCGTGCAGGCCCCGGACGATCGACCAGCAGACCAGCCTCTTGCCTCGTCTGCGGGCCACCTCGGCCAGGCAGTCCTCGACGCGTTCCTCCTCCCACGAGACCAGGTACAGGAGCGGATAGCGGGCTCGGATCAGGATCTCCAGTTCCGACTGGACCTCCCCGAACCGGGGGCTCTCGCAGAGGGGTTCCGGCGCGCTCGGATGGGACATGGGGCTTCCTCCTTGATTCGGACGAGGGGCTCAGCGCCCGGCGCGGATCCGCAACAGCTCGGCCCGGGTCTCCTCCAGGGCCTGGTTGATCACCCTGGCCTCGGCCAGGACGGTCATGAAGTTGGTGTCTCCCCGCCAGCGGGGGACGATGTGCAGGTGCACATGATCCGCGACTCCGGCCCCGGCGGCGGTCCCCAGGTTCAGGCCCAGGTTGAATCCCTGGGGGCTCCCGACCTTCTGGAGATCGCCGACCCAGCCTCGGGCCATGGTCATCATCTCGGCCACCTCTTCGTCGGAGAGCGAGGTGAACTCCCCGGTGTGGCGATAGGGGGCCACCATGAGATGCCCGTTGCTGTAGGGGTACAGGTTCATCAGGCACATGCAGGTGCGGCCGCGCTCCAGGACCAGGTTCTCGGCGTCCTGGTCCTCGGCCGCCTTCTGGCACAGGAAGCATCCGGGTTCCTTGGGAGCCCGGATCATCTGCATCCTCCAGGGGGCCCAGAGATGTTCGCGACCGGCCATGAGGGCCTCCTCCCGTGTCCTGGATTCAAAGCGGATGCAGCAGGAAGCCGGTCTCGGCCTCTCCCGCGACTCCCGTGAAGACCGCCAGCATGTCGAGGGTATCCCGAAAGACTTCGGCTGCCGGCATCTCGGTGAGCACCAGTTCGCCCTGGGCCCGGGGGTCCTCGGGATCCCACTCGGGGTAGCGGGCCATGGCCATCTGGAACCCGATGGTCTCCCCCTGGGCGGTCTGACCGAAGACCCCCGAGGGATCCCTCCAAAGCTTCTGGAAGGCGTGGGGAACGGGGTCCTCGTGGTGAGCCTTGACGATCAGGCCGTGGGGACACAGGAACAACTGGTAGCCTTCGTTGGTGGCGATCAGGTGCGGCGGGGATTCCCCGTTCCAGGGGAAGAACCGGGGCCGGGTGGAGCCGTCGGGGAACTCCTCGAGGAGCGGCGCCCCTTCCCGGAAGATCCGGGCCACCTTCCAGGGAGCCGCGGCGAAGACCCCCTCGAGGTTCTCCAGCTCCCGGTACAGTTCGCGGGTCCGCTCGGCCGTGAAGGGTTCCTCGTTCAGGGGAAGATCCGACCAGGGGGACTCGGGGGCCAGTCGGGCCACGGCGCGCAGGAAGACCTCGAAGCCCTCCAAGGTCCCCTGGCAGCCCTCGGGCCCCTGCATCAGGTTCAGGGAGCACATCGAGCAGACCTGGGCGATCAGGGGATCGCCGTGCAGGATCATGCGATGCCGCATCGCCTCCCACTCGAAGCGAGGACGGCCATCCATGGCGTACTCCGCGATCCGCTCCTGGAAGCGGCGGCAGGGGCGTCCACCGACCGGCAGGATGTCGATGGCGATCCGGTAGAGGGGTGAAGAGGAACTCATCGGCGGGCCTTTCGGCCCGAACCCGTCGAGGCCCTGCGCGGTTGCAGCCCGGGCGGCCCATCGATATAATCAAGCGACCTTGCGATTCTTCGGCTTGAGCGACCTGCACCTTTCCTTTTCCGGCGAGAAGCCCATGGAGGTCTTCGGCTCTCAATGGACCCGTCATTGGGAGCGAATCGAGAAGAACTGGCGTGAGCGGGTGGCTCCCGAGGACGTGGTCTTGTTGCCCGGAGACCATTCCTGGGGCATGCGGCTCGAGGATGCCCGGGTCGACCTGGAGTGGCTGGCGGCCCTGCCAGGCCACAAGGTGCTCAGCCGGGGGAATCACGACTACTGGTGGCAGGGGATCGGCAAGATCCGGAAGGCCTTCCCCGAGATGACCTTCCTGCAGAATGACGCGGTCACCTTCGGGAGCGTCGGGGTCTGTGGCACCCGGGGGTGGCTTCTGCCGGGCTCGGAGGGGTTCAGCGAGGCCCAGGACGAGAAGATCTTCCGTCGGGAGCTCGAGCGTCTGGGCCTGGCCTTGAAGGCCATCCCGGCCCGGGCGCAGACCCGCGTGGCCATGATCCACTATCCGCCGCTTCTGCCCCACCTCAAGCAGACGGAGTTCACCCGCCTCCTGGAGGAGTCCGGGGTGGACCTGTGCGTCTACGGGCACATCCATCGGACCCACCGCGCCAACCCCTTCCAGGGGCGATACCGGGGGGTGCGCTACCAGTTGCTCTCCTGCGACTTCATCGACTTCAGTCCCCAATCCCTGGACCTCGAGGTCGCCCAATCCCTGGACCTCGAGGCCGCCCAGGACCCGACCTCCCAGGAGCCCGGTCAGGGTTCCTAGATCCCCTTGCCCCAGGAGACATCCAGGATGGGAATGGCCGAGCGGGTGATCTGGCGAAGCCCGCTCCCATCCGGATTCACCGTCCAGACCTGCCCCTCGCGCACGAAGGCCAGTTGCGTCCCGGCCGGACTCCAGGTCGGCGAGCTGATCCCCGGTTGATCCAGGAGGACCCGGCATTGCCGGGTGTAGAGATCGCAGATCTGGAGCTTTTCGTCCAGGATCACGGCCATCTCGGTCCCGGTCGTTCCCACGGCGGGCTGGGTGGCTCCCGTCAGGATCCTCTCGGGTTCCCCTCCTTCAAGCCTCAGGCTGAGCAGGCGGACCTCGCCCGAATAGTCGCTCTCGCTGAAGAGCAGCCTCGAGCCCACGGGAGAGAAGATCGGGAAACCCAGGTTCAAGGCCTCGTGGAGAATCTCGGCCTCTCCGCCGGCCCACTGGACCACCAGGCGGACCTTGCCCCGCCTCGGATAGCGCAGATAGGCCAGCCTTCTGCCCGTCGGATCCCAGGAGGCGCGCGAGACGGTTTCTGCGGTCTGCGAGACCTGCCGGTCGCTTTGGGTGATCAGGTCCAGGACATGCACCCGGGGAGGAGATCCTCGGAGATAGGCCAGGCTGCGGCCATCGGGGGCTGCTGCCGGCGAACGGGCCTCCTCCTCTCCCCCCAGGACCTGATGGACCCCGACCCCCAGGGGATCCGTCCACTCGATCCGGAAATGTCCCCGATCCTGGACCGTATAGTACAGCCTTCCCTCGACGGCAGCCGGCCGCGAGGAACAGGCCAGGGTCAGGGTCAACAGGCACAGGATCCCGAGCCAGCGTGGGTGTGTCATGGTCTGGAGACTTCCACCTCTCCCCCCCCCGTTCTGCGCACCGGAGCGCCCCCCTGGAGCGCCGGGAGGAGGATTTCCCCGATCTCCGAGACCTGCGCTCCAGGATAATAATGCTGCAGGATTTCGCGATATCCCTGCCCTCCCCGCGCCCGTCCGCCCGCCCCTTCCTGGCAGAGCCCGACTCCGTGCCCCCAGCCTCCGCCTCGGAAACGGATCCCGCCGGCCCTCTCCTCCAGGTAGAACAGCGTGCTGTTCAGGCCTCCGGCGCCGATCCTCCCGCCGCTGAACAACCAGCGGATCGAGTCTCCGTGCACCTGGACGCTGGCGCGTTCTCCTTGGATCAGGAGCGTGGCCACCCGGCCGTGAGGAGTGCGTTCCAGGACCTTCAGGGAGCGAAGCCGCCCCAGGTCGGGAGCCTGCTCTCCCAGCAGACGAGGCAGGGCCTGGGCCACCTTGGGCTCGAGATCCTCCAGGCTCCAGGTCTCCTCCCAACGGAATCGGCTGGCCCCCTCACACCAGGCCGGCGGCGGCTCGTCCAGGAATCGGCGCAGGACCGCCTCGTCGGCCAGGCTCCCGCCCACCGGCAGGGGCTCCCGGGTATCCGGCCCGCCGGGGAGGGCCTCCACCCGGGTCCCCCCGGGCCAGACGGCCTCAGGCGCCTCGCCGACCCCTCCGCAGACCGCGTGGTAGGTGGCCGCCAGGGGGCTGCCCTGATTCAGGAGGATCCTCCCTCGGGTCTGCGCGATGGCTTCCCCGACGGCGGGATTCTCACTGGCCAGACCCTCATAGACGTGGCAGTGGACGGTCGCGCAGAGGTCATGGCCCTGGGCCCGGTGTCTTCCCAGGTGAGCCAGCGTGAAGGAGCGGGCCACCACCGCCATGGCGCGGAGGGCCTGGGGGGGGAACCAGGCCGGCATCTCGTTGGGCACCACGCCGCGCAGATAGGACTCCAGGGGAAGCCGATTGCTCACCCGAACGGAATCCGACCCGGGCTCCAGGCACAAGGCGCCCCTCCAGGCCGACCAGCGATAGGTCCCGTTGGGGTTCATCCGCACCAGTTCCAGCCAGGGGCTTCCCTTCAGGCAGATCGGAGCCTCCGAGCGGGTCAGCAGTCGGCCCTGGCGATCGAAGAGCGCGATCGCCGGTGGCCTGCCCACGGTTCGGATGGCCCGGATCCGGACCTCGCGGGCCGAGCCTGCGCCCCAGCTCAAGCCCTCGGTGGCAGCCACCAGCGCCTCGCCGGTCAGGGCGGAAAGCCCGACCGAGACCTGGACGGATTCCGGTGTCTCGGACTCCTCCTGGAAGGGCATCCCAGGACGGACCCGAGCCCCGGACCGGGGCGGACCGCTCGGCTTCCACCCGGGCAGGAGCCTCTCCAGGAGCTGGCCGAGCAAGCCCGTCACCTCGGCAGAATCGGAATTCTCAGGAGCGAACAGGGAGAACCCGGCATAGATCCCGGCAGGTGTCTGCAGGATCGCGGGCGAGCCCTCGGCATCCGCGAAACGCGCCAGGACCCGGGCCTGTGGACGGACCCGGACCAGCATGGCCTCCGGTCGCCCCAGCAGCATCCTGCCGCCGCCCAGGGTCTCCTCCAGGACCAGTCCGGCCTCGAAGTCGACGCCAGACCAGCGGTGGAAGTCGACTCCGAAGCAATCCGAAAGGGCGAATCCGGGCGATGGCCAGGGCCGGTTGGCCTCGTCACGATAGGAGGTCTGGCCGGTGGCCAGGATCCGACCTCCCGAGGCGACGTGGCGGTGCACGGCCTGGACCGTGGCCGGCGACATCAATCGGACGTCCGCCAGCACCAGCAGATCCCCCTTCCAAAGTCCCGCCTCCAGCTCTTCGGGGGCAAGCCGATGAACCTTCAGGCCCAGCCGACGGAGGCTGGCCTCCGCTCCGTCCAGATTCCAGGCGGCCCGCCAGCCTCCGGCCTGCAGGGTCGGCTCGGAGTGCAGCACCCCGATCGCAGGCCGGCGCGGCGGGCCGCCTCCTCGGGGAGCCTCCAGGGCCTCCTGCGCGCATGCTGCGACGCCCAGCGCCGCCATCAGGACGAAGACCCAGGGCAGGATCCGGACCGGCACCCTTCAGGCGCCGTCCGCGAGGGTCAGGGCCCGGCGCAGGTCCCAGTCCGAGCCTTCCAGGAGATCTGCGGCCTGATCGGGGGAAAGGTCGGTCCTCTGGCAGAGGATCCGGACCTGCCTCTCGCGGAGCTTGGCGGAATTGGCCCGCACGTCCACCATCAGGTTCCCCAGGCAATGGCCAAGCCGGACCATGGTCGCGGTGGAGATCATGTTCAGGACCATCTTGGTGGCCGTCCCTGCCTTCAGGCGGGTGGAACCGGTCAGGACCTCGGGACCGACGGCCAGAAGCACGGGGTGCTCGCATTCCCCGGCCAGCGGGGTTTCCGGACTGCAGAAGAGGGCTCCCGTTCCGGCCCCGACCTCGCGGGCCCGGCGCAGGGCTCCCAGAACGTAGGGGGTGCGTCCGGAGGCCGACAGTCCCAGCACGAAATCCCCTTCGCCGAGTCCCCGGGAATCGAGTTCCACCGCTGCGGCCCGGGGATCGTCCTCGGCATGCTCGACCGCCCGGCCGAAGGCCTGCATGCCTCCTGCCAGCAGGGCCTGGACCCGCTCGGGTGGAGTCCCGAAGGTCGGAGGACACTCCGCAGCGTCCAGGGCCCCGAGCCGACCGCTGGTTCCCGCCCCCACGTAGAAGAGGCGCCCACCGGCGGCCAGGCGGTCGATCACGGCCTCGATCAGGGGAACCACGGCAGGCAGGGCTTCCCGGACCACCTCCACCACCCGGGCGTCCTCCCGATTCATCAAGGCCAGGATCTCGGGTACCGCCAGGCGGTCCAGGTCCACGCTGTCAGGGTGAGAGGATTCAGTCAATGCGGGTCGGGATTCCACGGGGCCTCCGGAAGTGCGATTCAATGCCAGGCGCTCTTGCGCAAGGGTTTGGACTCGGGCACCTCGACCCGCGCCGAACGGGCCAGCTCGGCCCGGATGATGTTCAGGGCCACGGTGGCCACCATGAAGAGTCCGAGCATGTCCGCCCCGGTCACATGGGCCTTGAACAGGAAGAGGATGGCCAGGTAGGCCACGAAGCCACCGATGCCGACCAGCATGACCTCACCCCGGGTGGCCGGGCCCGGCATGCTGAAGATCGGGGCCAGTTCCCGCATATACCCTCCACCCAGGATGGGGTGATCCGTCAGGACGCGCCAAGGCAGGATCTTGTTGCCGACCATCCCGATCAGGGTCACGATCCCGGCCAGCACGACCCAGGCCAGGAAATGGATCTCGCCGCACATCGAGAGCAGGAGCTGATGGAGATCCCCCACCATCCGGTAGGGCACGAGGACCATCAGGCTGGCCACCGCATAGGGAATCCAGGGGCGAACCGAGCCATCCCTCGGATCCGAGAGGACCTTCTCGTCCAGACCGAAATAGGGCAGCTTCTGGACCGCCGCCACGCAGACCACCACGGTGAAGTTCAGCAGGACCACGTACAGACAGAGGGCCAGGGCGGCCATGCCCAGGACGTTGGGAAAGGCGGTGCGGAAGAAGGCCAGCATCACCAGACCCGCCCCGATGAGTCCCAGGGCGATGTTCTGGAAGAGCGGGGTGTCATTCACCCGCCGGTGGACCCACAAGACCATGATTCCCAGGAGCAGGCAGAGCAGGAAGTTCTCGACGCTGTTGGCCACGTAGGGATAGAAGAAGCTGCCGGGCTTGAGGAACTGGCTGGGATCGAAGGGGTTGACCAGGCGGCTGACGATGGCCTCGTGGACGGCAATCTGCTGGTAGCCTTCAAAAGACTCCTGGGCCAGGAAGAGCATCATCTGTTCTCCTCCGATTCCTCTCTCTCCACGCCAGGGATGGGACCAGGCCATTCCAGGAAGGCAACCCCCCCGGGGGGCATCTCCAACCAGACCCGCCCCCGGCGATCCGTCGAGAGGCGGGCGGGAATCGGGTTGCCCATCCCGCTGAGCAGCAGCCAGGACGGGGAATTCCCCTCCTCCTCAAGCTCCTCCATCCGGATTCGCAGGGGTTCAGAGTTGAGGCCCTTCAAAGCCAGGATCTCCCGCCCGTCCTGGAGGGTCAACCACCGCCTGGCCACGGCGGGTTGAACCAGGACCGAGTCCAGCACCGCCGGTTGGCGCATCAGGAGCCCCGAGAAGCGGATCCCGAACGAATGAGGGCCCTGACGGAGGTGTCGGGGCCCGGCCACCAGGTCCACGTCCACGAAGGGGTCGTCGCTGGCGCCGCCCAGGTTGACCTGGAAGATCCGGTCCCCGTCGATCCTCATCATGACCGAGACCAGTCCCCCCGAGACCCCGCTCTTCAGGAAGCAGAGATAGAAGAGATACTCGTCCTCGCGATCGACGTCGAAGCGCATCCAGAACATGTTCTCGCGCCCGACGACGGCCAGTCGGCCGGGAGTGCCTCCGGGATAGCGGATGGGGACGCCCTCGAAGGCCTTCTCGACCGCCCGCCCGTCCTCGGCTTCGACCACCAGGGTCCCGAAGGGAGGCCGAAGATCCCTGGCTCCGACCCAACGCCCGGCTCCAGCCCGGCCCACATGCCGGTTCACCATCACCCGGGCGGCCTCGAAGAGGGGGCCTTCCCCCTGCAGGCGGACCGCGGCCAGGCCGGTCAGGTCCGAGAAGACCTGTTTGGGAACCGCCTGATGCAGACACGCCAGGTTCTCGACCACGGCGGCCACGCTGCGCGGATTGGAGGCTTCATGTTCCGGTCGGGGCGCGAAACCGTAGGGGATCCGACCCGATACGGCCAGATGGGCCAGAAGACCCAATCCTTCGCGTTCCGCCGAGGCCAGCAGGCTGGAGTCCGCCAGCACCTGTCCGGCCCGGGACAGAGCCGAGACGACATGGTTTCGCTCCACGACCCAGGAAAGACCGGCAACCGGATTGCCCGTGCCGGGTTCGACGAAGGTGCGCGGTCGTCCCTGATCGGTCACTGCCGAGAGGTGGGCCCCGAAGGGATACCTTGAGAAATCCCCGCGCAGCAGGTTCTTGAGGCCTTCCGCCCCCTTGCGGATTCGGTCCGAGCGCTCTCGAGCGGATGGAGGCTCGTCCAAGGCGATCCAGGTCAGCACCGCCTGGGCCAGGACATCCGGACGCCCGCGCACCCAGAGCGGCTCCTGGAATCCGTGGACCTTGGTGAACCGTCCGGAATCCTCCAGCCAGGCCGCCACGGGTTCGACCAGGCCTTCCGCGGCCCGGGCCATCCGGTCGGCCAGGCCGGGATCCGTGCTGCGCAGGGCCAGGGCCCCCTCCGCCAGGGCGCGGGCGACCGCGGTCCCTTCGAAGGTCCCCGGCTCGACCCGGGACTCCAGGAGATCCGAAAGGACTTCCCGGACCTGTGCGGCGGGGACCTCGCGGGACTGCAATCCGAGCACGGCGGCGCGGGCCACGAAGGCCATCGCCTCGGGCTCCATCCCGGACCAGGACAGGACGGGGCGAAGGGCAGGTGCCTGGACGGCGGGGGGCGCCGCCCAGGTGGGAAGTGCAAGAAGCAGGATGGCCAGTGCCATGAGGGTCCGATTCATCTCGGGACGGTTCTCGCCAGGGCCACAGTCCCCTGCCCATCAGGGCACTCCGTGCCCGAAGTCCGGCTTGAGCGAGCCGAAAGCCCGCGTCCTGGGACCCCTCTCAGGGGTCCAGGCCCGGCAGGCCCGGGGGGGAGGCGGCCTGGACGGGAGCCAGGGGGATTTCGGGTTCCAGGACTTCCGGGGACGGGAGGGTGGGGTCCGGGGTCGGCTCCGGTCCCCTCCCGGATTCTTCGATCAGGAAGCGGCCCCCGGCCAGGTCGATGGTCTGGGCTCCGCGATCATAGCGGGCCTGATCCGAGAAGGCCCGACGATTTCCCTGGCGGACCCGGACCTGCCCGCGAGCCTCCCCAAGTCCCTTCACCCAGGAATACTCCAACTCGGCGCAGGTCAAGACGGCGGGAGTCCGGCGATCTCCTCCCGGGGCCTTCTCGGTCAGCATCCGGACATTGCCGTTGAGCAGGGCACGCTGCTCGCCATACCAGACCTTCATCCGATTTCCGACCAGGGTGCTGCCGGGCTGGGCGATCCGCACGCCTCCCTGGAACTCGGCGACGAGACTCTCGGTGTGATACCAGGCGTAGGGGGCCGTCATGACGGTGTCACCGGATTCGATCCGGACATGCCCGATCAGCCGGACCTGTTTCCGGGTCTCGTCGTAATCCATGCGATCTGCGTGGATCTTGATCTCCCGTCGGCTCTCGGGCCGTTCCTCGGCCAGGACGGGAAGGACCGCTCCCAGAAGGGCGATCACCATCAGGGGGAGCAGAAGGCCAGCTCGCATGTGGGGGAAGACTTCCTCGAATTCCAGGGCTGTGCAGCCGCAGGCCTGCCAGCGTTCATCCGATCACGAACGCGCAACCGCCTGCCACCGGCAGCGGGATCGAGGGCACCTTCACCTTCGAAACCGTCTCACCTCCTGGTGAGAGGCAGCGGGACTCCTCAAAGCCTGAAAGGCATGCCTTCAGGACTCGGACGGATCGGAGAGGAGGTTCCTGTAGAGGATGTATGCCGTCGGCGATCCGGTGGCGGTGAAGATCTCCCAGAAAAGTTGCGGGTTGGTGCTCAAGGTCCAAGGCCTCCCGTCTGGTTTCCGAGAATCCGGGACGCTCCATGGCGAAGGGGTCCCGGGGTCAAGAAGCTGTCTGCCCTCGTAGCCGGCCCCCCTGCCTGGGAGCCGGGATCGCCTCCAAGACGCTGTCAGACCACGTGCGGAGTATAGCACAGACGTACCAGGCGTGCAACGCCAGAAACATCTGGTTCACAATCGGAGCGGACCGCGTCCTCCCTCAGGCCTCCAGAGCTCCTCTCTCCCCGGCCTGCAGGAGCCGACGGCGGCCCTCGAAGAGGATCACCGCCGCCGCGGCCGCCACGTTGAGGGACTCGCAGTGCCCGGCCAGCGGGATGGTCAAGCGCGCGACGGCGGCGGCGCGACAGGACTGCGAGACCCCGCTGACCTCGGCACCCAGGACCAGGGCCATCCGAGCGGGCAGGCGCGCCTCGTAGAGGTCCTGCCCTCCATGGGCCTCGGCGCAGACCACTCCGAACCCCTTCTCTTCGAGTGCGTGCAGCAGCATCGGCGCCTGGTGGGGTTCCAGGCGCATCAGGGGGATCCTGAAGGTGGCGCCGGCCGCCGCGCGGACCGCACGGGGGTTGAAGGGATCCGCCCCCCCCAACAGGACCGCGCCTCCGGCGCCGGCGGCGCGCGCGGTGCGCAGAAGCGTGCCCGCATTGCCGGGGTCCTGGACGCCTTCCAGAAGCAGGACCAGATCGCCCCCAAGCGCCCGGTCGAGGTCGGTTTCGGGCAACCGGGCCAATCCGAGCAATCCCTGGCTGGTCCGCGTCGGGGAGAAGCGCTCGAGAAGCGCGGAGTCCAGAAGGGAGACCTCGACTCCCAGTCGGGCAGCCCGATGGGCCACGGGCCAGGCTTCCTCCGAGGCGTCCCGGGACACCAGCAGCCATTCCAGGGCCACCCCCGCGTCCAGGGCTTCAGCCAGCACGCGGGGGCCCTCCACCAGGAAGAGCCCGGAACGAGCCCGGCCCGACGGGGTATCCAGTTCGCGCAGCCTCTTGAGGCGAGGGCTGTGTCGCCCCAGGATCGGAAAGTCCCCGTCCGTCTTCTCCAGCGGCTCGCTCACGGGGCGAGCCGCTCGGGGACGAGGAAGACCTGCCCGGCGACCTCCACCCGATCCCCGGCCACCAACTGGCGCCCGCGCCGGGTCTCCACCTCGCCGTTCACCAGGACTTCTCCCTGCTGGATCAGGACCTTGGCCTCTCCTCCGGTCCCGGCCAGGGAGACCCACTTGAGGAACTGACCGAGTCGGATCGTCTCGGATGCCATGGCGCTCATCTCCTGGGGCCCTCTGCAGTCCTCAAGGATTCAGCGAGCCTTCTGGTTGGCCTCGACGAGTTCCTCGATCAGGCTCTGGTTGGACTGGACCTTGACCGAGGCATCCCGCACCATGCGGACGCCCTCGACCAGGTGCCGGGTCTCGGAATCGACGACGAACTGGCGCAACTCTTCGATGGCGGCCATGAGTTCCTGGGCGCCCGAGTGGATCTCGTCCCGAGCTGCGGAGATCCGTTCCTCCACCTGGGCGAGCTGGGCGGCCTGGTGGCTGGTGAGGCCTTCCCGACTCAGTTCCGGGGCCTCGGGCAGCTCCAGGAGGTTCTCGGCAACCAGGTTCTCGAACCAGTCCAGGACATCCTGGAAGGCCTCGACTTCCATGCTCGCCTCGGCGACGGCATTGACCGACTGGAAGACCCGCATGAGGTTCTCGGTCATGACCAGCTCACCGCCGATCTGGGCCTGACCGCCTTCCTCCTGGATCGACATGGTGGAGGAAGAGGCGCCCATCCCGGTCTGGCTCAGGAGCTGGGCCCCGCAACTGGAGCAGGAGCGGTTGGCCGGCTCGTTGCGGGTCCCACAGCGCACGCAGGGGATCTTGTTGGCCATCTCGCCGATCTGCTCGAAGGCCTCCTGGCAGTCAGCCAGAGCCTCGGCCGCCGCGATCAGGGACTTCCGGGCAGACTCATACTGGTCCGGCTCGCCGCCGAGGTAGCGCTCGAAGAGGGCCAGGGCCTCCCAATGGGCCTGGAAGGCCGCCCGCGTCGGCTCCATCTGCTGGGTCACCCCGTCGGATCCCGAGGGGATCGAGGCCATCGCCTCGATCTCCGAGAGCAGTTCCTTCTGGCTGTTCCGGAAGACCTCCAGCCCGCGGGCCAGGGTCTCGGAGGGCAGGGCGCCTCCCCGGTGGAGTTCAGCCATCTTCAGGACCAGATTCGCGTGGGCCATCCGGGTGGGCCCCGCCGTGGACTCATGGTAGACCAGGGCTTCCATGGCCGAGCGCACGCCCTGTCCGGTGAGCCGGGCCTCCTCCAGGACGGCTTCCACCGCCTCCAGACCCCCGTCGACGGCGCCGGCCAGCCGTCCCAGGACCTCCGCCAGACGCTCATAGGAGCGGATCAGGGCCAGCTTCTGGTCGGTCCCGGGTTGCGAGGTGCGCAACTCGTCGGCCGCGGCCAGAGCCATCCGGCGGGCGCCTTCGATGCCTGAGTCCAGGTCTGCGCGTGGGACCTGACCCGAACCGAAGAATCCTTCCTTCAATCGGTGGAGGAGGTTGAGCAGGGGGAAGTCCGTGGGGCCCTGGGCCAGCTCGGAACGCTGGTAGGTGTCGGTGGACAACTGGCTGGAATAGCCGGCCTTCATCAGGGCTCCGAGGGCAATCCGAAACGCCTCCTCCTGGGGATTTTCGGCGTAGCGGATGGTGGCCTGGAGGGCATTCTCCATGTCCTTGAAGGCGGCTTCCAGGGCCGCCACTCCGACGGCGTGGGCCTGGACGTGCTCTGGGCCCACCCCCCGGATCTGCTCCATGGTCTGCTCGCGGACCCCGGGAAGCTCGGCCAGCCGCTGCTGGGCCAGGCGGTGGAGCAGGGCGGGATCCTCCTCGTCCATCTGCACCTGACGCATCACCTCGATCAGGGTGTTGCAGAGATGGGACGGGGTGACCTGGGGAAAGTCTGCAGTCTCGGCCATGAGGTGCCTCCAAGAGTCCACGTGTCCCCACATGTTGGTCGCCTGGGCACGACTTCCTCCACGAACCGGCAGGAGGAGGACTCGGATCCCGAAGAATGGGGGGCCATGCGCGACCCTACCATCCGCGTCCTGATGATGCCCCGCGACACCAACGCCTGGGGAACCATCTTCGGAGGCGTCCTGCTCAGCCACCTCGATCAGGCAGCCGGCCTGGAGGCCATCCGCAACACCGACCACCGGATCGTGACCGTGGCCATGAAGGAGGTCGTCTTCCATGAGCCGGTCCTGATCGGCGACCGGGTCAGCTTCTACGCCGAGACCATCCGGCTGGGACGGACCTCGATCACCGTGAGGGTCGAGGTGGAAGCCGAAAGACGCGGGCATCGACCGATGAAGGTCACCGAGGCGGAGGTGACCTTCGTGGCCATCGACTCGGAAGGCCGACCCACGCCGTTGAGGGGGGCGGCGACGCATCCCCTTGAAGGAGAGCCCCTGTCGACGACGAACCAGGCCTGCGGGGACCCGATGTGACCTGGTTCACATTCCGGGATGGATGGCGTGGTATAATAGGTCTGTAAGAATACCGTGGTTGCAGTCGGAAGAATCTCTTCTGTTCATCCGCCCCCTGGGGCAGCGTCATTCTTCCTCCTTCGTCCCGACTGCCCCACGGTCTTCCATTTCCCCACCTGGCCTTCCGGGATCCCCCCCCGCCCCTCCCCGTTCCACGCCCGGCTCGAACCCTGAGGCCGGAATCCCGGACGGGCTGCGGTGAAGGAGCCGGCACCGGGAAGGAGAAGCGCGCTGCCCATGGACCCCTTCATCCTGCTGGCCCTCTACGCTTCCCTGGGCTACCTGGGAGGCATGGCCCTGGCCGCCCAGACCGGCGTGCGCTACCTGCATTCGGGCCGGCCCCGGCAGGCTGCCGCCTGCTTCCGCCTGGGAGCCTCCTTCTACCCGGGCCGCCGCAATCGGGTGCTGATGCGCAGCAACCTGCTGGCCGCGCTGAGCATCCTGGGGGATCACGAGGCGGCCAATCGCGAGTGGCGCCGGCTCGAACCCCACCTGCGCGAGGCCGGCCCCTACGCCCCTCTGGCGGCGGCCTGCTACGTCGCGTCCCTGTACTACCAGGGTCGATATCGGGAGGGGATGCAGGTTTCCAACCACCCGGACGCCCGGCTTGACGAGGCGGATCGGACCTCTTTCATGGCCCAGGACGGGGAGGCCCTGCGCCTGCTCAACCGCTCTTCCTGCGAACTGGCCCTGGGACTCGTGGACGAGGCGGCCCACACCCTGGCCCAGGCAGGGACCCTGGCCCTGCAGCATCAGGTCATGATCCAGCATCTGCAGATGGCCCGGGCCCGCGTGGCCTGGCGGCGCGGAGAGCCGGAGCAGACCCTGAGGATCGTGCGGGGGATCGATCCCGGCGGAATTCCCGAGGTCTACAAGGAGGAGCTGCTCCTGCTGAAAGCCCTGCTCCTGGCCCTGACCGGCCACCCGGACGAGGCGGAGCGGGTCCTGGACTTCCACGTGCGGGTCTCCTCCCCGAGAGGCTTCCTGTACCGGCCCATGGCCGAAGGAGCAGTGGCCGAGATGCGAGGGGATTCGGAGGCGGCCCTGACCCACTACAGACGGGCCCTGAAGAGCGGCCAGCCGGGCGGGGAACCGGCCCTGCGAGGCGGGCGCCTGGCCCAGTCCCTGGGCGACCCGAACCTGGCCCGCTTCTTCTTCGAGGAGGCAGAACGCACCGATCCCGAGAGCTGCTGGGCCGCCATGGCCCGTCGGGCCATGCAGGGCCCGCTCCCGAGCGCGCACGAGCGGAACTGAGACCCCGGACTCTCCCGACCGGCCAGGAGGAAGACCCCCTGAATCGAATCGTCCAAGGCCATGCTCCACCTTCTCAAGCCCTGTCGACAGGTCGGCTCGGTCCTTGAAATCGACCTCGAAGAGTTGCGCGAGCTCGGCATCCAGGGGATCCTGCTCGACCTGGACAACACGCTTCTGGCCTGGGACAACCTGGTGCTCAGCGACGAGGTGCAGAACTGGGTCCGACTCGCCATCGAGGAGGGGTTCCAGCTCTGCATCGTCTCCAATGCGCACTGGATGCGCCTGGAGACCCAGTCCGTGGTCCTGGGGATCCCCTACGTGGCGGACGCCATGAAGCCCCGGACCAAGGCGATGAGCAAGGCCCTCGACCTTCTGGGCCTGAAATCCCATCAGGCGACCATGGTGGGCGACCAGATCTTCACCGACGTCCTGGGCGGCAACCGTCTGGGCCTCTTCACCATCCTGGTGGTTCCGATGTTCCTCAAGGAACAATGGTGGATGAAGGGGGTGCGCTGGATGGAGACCCGGGTGGTCCGGATCCTGCGCGGACGCGGTCGACGCATCTGGCGAGGGCGGGAACTCAAGTCAAAGGTCCACAAGAATTGAACCAACCGCCCTTCTCGGTCATCCTGAACCCGACCTCGGGGGCTCGGCGCGCCGAGCGCTTCCTGGCCGAGGTCCGCACCCTGGTCCAGAGCCGGGGCGGGATCCTGCGGCTGACCGAACGCCCGGGACACGCCAGCGAACTGGCCCGCCAGGACCAGCAATCCGGAGTCCCGCTGGTTTTTGCAGGAGGCGGAGACGACACGGTCCGCGAGGTGATCCACGGCCTCTTCGGCAGCGATTGCCGCCTCGGGATCCTGCCCCTGGGAACCTTCAACAACCTGGCCAGCAGCCTGCTCCTCCCCCACCATCCCCTGGAGGCCCTCCTGGGGGCCCTGGATGGACGCGACGACCACATCGACCTGGGTCAGGTCGAGGGCGGCCCCATCTTCACCGAGAGCGTCGGCGTCGGAATCGACTCGGAGGCCTGGAGCCTGGCCCCGGACGAAGAGCCGGTCGGCATGTGGCGCTGGCTGACTGGAATCCGCCTGGGCCTGACTTCGCTTTCCACCTTCAGTCCCCAGCATATCCGGATCACGGTGGACGGCCACCCCATCGTCTCACAGGTGATGCAGGTCACCGTCGCCAACGCCCGATTCTTCGGGGCTGGCATCCAGATGGCTCCTCACGCCCGACTTCAGGATGGCCTGCTCGACGTGTGCGTGATCCCCTTGATGAACAAGTTCCAGTTGCTGGCTTCGCTCCCGCTCTTCTTCAACGGGCGACACCTCGACCGGATTCCCGATGTCCTCTATCACCAGGGTCGCGAGATCGAGATCTCGGCCCGCCGGGACGCTCCGGTCCGCGTCGACGGGGTGATCGGCGGGCGTCTGCCCATCCGGATCCGGGTCCTGCCCCGGGCCCTGCGGGTCCGGCTTCCCCAGCACCCCGAGACCTCCGTCAACCCGCCGATGCTCTGAGGGCCCCAGCCAGGCCCTGCCGGCTCAGCCGGAGGCCTGGGGCATCCCCTCTGCGGCCGGCAGGCAGACCTGGAAGGTCGAACCCTCCCCGAGAGAGCTCCTGGCCGTCAGGGTGCCTCCATGCGCCTCGACGATCCGACGGGCGATGAACAGGCCGATGCCGACGCCGTAGTGGATTCTCGTGCTGCCCTTCTCGACCCGGTGGAACATCTCGAAGATCCGTTCCAACTGCTCGGGAGGAATGCCGACGCCGAAATCCTGGATGGCCACCCGGACCCGGCCCTCCTCGCGATCCGCCCGGACCACCACCTCGCCCCCCGGCCGGGAGAACTTCAAGGCATTGGCCAGGAGATGGTCGACCACGTAGGCCAGGTGCTCGGGATCGCACCAGGCCCAAAGGGGTCCTTCAGAATCCAGGCGGATGGGATGGTCGCCCGCAGCCTGGAGGGAATGGATCCGCCCCTGGAGCAGGCCGACCAGATCCACCCTGCGAGGGTGGACCTCCAGGGCGGCGTTGCGAAGTCGGGCCGCCTCGAGGAGATCCCCGATCAGTCGGTTCAGCAGATCGACCTGCTGGTCGATCTGCCCCAGATGAGTCCGGATGGATTCCTGCCCGAAGGCCGCCCGGGGATGCAACAGGGTCGCCAGATAGCCCTTGATGGCCGTCAGGGGGGTCCGCAACTCGTGCGAGAGGGTGGCCGAGAAATCCCGCCGGAGATCCTCGATTTCGCGGATCCTGGAGACATCCCGGAAGACGACGATGGCGGCAGGGGATTCCCGGGCTCCGGCCAGCGGGGCGGGAATCGTGGGGTTGAAGAGCAGGACCTTGCGCGTCCCCCCGCGGACCATGACCTCGACCTCGAAAGGAGCCGGCTCGGTCCCGGGCTGGAGCAGGCCTCGAAGGGGATGCCGGGCCTCGGCCAGACGGAAGACCTCCTCGCAGGGGCGGCCGAGCACCTCACGGCGATCCCAGCCGGTGATCCTCTCGGCAGCGCGGTTGAAGGTGGCCACCCGCCCCTGGGCATCCAGCGTGAGGACCCCGTCCCCCATCTCCTCGAGGATCGCCTGGTTGAAGCGCTTCTCGGCCATGGAGAGGGCATAGAGCTGACTGTTCTCCAGGGCCAGGCCCACCTCCCGGGCCAGGGCGGCGAAGAGGTCGACCAGGCCCGGTTCCAGCGCCTCCTCGGGACCCGCCAGGACTTCCAGGCAGCCCAGCAGGGAGCCGCGCACCTTGAGGGGCACCAGGCAGTAACCCGAAGTGGGCCGCCTGGGAAGACGCGAGGAGAGCGCCGGGTGGGAATGCACCTGCGCGGCCGTCAGGACAGCCGGTTTTTCAAGGGTTTCCGCCCATCTGGCCACTTCCGAGGCCTCCAGCGGAGCGGGCTCGTCCGGGGTGAGCCCCAGGGTCGCGGCCAGCCGCATCTCCCCTCCCTCCTCCAACCACAGGACCTGCAGGGAGTCCGGCAGCAGGCGATGGAGATGGTCCAGAAGCAGGCTCACCAGGGAAGAGGCATCGCTGGGGCCGGTGGAGGCCTCCGAAAGATTGTACAGGACCCGCAACTCCTGGATCCTGGCCTGCAACAACCCGTCGGTGTAGCGCAGGAGCCTCTCGTTCTCCGACAAGGTCCGCTGCAGATTCCCCCGCATCAGCTCGAAGGACTCGGTGAGGACCTCCAACTCGCGATAGGGTCCCGGGTCGGGAGCCCGCGCCGTGTAGTCGCCCTGAGCCAGGGCCAGGGTGGAATCGGAGAGGGCCTCGACGGGAGCCGCCACCCGGCGGGCCACCCATCCCCCCAGGACCCAGGCCAGCACGCCTACCAGGGCCACCGTCAGCCCGACATGCAAGGCCATCCTGCGGAAGAGGTGCGAGACCTCGGGCAGGTCATAGCTCCATTTGAGATACCAGCCCAGGGGGGAGACCGGCACGGCTCCCTCCAGGCGAGGCCCCTCCTCGCCGTGGACCAGCCGCATGCCCGGAGGGACCCCCTCGAAGGGATTCCGACCGGAATCGGAGACCCCGGTGCTGGCCAGGACCGTCGGGCCGTCCACCAGCCAGACCGCCAGATGTCCCCGCTCGCGCCGCAGGCGCAACAGGTCCAGGGCCGGCCCCAGATCCACCCAGGCCAGCAAGGCGCCCTGTACGACCCCTTGACGGGTGACCGGTTGCCCCAGGACCAGCACGGCGCGACCCTGGGGGAGTCGCACCGCCCGGCTTCGCGATCCCCTGCCCTGCAAAGCCGCGGCGAGGGTGGCCTGGGACTGGCGCTCAAGCTCGGGGGCGGAGGATCGGAAGCGGGGGTCGGGCATGGCCACCGTCTCTTCGCCCTCCAGCGGATGGTAGGCGACCCGGACCAGGCCCTGGGACTGCGCGAGCAGGCTGCCCAGAAGGCGAAGCCTCTGCCCAGGCTCCAAGGCGGGAAGCGGCGAGAGCTCGGCCAGGCCCTGCAGGGCCAGTTCGCGATTCTGGAGGTAGCCCGAGATTCCGGAGGAGACCTGCGAGAGCGAATCCACCTCCGCGACCAGGAAGGACAAGGAACGGGACAGGGCGTTCCAGCCCAGGAAGAGTCCGACCCCCCCGACCAGGACCAGGGGAACCAGGGTCAACAAGACCAGCGAGGCCCGGATCCTCTGCGCGATCGAGGTGCTCCGACGCCCGTCGCCCGGTCGACTCGAACTCATAAGGTCTCGAGGACGATCTCCCGATTCGTGTAGATGCAGATCTCTCCGGCAATCTCCAGGGCTCGGGTGGCGACTTCGGGTGCCGGCAACTCGGTGTGGGCCATCAGGGCCCGGGCCGCTGCCAGCGCGTAGGGGGCACCCGAGCCGATGGCCGCCACGTCGTGGTCGGGCTCCAGGATCTCTCCGGTCCCGGAGATCAAGAGCATCGACTGGGAATCGGCCACGATCATCATGGCGTTCAGCTTGCGCAGCACCCGGTCGGTCCGCCAGTCCCGAGCCAGTTCGACCGCCGAACGGACCAGGTTGCCCGAGAACTCATCCAACCTCTCCTCGAACTTCTCGAAGAGGGTCAGGCCATCGGCCGCCGAGCCCGCAAAGCCGCCCAGCACCTTGCCGTTGCGCATGCGGCGGACCTTCCGGGCCGAATGCTTCAGGACCGTGCGACCCAGGGTCACCTGCCCGTCCCCGGCCATGGCGACCTGCCCGGAGCGCCTCACGCACAAGATCGTCGTTGCCTTCATCAACCGCGGTTCCTCCTGATTTTCCGGTCTTCTCCGTCCCCCGCGTGCTTCGAAGGGGTCGGACCCGATCGGACGAGATTCGGGTTCATCTTCTGGAAACATCCCGGAAACTCCCTGTCCATCCTCCGGAAACACCCTGGCAGCGCCGGAGGCCCAGAATCCAAGAAGGGGGGACGGGCGCCAGGACCCGGGGGGGAGGGGCGCGCCGGACCCGAGGATGGCGAAGGGAGACGAGAACATGGAGATTCGTGTCAGGAGTCTTCAGAGGATCAAGAACTTCAGCCACATCCGCGCTGTGGCCGAGATCGAGTACGGAGGCATCGTGTTCCGGGGCCTGAAGCTCGAGGAACGCGACGGGAAGTTCCAACTGGCCTCGGCGGGTCGCAAGGTGAACGGATCGTGGCAACTGGTCTATGAGCTCCAGAACCCGGACCTGGCTGCCCGGCTCTGCCAGAGCGTGGTCCAGGCCTTCCAGCAGGCCTGAACCTCTGGCGGGCGGGCCCCCCGCCGCCCGCCGGAGGCCCCGATGAAAGGCACCCTCCCGACCATGAGACAGGCCCGTCAAATCCTGCCCCCCCCGCCCGAGGAGCTCTCCTGGGAGCGAGCCTGCTGGCTGGCCCTGGCGCGCACCCCTGGGCTGGGGCCGGTGGGACTCTGGAAGCAGCTCGAAGCCCTTGGCTCAGCCCGGGCGCTCTGGCGAACCCTGGCGGATTCCTCGGGGCGCGCCGCAAAGCTGCCTTCTCGGGACCCCCGGTGCCTGCTCGAAGACAGCGAGCGCCAGGAGATCCGGGTCGTCACCCCCGTGGACCCGGAATACCCCGTCGGGCTCCTGGATCTGCATGTTCCTCCCCTGGCGCTCCACGTCCGGGGCTCCTCCCGATTGAGCGAAACGGCCCCGGACCGCAAGAGCGTGGCCATCGTGGGCTCCCGGAGGGCCACTTCCTATGGACTCTCCTTCGCCGAGAGCCTGGCCCGGGATCTCGCCGGCCAGGGAATCCGGGTGATCAGCGGCCTGGCTCGCGGCATCGACGGGGCGGCCCATCGGGGAAGCCTCCTCGGAGGGGGGCCCACCCTGGCGGTCCTCGGATGCGGACTCGAAATCCAGTATCCGCGCGAGCACCGGCGCCTGCGCCGGGAGATCGAGGGCTGCGGGGCAGTCCTCTCCGAGTACCCCGCGAAGGCCGGGCCCGAACCCTGGCGTTTCCCGGCCCGCAATCGGATCCTGGCCGGCCTGGCCGATGCCGTCGTGGTGGTACAGGCCACCTGCCGAAGCGGCGCCTTGATCACCGCAGATCTGGCCCAGGAGATCGGGCGCGAGGTCCTGGCGGTGCCGGGCCCGGTCGGCTGGGCCCAGAGCGAGGGGTGCCTGCAGCTCCTGGCCGAAGGCGCCGGCCTGGTGCGCTCGGCGGAAGACGTCCTGGACGCCCTGGGCCTCCACCTGTCCTTCCGCCTGGAGCGGAAGGGGCCGACGGACGGGCCTTCCGGCGCGATCCTCAGGGCCCTGGGTTGCGAGGGCGCCCCGGTGGACGCGCTGGTGGATCGGACGGGGCTTCCACCCGGGCAGGTTGCGGCCACGCTGATCCGCCTGGAGGTCGAGGGCCTGATCCGGAGACTGCCTGAAGGCATCTGGGTGAAGCTTTGAAGCGGATGCAGGGACAGCCGGGCCTGGCTGGAATGGGGCGCGATGCGCATACTGGTCACCGGAGGAGCCGGATTCATCGGCTCCCACCTGTGCCGCGCCTTCCTGGAACGGGGGGACCAGGTCGTCGCGGTGGACGACTTCAGCACGGGCCGGAGGGAGAACCTGACGGGGCTGCCCCTGGAGCTGCTCGAGCACGATCTCTGTCGGCCGCTGAGTCTGCCTGGACGCTTCGACGCCGTCCTGCACCTGGCCAGCCCGGCTTCGCCACCGGCCTACCAGGCCCGCCCCCTGGAGACCCTGGAGGTGAACTCCAGGGGAACCAGCCACGCCCTGGAACTGGCCCGAGCCCACGGTGCCCGGTTCATCCTGGCTTCCACCTCGGAGGTCTATGGAGACGCCGAGGTCCATCCCCAGACCGAGGACTACCGGGGCAGCGTGAACCCCGTGGGCCCCCGCTCGATGTACAATGAGGCCAAGCGCTTTGCGGAGGCCCTGACCATCCACCATGGGCGGGTGCATGGGCTCCCCGTTGGAATCGTGCGCATCTTCAATACCTACGGTCCGAGGATGCAGCCCGACGATGGTCGGGTCGTCACCAGTTTCCTGGTGGCCCTGCGGGATGGCACTCCCTTGACCCTCTACGGCAGCGGCCAGCAGACCCGCAGCTTCTGCTACGTCTCGGATCTGGTCGCCGGCCTGCTGGCCATGACCGACAGCCACCAGACAGGACCGATCAACCTGGGGAATCCCGACGAGTTCACCATCCTGGAACTCCTCGAGAAGGCCGAGCAGATCACGGGACTTCGGGCCCGGGTCCTGCACCGCGAACTCCCTGGGGACGATCCTCGTCGCCGCTGCCCGGACATCACCCGAGCCCGGACCCTCCTGGGATGGACCCCCAGGGTTCCCCTCGTCGAGGGGCTGGAGAAGACCTGGGCCTGGCTTGCCGGCCTCAAGGCCACCGCCCACTGGCCTGGTTGAGGTCCGGCCGGTTCCCGGCCGGACCTCAACCCCTGGGATTCAGACCCGGGCCCGCCAGTAGTCCAGCAGGTCTTCGAAGGTCCTCTCCAGGGGAATCTCGGGAACCCAGCCGGTGGCGGCGTGGAAGCGCTCGGCGTCACCCTGCAGCACCTGGACATCCGAGGGACGAAGCCGGGCGGGGTCGGTCTCGACCTGGACCCGGACCTTGCTGCACGAGAGCAGGAACTCCAGCACATCCTTGATGCGCCAGCAGTTGCCCTGGCAGATGTTGTACACCTCTCCGGGCACACATCCTTCCAGGGACATCCAGTAGGCCCGGACGATGTCGCGCACATCGGTATAGTCGCGCCGGGCCTCGAGGTTGCCCACGCGCACCACCGGTTCCTGGGTCCCCTTCTCGATCATGGCCACCTGGCGGGCGAAATTCGACTCGACGAAGACATGCCCGCGGCGGGGGCCCGTGTGGTTGAAGGCCCGCGTCCGGATGATGTGCATCCCGTAGGACTGGTGGTACTGATAGCCCAGCATGTCCTGGGCCACCTTGCTGACCCCGTAGGGCGAAAGCGGGCGAAGAGGGTTCTCCTCGCGGATGGGGACCTCGTCGGGCAGGACCAGGCCGTACTCCTCCGAGGAACCCGCCAACTGGATCCGGGTCGGGGTCCCCCGCAGGGCCTCGAAGAGGTTCAACTGGGAGATGATGTTGGTGTTGAGGGTCTCCTGGGGTGCGTGCCAGGAGGTCGGCACGAAGCTCTGGGCCGCCAGGTGGAAGACCCGATCCGGCTGGACCTGGGAGATCATCCGATGGACCGAGGAGGCATCCGTCAGGTCGCACTCGATCAGTTGAACCCGGTCCTGGAAACCCACCACGTTGTCCATCTGGCTGCGCCAGCGGACGGTCCCGAAGACCTTCACCCCCTTCTCCAGGCAGAACTCGGCCATGTGGGAGCCCACGAATCCGGTGATTCCAGTGATCAAGACATTCACGACGGGTCACTCTCCTGGTTCTGGGACCGGACACCCGCCAGGTCCCGCTGTTCCTTCAAGATATCGGCCAGGGTCTGCTCGAAGGGGATCTCGGGCTTCCACCCGGTCAGCGAACCGAACTTCGAGCCGTCCCCCACGATCCTGGGAGGATCGCTGGGGCGAAGGCGATCGGGTTCCCGGACCACCCGGGGACGGGCCGGGCTCAGGGCCAGAAGGCCTTCCAGGACCTCCCCGATCGAACGCCCGATTCCCGAGCAGATCTGGTAGACCTCCCCCGGGTCCCCGCTCTCCAAAGCCATCCAGTATCCGCGGACCACGTCCCGGACATCGGTGAAATCACGGACGGCCTCGAGGTTCCCCACCCGGATCCGCGCCTCGGCTCCCTGCTCGATCCGGGCGATCTGGGCCGCAAAATCCGCCTCGGCGTAGAGGGTGGAACGGCGTGGCCCGGTCTGGTTGAATGCCCGGGTCCGCACGATGTGGAGCTTGTAGCTCCGGGCATATTGAAAGGCTGCCAGGTCCTGGATGGCCTTGGAAAGACCGTAGGGGGAGACGGGCCACAAGGGGGAGTCTTCGCGGAGAAGGCCGTCCTGCGGGCCATACGCCTCGGCACTGCCCGGGACCAGGACGCGAGAATCCGGCTTCTGACGGCGCAGGGCCTCCAGCAGGTTGACCAGGCCGTTGATGTTGGTCAGCAGGGTCTCCCGGGGCGAATCGAAGGACTGCGAGACGCTGGACCTGCCCGCCAGGTGGAAGACGCGATCCGGCCGGGATTCGGCCAGCATGGCTTCCACCGAGGGCAACTCCAGGACATCGCACTCCACCAGGTGCACCCGGTCGCGGATTCGGGCCAGGTTTCCGGTCGGAGCGCCAGGGCAGACCGAGCCGAAGACCTCGGCCTCCCGGACATGCTCCAGCAGGTACTCGGCCAGATGGCTGCCAGCCATCCCGGTGATTCCGGTGACAAGGACGCGCAAACAGGACCTCCTCGAAGGGCGCCCATTTCGGGCCGGGGCCGGATTGTCCTACCGAAGCGCCTGACGATACGCCTGAAGATGGGTCTGCGCGGTTTCCTCCCAGGTCCAGCGGGCGGCCCGCTCCCGGCCCCGGCGCGAGAGTTCCGTCCGGCGCTCGGGATCGTGGAGCAGGTTGGCCAGGGCCCAGGCCAGATCCGCGGGGTCCGAGGGGTCGAAGAGCCAGCCCGCCTCCCCGACCACCTCCGGCAGGGAGGCCGCACGAGCCGCGATCACCGGGACCCCCGCCGACATGGCCTCGGCAGCGGGCAGGCCGAAGCCCTCGTACAGGGAGGGGATGACCAGAAGGCTTGCCCCCTGATAGAGCGCGGGGAGATCCTCCTCGGCCACATGTCCGAGCCGGTGGACCCGATGTGCCGAGGCCAGGGCCTTCTCAAGCCAGGGCTCGGACGCGCAGACCAGGGCCAGGTCCGCCTGCGGGCGGGCCTTCTCCCAGGCCTGCAGCAGGATCCGGACGTTCTTGTGCGGCTTCGGGTTGGCCAGGCACAGGACATAGCCCGCCTCCAGGCCCAGGCGCCCGCGAAGGTCGGACAAGGCCCCGGGGGTCACGGGTTCGGCCAGGGCGGGCTCGACCCCAAGCCCGGTCACCGTGATCCTCGCCCGGGGGATTCCCAGGCTCTCGACCAGATCCCCGGCGGTGTGCTCGGAATAGACCAGCACCCCTCGCGCCCGGCGCAGGGCCGGCGCCAGGAACCAGCGGAAATAGAGTCTCTCCCAGCCCCGGCGAGGGAAGTGGTAGGGAGTCAGGTCCGGAACCGTCGCCAACATCCGGCAGCGCAAGCCCGCGGGGACGGCGATGGTCGGGGCGTGGAAGAGGGCCGGATTCCACTCGGCGACCCGGCGGGGGATCTCGAAGTGCTCGGCCAGGGTGAAGGGGTCGGAGCGCACCGGCACCGGCTCGATGTTGGGCAGATCCGCGGCCAGGCCCGCGAAGGCGCCTTCCCGCTCCAGGACCCCGAAATGCCAGTCCGGGGCGATTCGGGCCATGGCCTGCAGGGTGGCGAAGACGTAGCGGGCCAGGCCATGCATCCGGCCACGAAACATCCGTCCGTCGATCAGGATTCGCACGGCGGGCTGGTTCCCTCCCTGCGGCCGGCCTCCTGCGCGGCAGGCCTGGTGCCCCTGGTGGAGAAGCCGACCGGCCATGCGCGCAGCCATCTTCCTGGACCGCGATGGGACCCTGATCGAGGAGGTCCACTACCTGAGCCGGGTCGAGGATCTCCGGATCCTGCCCGGCGTTCCCGAGGCCCTTCAAGCCCTCCAGGACGCCGGCTTCGCCCTGGTCCTGCTCACCAACCAGGCCGGCATCGCCCGGGGCTTCCTGAGCGAAGAGACCCTCCACGAACTCCACGCCATCCTGATCGAACGCCTCGCGGCCCGGGGAGTGCGCCTCGATGCCCTGCACTACTGCCCCCACCACCCGGATCACGGCCCTCCCCGCTATCGCATGGTCTGTCGTTGTCGCAAGCCGGCCACCGGGATGCTGGAGGCCGCCACGGCCCGACTCGGACTGGATCTTCCCGCTTCCTGGGCGGTGGGCGACAAGCTCAGCGATCTGGAGGGGCCCTTGAAGATGGGTTGCCGAGCCATCCTGGTCCGGACGGGGCATGGCCGGCAGCAGGAGGGCCTCCTGACCACGCCCCGCGCACGGCTGGAGGTGGCCGAAGACTTCGTTGCGGCGACGAAAAAGATCCTCGAGGCGGGTGCCCCCTGACAACTTCTGGCAGGACTCTGCCCTAGGATGATCATGTCAGCCCGGTGGGATGAACCTGGACTTCGAGCGGGGGAAGCGCTGGTCCAGGCCGATCCGTCGGGCTGACACCATTTCCTCTCCCGGCGCCGGATCCGGTTTCCCGAAACGATCCCCGCGATCTGGCCTGGAGTTTTCCCGGAGGCAATCCGGGGTATAGGCGGACTGAAGTACCTGGGAACGCCCGACCGGGGCGCGCCCCAAGTGATCGATCCAGGAGGACCTTGATGAGCACCCACACCGAACAGGCCTTCACCCTTCCCGCTCTCCCCTACGCTCCCGAAGCGCTCGAGCCCCATATCGACACGGCCACCATGCAGATTCATCACGGCAAGCACCACGCCGCCTACGTCAACAACCTCAACGCGGCCCTCCAGGGCCACCCTGAGGCGGCGGGCAGGAGCCTGGAGTGGATCTGCTCGAACCTCGAGGAACTGCCCGAGGGCATCCGCACCGCCGTCCGCAACAATGGAGGCGGCCACTTCAACCACTCGATGTTCTGGAACCTGATGAGCCCCCAGGGCGGCGGGGAACCGACCGGCGAACTGGGGCAGGCCATCCAGGCCACCTTCGGCAGCTTCGAGGACTTCAAGCGCCTCTTCGGCGAGGCGGCCGCCAAGCGATTCGGCTCGGGCTGGGCCTGGCTGGTCCTGGACGAGAAGGGCCTCTCGATCACCTCCACCGCCAACCAGGACAATCCCCTCATGGAGGGCAAGACCCCGATCCTGGGCCTGGACGTCTGGGAACATGCCTACTATCTGAAGTACCAGAACCGGCGCCCGGAGTATGTCACCGCCTGGTGGCACGTGGTCGACTGGAACCAGGCCAACCAGAACTACCTGGAAGCCCGGCGCTGATCGCCTGAAGCCCCATGAGCCGAGCCCCGGTCCTCCGGTGGCTCGGCTTTCTTCATGAGGCCGCTTCCAGGCCGGGCCGCTTCCAGGCCGGGCCGCT
>JALHDH010000059.1:58721-63596 GCA_022839105.1 bacterium
TTCCAGGCCGGGCCGCTTCCAGGCCGGGCCGCTTCCAGGCCGGGCCGCTTCCAGGCCGGGCCGCTTCCAGGCCGGGCCGCTTCCAGGCCGGGGCCCGGGTGCCGGGATCCCCCCCTCGATGCTTGACGAGCCGCCTGTTTTCATGGATCGTGTATAATCCAGCGGGGGTTCTCCGGGCGCACCTTGACGTCGGGGATCTTCCGCGGGCCCTTGGGCTCGCATCGACTCCCACCCGCCCGGAGGGAGCTTGAGGTCAACATGCAACAACTCGTCCTGCTCAACCCGGGAAGCCTGGCTCTCCGGACGGTGGATCCCCCCCAGGCCGGACCCGGCGAGGTCGTCATCAAGATCCAGGCGGCCCTGACCTGCGGCACGGATCTCAAGACCTATCGTCGAGGCCACCCCAAGTTCCCGCTGCCCACCCCGTTCGGCCACGAATTCTCGGGAGATGTCTGGGAGGTGGGGCCCGGAGTGACCCGGTTCAACAGGGGCCAGGCGGTGCTGGTGGCCCCGACGGCCCCCTGCGGGGAGTGCGCGCATTGCCGACGCGGTTTCGGAAACCTGTGCGACTTCACGATGCGCACCATGATGCTGGGAGCCTTTGCCGAGTACATCCGGGTGCCCGCCCACATCGTGGCCCAGAACATGTACCCCAAGCCGGAGAACCTCTCCTACCTGGAAGGAGCGGTCCTGGAGCCGCTCTCCTGCGTGGTGTACGGGGGGCAGCACCTGCCTTTGGATTCGCGAGACACCGTGGTGATCATCGGGGCCGGGCCGATCGGCCTTTTGCACCTGATGCTGGCCCGCCTGCGCGGAGCCGGCCGGATCGTCATGGTCGGCCGACGCAAGATGCGCCTGGCCGCAGCCCGACGCCTGGGCGCCGACGTGGTCCTCGACGAGGCCAACGAGGACGTCCTCCACCGGGTCCGCCAGTTGACCGACGGGCGCGGAGCCGACGTGGTGATCGAGTGTGCGGGGCACCCCCAGGTCTGGGAGAAGTCGATCTCCATGGCCCGCCGGGGTGGCCACGTCATGCTCTTCGGAGGCTGTGCCTCGGGCAGCAAGGTCCAGATCCCCATGGACCGGATGCTGATGGATGGCCTGACCGTCAAGGGCGTCTTCCACTTCACCCCGGAGGCCGTGCGCGAATCCTATCGCCTGCTCTCCAGCGGGGCCCTGCAGGTCTCCGACCTGATCACCGGGATCCACCCGCTCTCGGACTTCCGCAGGATCTTCGAGACCCTGAGCAACGGCGAAGCCATCAAGCTGGGCGTGATGCCGGGAGAGTAGGCGCCAGGGCCTGTGGTCCTCAGTCCCCGAACGAGACCCCCAGGTCCCGGGCCGTCACCACCGTGTCCCCATCCAGGGGCACCCGCTTCATCCGGCTGACCGCGCGTTCCAGGGGGACATAGCGGACCACGGGCGGGTCCAGGGCGACCATGATGTCGGTCATGCCCTCGGCCAGGGCCCTGACGGCCGCCGCCCCGAAGCGCAGCGAGAGCAGGCGATCCATCGAGCTCGGAGAGCCCCCGCGCAGGAGGTGCCCCAGGACCACGCAGCGGGTCTCCAGACCGGTCCGGGCCTGGATCTCGCTGGCAACCTTCTCGCCGGCCCCGCCCAGGCGCTCCAGGCGCCCGACCTCGCGCCCCACCACCGAGACCGAGCCTCCGGAGGGATGCGCCCCCTCGGCCACCATCACGATGCTGAAAGCCTTCTTCTCGCGCTCGTGACGATCGCGAATCTTGTTGGCGACCTTCTCGATGTCGTAGGGGATCTCAGGGATCAGGATCACGTCGGCGGTGCCCGCGACTCCGGCATGAAGGGCGATCCAGCCGGCATAGCGTCCCATCACCTCGACCACCAGGACCCGCCCATGAGCCGCCGCCGTGGAGTGGAGGCGATCCAGGCACTCGGTGGCGAACTCGACGGCGGTATCGAAACCGAAGGTGGCCACCGTCCCTTCCAGGTCGTTGTCGATGGTCTTGGGCACGCCGACCACCCGCAGCCCGCGCTGGGCCAGGGCGTGGGCGATTCCCAGCGAGCCGTCGCCCCCGATCGAGATCAGGGCATCCACACCCAGGTCCCGAAGGGCCTGGACGAGCTCATCGCCCCGATCCACCTCGGTCCAGACGCCGTCGGGGCCCTGGACGGGGAACTTCAGGGGATTGCCCTTGTTGGTGGTGCCGAGGATCGTCCCGCCCAGGTGGGTGATCCCCCGGACCGTCTCGCGACCCATCGGGATCACGCCGCGGCCGGCATACTCCTCGGGCCTGAGAACCCCATTGAAGCCGTCGCGCAGGCCCAGGCACTCCCAACCGCGATTCAGGGCGCTGACCACGGCCGCGCGAAGGACGGCGTTCAGGCCGGGGGCGTCTCCCCCACCGGTGCACAAGGCGATGCGACGGATTTCAGGCATGGGTCCCCTCCGGAATGGCAATTCTCGGGGTTTCGCATCCGGCCCGGGCCTTCCCTGCAGGCAACCTGGAGCGGAAGGCGAAGCGCCAGCACCATGAGTGAAAAGTTCCGGATCGGATGGAAGGACTCCACGCGCCTGGAGATCCGCTACACGGGGAACCTTCAGGGAGACCTTCAATCCCTGCCCTACCTGGCCACGGTCATCAAGAACCAGCGTGCCGAGAACCCGCAGATGCTTCTGGTGGACACCGGGGACTTCAGCGGCCAGACCCGCCCCGGCCCCCATGCGGGGGCTCCCCAGGTCGAGGTCATGAACCACCTGCGCTTCGCGGCCACCGTCCCGGGTCGGGCCGAGGCGGCGGACGGCTCGGCCCTGGAAAGGATGGCCGCCCTGGCCGAGTTCCCCTTCCTGGCCTCCAACTGGAGGGGTTCGGGCGAGGGCTCGATCTTCCACCGCCTCCACAAGGTGCGCTGTGGCGAGATCGACGTGGCCCTGGTCGGCCTGGCCTGGCCGGATCCTCCCCGCAACACCGCGCTGATCCCTCCCGAAGAGGCCCTGGAACAGGCCCTGGAGGAAGTGGACGTGGATCAGTCCGTGGTGGTGATCCTTTCGCAACTGGGCTTTGCCGCCGACCGGAACCTGGCCGTGCGTTGCCCGGAAGCCCACGTGATCCTCGAAGGGGTCCCCTATACCGGGTTCGACCAGGTCACCCAACTGGGCGAGACCCTGGTGGTTCCGGCCGTCGCCGGGCCGCGCCAGTTGGGTGCCCTGGGGCTGGACCTCTCGGGTGCCCTGGAGATCGACCGGGGAGACTGAAGGGCGCGGGGGGGCCACCCTGGCTCCGTCTTGTGCCCCAGGAAAGGCCTGTCACGCGCCTGGGTCAGATTGGGTGCTGCCCCTGGGCGCCAGCGAATATCGGTTCGCCAATCCAGGCGGAGCCTCAAGCGGCGCGGGTCTCGGAAGCCGAGGTGACAGGCCCGCACCGGTACTCGGGCGTGGCCTCGCAGACCCGGTCGTCGCCGGGGGGCCACTCACCCTCCTCCCCCTCCCACTTCAGCGCCTCCCCGTCGACCAGGCGCTCGTCACACCAGACCCGCCAGGCTTCGCCCTCCTCCAGGCCGATCTCCCAGATGCGGGTGCGCGGGTCCTCACCCTCCACCCGCATCGTGCCGCCGTGGAGGTGGCGCAGGTGGTGGGCTGCACACGCCACGGCCAGGTTCGGAAGCTCGTCCAACCCGCCTTGGGAGCGCCGCTGGATGTGGTGGACATGCAGGTTGGTCCGGCAGACGCAGCCCGGAACCTCGCAGCGGTAGCCGGCCCGCTCCAGGGCTTGACGGCGCACCCTACTCTGGCCTGAATCCTCGGAACCTGCCTGGCGCAGGAAGACCAGGCACAGCACGTAGAGGCACTCCTCGCCCGAGAGCGCCTCGCCGGCGTCTCCTCGCAGTCGGGCTTCTGCTGCCTGCAGCAAGCAGTCCAGGGATTCCGGCAGGACCAGGCGCAGGCGAATGGTGGAGGGGGCGGTCTCGGGAGTGTCGGCGGTCGCGCCCGACGAAGCCTCTGGGGCGGGCGCCGGCGGGGGCGCTGCGGATGTCTGGACTCCTTCCGGGGCGGTCCGGCTGGGCTCGGCCTGCTCGAAGGCCCGGGCCAGATCCTCGCAGGTCGCCTCGAAAGCCTGCAGGCCGGCCTGCTGACGGAACTCCTCCAGGGTCTCCTCCTCCCCCGGGGCGGCGCCCAACCGAAGATTCCAGGTGGCGGGGAAGCGACTGGCCAGGACCAGGGCGGCCTCCACCGCCTCCTCCAGACGCCGGCAGGTGTGCTCTTCGGCGTAGGCTGCCCAGTTCTCGGAATCGGCCCGGCGGGGCAATCGCAGCAGCAGGTCCACCTTGGTGGGCGACAGACGCCCTTCGCAAAGCGCCTGGCGCAAGGGTTCGTGCCGATCCAGACGCTGGTCCCGGGCGGTGGCCTGGAAGGCGGTACTGGCGGCGATCCCCCGGCTCTCGAGCCAGCCGCGGAACGAGCGGAACCCGGCCTCGCGGTACAGCCTTCCCTCCTGGACCCGGCGCAGGATCCGACCGCGCTGCAGTTCCAGGCGCTCTCGCGAGGCCAGCAGCCTGCGGGCCAGACGGGTCAGCCTGCGGGGGCTGCGGGGGAGCGCTTCGCGCAGAAGGTTGGGGAGTTCCTGGGCGGCTTGCGTGTCGCCGGGCGTCGCCTGGCCTGCTCCGACTTCGGCGCCCTCGGTCCCGGTCCGCGCACTGCCCAGGTCGGGCGCCGGGCCGCATGGTCCGCTCTGTCCGCCGCTAGAGCCAGGCGCCGCGGGGGAATCGGGCGTTGCGGGAGGTGCCGTGGCCGGCCACCGGGGATCGCGCTGGAAGGAAGGTGGAGCCGGGGTGGCAGATTCCTCGGCCGCTCCAGGTCCGGCCTCCGGCTTCGGGAGCAGACTGGCCGGGAGCGAGGGA
>JALHDH010000060.1 GCA_022839105.1 bacterium
GGGCTCTCGGTGCGTGTACTACGAGCCCGGGCTTGAAGTTCCCTCACGAAGCGTACCACTACCGGGATCGGGGTTTGCGCCTTGGCCGGCGACCCAGACCGAGGCGTCTTCCGACCATCCGTAGGACACCTTGCCTTCGGGCTCGACCAGGACGATGCTGTCGAAGTGGAAGTTCTTGCTCTCGTCCCTCATCACGACCAGGTGGGCCTGCCGCGTCTGACCATCGACCTGGGCGTTGGCGTTGATCCGCAGGCTGAAGTCCGGTGCCGGTCCGTCGATCTGCAGCTCTTCTTTTTCGATCTTGACCTTCTGGATTCCCTTTTCCGACTGGAACTGCAGGAATCCGTCCTTGCTGCGCTGCTGGTAGACCTCCAGGGCTCGGAGCAGGAGGGCCTCGGTGTTGACGCCCTGCCAATGTGCGTGAATCTTGCGGACGAACAGGACGGCCGTGTCCGTGGTGTCGCCAGGAGCCGCGTCGACCATGTTGCCGGACTGCGGGTTGCCTGGTTCGGGTGCCGGGGCGGCCGGGTTGCCGGGCTGTGTGTTGCCTGGTTCGGGTGCGCCCGGTTGGCCGGGGGCCGCGGCTTGAGGGTCGGTGGCGGCCGTCTGCGTCTCGGCGGGGGAAGCCTGCGTCTGCGGTGGAGGGCCTGCCGGAGAGGGGGGCGCCGGGGGCTCCGCTGGCTTGGGACCACAGGCCGTCATGGCCAGCAACAGGCCCAGGGCCGGGAGTGTCGACAGGATCTTGATCTTGACCGGAAGTGCCCGTCTGAGAAGCGACCGCATTCGTCGGATCCTCCGTTCGAAGGTTTCTCGCCCAGAAGACCACGGAACCGCCTGGACGAACGCCTTCGGGTTCTCCAGGAGCCGGCGCAGGTCCTCTCTCCAGCCCTCGGCATGCCGCAGCGGCTACTGGCTGATCAGCTTGCGAAGATCCCCATACTGGCGGATCTTGAACCAGGTCAGCTCGCCGTCCCGCAGGTAGCGCAGGGCCACTCCGCCCATCTTGACCAGGTTGGCCAGCCAGGCCAGCCAGAAGAGCGGCTTCCAGTACCTCTTCCAGAAGGTCCGGTTCTCCAGGATCCGGCGGATCCAGCCCTTGGGGATGAAGGACTTGCTGGCCAGGCAGTACAGGGCCAGATAGAACTTGTCCTCGGGGCTTCGCGGCCAGTCCATCGAGACCCGGAACTGCTGGCAGGCCTTGGAGTTGCGCCCTTCGACCTGGTCGGGGTGCAGGACCCCCTCGGCCAGGAGCCGTCGGGTCAGGGCGGTGCCCGGGAAGAAGTTGAGCGAGTAGAAGTAGATGTCGTAGGGACGCGGGATCTCCAGGAGGAAGCGGGCCGTCTCGGCCTTCATCTCCTCGGTGGCCGACGGGTTGTCCACGATCACGTCGTAGACGACCGAGATCTTCAGTTTCCGGTTCAGTTCGCCGAACTTCAGGATGGCCTGGTTCCCCGGGGTGCGGTTGTGGATGGTTCGGCTCTCTTCAGCCGAGCCGGTCTCGATGCCCGTCTGCACGCGCACCAGTCCCGCCGCCTTCAGGCGGGTGAGCAGGTTCTCTCGCAGCATGGGCGGGATCAGCAGGCACTCGAAGGGAACCCCGATGCGGCGGGGATACTTCTCGCAGAATTCGGCGATCCAGGGTTCGGGGAAGGCAAAGGAGGTGTCGTCGTCGATCTTGACCCGGGCCAGGCGCGGGAAGGTCTCGCGCACCCTCTCGAGTTCGCCCAGCACGTGCTCGACCGAACGGTGTCGGTAGAACGGGGTCTGCTGTTCGCCGTACAGGTCGCGCAGGATCGAGACGTAGCAGTACGAGCAGTTGTAGGGGCAGCCCCTGGACAGGTAGATGCGGTACTCGGCCGTGCGCTTCCAGGGTTCCTCGACGCGCACCCGGCCGTTCTCGATATAGTGCTTGTTGAAGTCGTCGGTGTCGGGCCAGGGAAGCACGTCCAGGTCCGGAATCAGGGGGCGCACCGGGTTGCGATGGACCTCCCCGTCCCGGCATGCCCAGATATTGGGGATGTCGGTGGTCGGAAGCCCTTCGTGCAGCCGCGCGCACAGGTCGATCAGGGCCGCCTCGCCCTCGCCCAGGCACAGATAGTCGGCTTGATGCAGGCAGTCCTCAGGGGCCGAGGTGACGTGGATGCCGCCCCAGACCACGGGGGTCTTGGGGAACTCGGAGCGGATCCTGAGGGTCAGTTCGCGGGCCATCCCGTGCAGGCTGGAGATGAATCCCAGGCCGATCAGGTCCACCTTCTTCTGGGAAAGGATCTCCAGGGCCAGTTGGAGGTCCTCTTCAGAGGGCATCTCCAGTCGGTTGTTGACCCAGTCGCGCAGGAAGACCAGGGTGGTCTGGAAGCCCGCGCGGCGCAGGGCGGCCGAGAGATAGCGCAGCCCGGCGTTCTCGACGCTGTAGAGGGCCACGAGAGCCACGTGGAAGGTCCTGGGGGGGGCGGTCCAACCCTGCTCGGGAGCCCACGGATGGCTCATGCCGGACCTCTCCGATGGGCCGGGTCCACAAGCTGGCGAGGATCCGGAAGGCCCTTTGGAATCGGGCCGGGTCGGCGCAGGGCGGCGGCCTCGAGGAAGGCGCGCGGGTGGGTGAAGGCCAGGGCCACCTCCTGCCAGCAGGGCCGGAAGCAGGACTGGCACTTCGAAGCCACGCGCTCGGCTTCGCGGGCCGCGTGCTCTTCGAGGAACCAGTCCACGAAGTCGGGGTCGGCGGCCGAGACCTGCTCGGTCCCGAAGCGTCCCGTGCCCTGGAAGCGATGGCACATCGAATAGAGGCCCTCGGGGCTGAGCGAGAAGCTCAAGGAGCCGGCCCGGCAGCGCCATCCGGTGGGCTTCCCCTTGAGATACCTCAAGGTGTATTCCAGGAAGGGGGTCGAGTTGAAGATGCGTCGCCCCCGGGCCTTCATCCGGATCAACTCGTTGAAGGCGGCGTCCAGCCGGGGATGGTCCTCGGCGGTGAAGGGCATGTCGTGGAAGGCCTCGCGACAGCCCAGATCCGCATCCCGGTAGTGGTGCAGCTCCAAGGGGACGAAGGAGGCGTAGAAGCCGAAGGCCTCGGCCAGTTCCACGATGCGGGGAAGCTCGAGGTAGTTCAGCCGGGTCACGACGCAGTTCAGCACGCCCAGGCCCCGTCGGGGGCGCAGATGCTCCGCCCAGTGGCGGACGGCCTCCAGGATCCCCTCCCAGACCCCTTCTCGGGCGCAGATGTCGGCCTGGCGGGCTGGATCCGGGGTGTCCAGGGACAAGGAGATGTGGCGGAGCCCGGTCTCTTGGACCCGGCGCAGCAGATCCGGGTCGCGGACCAGGCCGTTGGTCAGGACCCGGACCTCGATTCCGGAGTCCGAGAAGGCCCGGATGATCTCGGGCAGATCCGGTCGCAGGAAGGGCTCGCCTCCACCCAGGGAGATGGCGGCGGTGCCCAGTCGACGAAGGTTCCGGGCCACCTGCCGGATCTGGGGAAGCTCGAGCTCGCTGTGTCGGTTGCCGATCTTCCACAGCCCGCACATCCGGCAGCGCAGGTTGCATCGGTGGGTGATCCCGTAGTGCACGTACACCGGGACCCGGCGGGTCAGGAGGGCCTGGGCCAGAGGCAGGTATCTCATGGCTTCTAGAGTTTCGCGATGCCCCAGCCGGCCTTGAGCTTCCGGGAGAGATCCTGGAAGCTCCGGATCTCCAGAAGCTTGCGCAGCATCTGCCGAGGCCGCAGGTAGAAGCGCTTGAAGGCCAGTTCGCACAACTCGCCCAGCTCTTCGGGACTGAAGAACTCGGTCCAGACCTGGGGGCGAAAATCCGCGCGAGGCTCCAGCAGGAACCTCTCCCAGTGCCCGGGATCCAGGATGCCTCGGCGGACGCCCTCCTCATACAGGGCCGTCCGGGGGTAGGGCGTCAAGACCCCGAAGAGCGCGTAGTCCGGGTCCAGCTCGCGGGCGAAGTCGATGGTGGCCAGCACGTCGTCCCGGGTCCTCTCGTGGGGACAGCCGATCATGAAGTAGCACACCGTGGTCAGCCCCGAGTCCTTGAGGATCCGGAACTTCTGGCGGACCTGGGCGGTGTCCAGGTTCTTGTTGAGGATCTTCAGCCCCTCGTCGGTTCCCGATTCGACGCCGACGTGGACCCGGGTGCACCCGGCCTGGCGGGCGGCCTGGACCGTCTCGGGGGTGATCAGGTTGACCCGGGCCCGGAAGTTCCAGTTGACCTTGAGACCCCGGCGGCGGATCTCCTCGCACATGGCCAGCGTCCGCTCGGGTTGGACGTTGAAGGTGTCGTCCACCATGTAGATCTCGTGGATCCCGAGCTCGGCGCACTGCTCCATCTCGTCCACCACGTTGTGGGCGCTGCGCGACCTCCAGGAGCCGCGGCCCGGAGTGTTGCAGAAGCTGCAGTGGTAGGGACAGCCCCGGCTGGTCAGAAGCGAGGTGGCGATGGCCCGGCTCCCCAGGACGTAGGAGTACTTCCGGTAGTCCAGGACGCTTCGACGGGGGAAGGGGAGCGTATTGAGTGCCCGGATCGGGGCTCGCCTGGGGGTCTGGATCACCTCTCCCCGGCGAGACCGGAAGAGGACCCCGGCCACCTGGGTGGGCTCGCGACCCTCCGCCAGGCAGTCCAGGACCTCGGCGAAGGCCTGCTCGCCCTCGTCCGGGATGCAGCCGTCCACCTCGGGGTGGTGCATGGTCTGGGAGGGGAAGTCCGAGACGTGCGGCCCGCCCCACCACACGGCGATCTCGGGCGAGAGGGCCTTGACCCGGCGCGAGATCTCCAGCATGTCCACCAGGTCGTGGGTGTGGCCCGTCAGACCCACCAGATCGGGGGCTTCCCGGCGCACCTCTTCTTCCAGTCGGGCCCCGTCCCACCCCTCGGCCAGGCAGTCGAGGATGCGCACCTCGTGGCGTTCCTGGCTGGCCAGCCAGGCCTCCAGGTACAGAAGGCCCAGGGGAGGCATGGTGTTGACCTCGGCGTTCACCGAGGTCGGCACCTCAGAAGAGATGCTGTGCTCGCGGGGCGGGTTGACCAGCAGGACCTTCACGTCATGCTCTCCGGCCCAGGGCCCGGACCCACTGCAGGATGGTCCTGAAGTTCAACGAGAAGAGCAGGTTGTACTCCGAGTAGCAGGTGGCCAGACAGGACTGGCAGGGTGGGGGAGCCACCCTTCTGTAGGCTTCGGAGAAGCCCAGTTCCAGGGCGTTGGGGGCCGGCAGATCGCCCACCGTCAGCGAGCAGGGATAGAGGTCCCCGTTGGTGTCGATGTTGACGAAGAACTTGCCGCCCCAGCACTTCTTCCAGCCCAGGCCGCCCTCGGTGGAGGTGTTGCGCTGGTAGTCCTTCCAGGCGGCCAGGTGCTCGAAGCAGCCCACGGAGGTGCCGATCCGGCGACCCCGGCGCTTCTGTTCGGCCAGGTGCTGCAGGACCCGGGCATACTCCTCGGCGGAGGGGCGCAACTCGTCGTTGATCCCGAAGAGCTCGTTGTGGTGGAGGACCTGGAAGGTGGGCACGAAGCCCCTGCGATCGGCCTCGTCCAGGATCCAGTCCACGTGCTCGAGGTTGTGGCGGGTCAGCACGGTGATCGTCCAGACCGTCCGTCCGGGCGGGATGCAGTCCAGGGCCGCCATGACCTTCTTCCACGAACCGGGTTCGCGGTTCGCGTCGTGGGCCTCTTGCGGCCCGTCCAGCGAGACGATCAGGTGATCGAGGTGGTCGAGCAGTTCGCGGCGCTCGGGCAGCAGGTAGCCGTTGGTGTCCAGGGTGACGTACAGGCCCCTCTGCCGGGCGTGGGACACGATCCGCGTGATGTCGGGGCGCAGCAGCGGTTCTCCGCCCCAAAGGCCCAGCCTCTGGGTTCCCATCTCCGCCATCTGGTCGATCAGGCCGAGGATCTGCTCGGTGCTCATCTCCTTCTGGGCCCGGGAGGGGATCCGGCAGTAGCGGCATCGGGACTGGCAGGTGTTGTTGGTCGAGAGGATGGCGAAGAGGGGGTAGTCCACCCCATCATCGTGGAGAGCTTCATGGTGGAGGGGCGAACCCGGGCGGCTCGGCCCACCGCGTCGGCCATCCGGTCCAGATCGCGCTCGCTCAGGCCGGGGTAGATCGGCAGGTGCAGTTGCCGGGCCTCCAGGCGCTCGGCCTCGGGACAGGGGCCGAACTGCTCGACCCGGCCGGCCAGGACGCCCACCCGGGTCACCGGGCGGAGATACCCCGGCGAGGAGTCGACCCCCAGCCGGAAGAGCTCGCGTGCCAGGGCCTGGCGTTCGGGCCAGGTGACCACGAAGCTCATGAAGAGGTGCCGGCCCCCGGTCGGAATCTCGGGGAGGCCCAGTTCGGGAAGGTCCAGCGCCTTCAGCCGTTCCAGGAGGGCCAGACCGTTGGCGGCGCGGCGCCGGTTGTGCTCCTCCAGGCGGGGGAGCAGACGCAGTCCCAGGGCCGCCTGGAGCGGCGAGGGTCGGCCTGTCGAACGGGGAGGCTCGACGCTGAAGCGCTCCTCGAAGAGGGGGTGCAGCAG
This sequence comes from bacterium, assembly GCA_022839105.1. Classification (GTDB taxonomy): domain Bacteria; phylum Vulcanimicrobiota; class Xenobia; order Xenobiales; family Xenobiaceae; genus Xenobium. The sequence continues at coordinate 6,503 of JALHDH010000060.1, forward strand.
GTCGCGGCCGGCGCCCAGCCAGCCGGCGGCCAGGGCGGGATAGACCCCGGCCGCGAAGAGCGTCCGGGCGGTGGCCACGCGGAAGGCCACAGCCTTCAGGAGCGTGGGCACGGCGGTCTTGTCCGCCGAGAGGGGGGCGTCCCCCAGAAGCTCCTCCAGCCTCTCGGCCAGATCGGCATCCTGGACGCCCACCATCCCTCCACCCAGGGTGGTGAAGTTCTTGGTCAGGGCAAAGGAGTAGAAGCTGGCGACTCCCGAGACTCCAGCCGGGATCTCTCCGGATCGGGCCCCCAGCCCCTGGGCGCAGTCCTCCAGCAGGATCGCTCCGCGCCGACGGGCCTCGGCGGCCAGCTCGGCCACCGGGGCCGGGCAGCCGTACATGTGGGTGGCGACCACCACCCGGACGTCCTGCCAGGCCTCCTCGGGGATCTGCTCGCGGCCCATGGTCCAGGTTCCGCGGGCGATGTCGGCGATCCGCGGGATCAGGCCGGCCGCCACCACCGTGGCCGGCATGGAGGGATGGGTCCAGGCCGGCAGGAGGACGACCGCCCCTTCGGGCAGGCCCAGGGCCTTCAGGGCCAGGTACATCCCCAGGCGGGCCGAGGGGACGAAGAAGGCCCGGCGCAGGCCGATGTGCCGGGCAAATTCGGTCTCCAGGCGGGCCAGGTCTTCCGGGCCGTGGCGTCCGATCCGGCCCAGGGCCCAGGCCAGATCGGAGGGCTCCAGGGCCAGCTCGAAGCGGGGCAGGGGAAGCGGAAATCGGCTCATGCGGCTCAGGCCCTGGCCACGGCGGGTTCAGGCTCGGGCGTCGCCGGAGGGCGGGCCGCCTGGAGTTCCTCCCGGACCCGCCGGGTCCGGTCGCTGGCCTGGGTCATCCCGTCCAGGAGTTCGGTGGCCAGGGCGTAGGCGTTCTCGATGGAGTGGTCCATGTTGTTGTACCAGAAGCGCCCGGTCCGCCCCAACAGGTGCAGGTTGGAGAAACCCTGCAGATCCTCGAAGGCCCGGTCCAGCCTTCCGGGGTAGTCCACGTGGTAGACCGGGTAGGCGTCCCGGACCCTCTCGATCTTCATGGCCTGGATCTGCGCCTCGTCCCGGATGGCCTGCACCCGCAGCAGATCCTCGACCACCTGCCGGCGCACGCGGGCCGGGTCCTCCCACAGAAGGTCTCCCTCCTGGCAGGGGATCTCCAGGCAAAGGCCCCCCCGCCCCGGAGGCACGGTCTGCGGCGAGAAGCTGGCCGGATTGGAGAGCCGCGAGAAGACCAGGTCCTTGGCCCCGAAGTAGCACCACTGGTAGTCGTGCACCGGGGGGCTCTCCAGCAGGAGGTTGTAGATCACGTGCGAGCGATAGGCCAGGTTCGGTGCCGGCCGGCCCAGCATCCGGGCCAGCTCGGGGATGGCTCCGCTCCAGGCCAGGACCTCGCATTCCAGGACCCGGCCATCGTCCAGGACCAGGTGCTCGAGGCCCCCGGGTCCGGTCTCCAGCTTGAGTGGAACCCTGCCGGTGAGGATCTCTCCGCCCGCCGCGACGACCTTCTCGGCGCAGCGCCTCCAGAAGGCGTGCACCCCGTCGCGCCGGGGGTACAGGAAGTTCAGCTCGCGGGGCTTGGGGATCAGCATCAGCTTGAAGATCTCGGCCAGCGAGGCCGTGTTGACCTTCTCGTCGATGGTGGCGCGCTCGACCCCGACCTTGGCCCAGTTCTGGTGGGTGTCCGAGGCGGGGATTCCCAGGAACTTTTCGGTGTAGTCCCGGAAGAAGGTCTGATACAGGGTCCGCCCGTAGCGGCGCAGGACGTAGTCCTCGAAAGAGGCGCTGGTCTCGGAGGCCCGGGCGGACTTGCCCAGCAGGTCCAATCCGGCCCGCAACGCGATCCCCAGGGGGAGCTTGGGCAGGGTCTCCAGGCGCAGGGGCCAGGAGTGGTAGTGACCCATGAAGTGCACGGCGGAGGTGCGCGAGATTTCGAGGAAGTCGTCGCCCATCACCTCGTGCAGGAAGTTCCCCACGACGGGATTGGCCGAGTAGAACCGGTGGGGCCCGATATCGAAGTGCCAGTCGTCATAGTGGAAGCTGCGGGCCAGGCCGCCCACCTCGGATTCCTTCTCGACCACCGTGACGGGCAGGCCCGCCTTGGTCAGGAGGTAGGCCAGGGTCAGTCCGGCGGCGCCCGCACCGACGACGACGTAGCGCTTCAAGTCTTGTCCTCCCTGGCCCTCGAGGCCAGTTCCTGGTTCCGGCCCTGCCGGTTGTCCAGGTAATATACCATCCCCTTCCAGCCGATTCAAAGACTCCAGGGCCTCCAGGGTCTGATCCTGGGCCTCGGCCCGGGCCTTCAGGGCGCCTCCGGTTCGGGGATCTCCTGGATCTGGCGGGCCAGCTCGGAGAAGAACTCGCGTTCGGAGGGTTCCAGCCGGGAGCGCAGGCCCCGCCGCAGAAGCTGCAGGGCGCGGTCCGGCCGGCCCTTCTCCAGGTGCAGGAGGCCCAGCGCCGCGTCGGGCAGGCCGTCTCCGGGCCGGGCGATGCGCATCCTCGCGAAGAGCGTCTCGGACTCGGCCTCGTGGCCCAGGCGGAAGAGCGCCTGGGCGCGGGCCAGCTCGAACTCGGGGCTGGCCGGATAGATCCCGGCAGCCTCCTCGGCGACCCGGGCCAGGCCGGCCCAATCCCCCAGATCCGCGAAGAGGAGCGTCGCGCCCTGGGCCAGCCGGAAGGTCACCGCCTGGCGGGTGGCCAGGGAGAGGGCCTGGGCTGCCCGGACGGGCTGGCAGGTCCTCATGAAGAGATCCGCCAGGGCGTGCTGGACGGGGAAGTCCTCTCCGGCCTGCAGCAGAAGGTCCTCGGCCTGCGACCAGCGCTCCTCCTCCAGGGCCAGCAGGCCGCGTCCGTAGAGCGTGTTGGGCGAAGAAGGGCGCCCGGCGAGTTCGGCGTCCAGGTTCTTTCGGGCTGCCTTCTCGGAGAGGGCGCCCACCAGGGCGCGCATCAGGGTCTTGGACTCGGGCTCGAGCTGCAGGGCCTCGCGAAAGAGTCGGAGGCGCCGGGACGGGTCGGTGGCGGGATGCATCCCCTCCTCGAGAAGCTCCCGGGCCCGGCCCTGCGGCAGCATCGGGGTCAGGTCCCGGGAGCCCAGCAGCGAGGGGACCGTCAGGGAAGGGGTGGAGGGGGCGCTGCGCGAGACGAGTTCCTGATGGAGGACCAGGTCCACCTCCGAATCCTCGGCCCCTTCGACCGCAAATCCGCGGCTTCCCCGACCTTCCCAGGCCACCACGTAGGCCGGGTCCAGTTGTCCCAGCCGGGTCGTGCGGGTGTCGGCGAATCGACCCATCGTGGGATCCAGGGGCAACCACCCGAAGGGTTCGATCCAGGCCTCGGCCCAGGCGTGGGCGACCCGCAGTCGGGGAGCCTCGGGACGCAGGAAGACCCCGGCCACGTAACGGGCGGGGATCCCGGCCGCCCGCGCGAGGCTGACCAGCAACCCCGCGGCGTCGGAGCACTGCACCACCCGCGAGGCCAGGGACTCATGATCGTCCTGGGAGGGGCGGGTCAACTGGTAGTCCAGGCCCCGGACGAAATCGTACAGGTGGACCAGGCGATAGTAGGGGTTGGGCTCGTCTCCGATCACCTGGGCAGCCGTCTGGAGGATCACCGGGTCATCGGCCAGGATCCCGGGTTCGGCGATCAGGAATCGCGAGGGGCCGCCGCCCGGGGAACGGGCCCGGCTGGCGTCGGGACGGAAGGCGGCCCCCCGGCGCTGGACCACGGTCTCGATCCGGGCCTGGACCGAGGCGCCTGCGGGCACCTCCCGCCACTGGTAGATCGCCAGGCGGTTTCCGAAGGCGTCGGTCAGTTGCTGATCCGGGGCGGGGTCCAGGGCGGTGTGTCGGACCTTCTGCCAGGTCCCCCGGTCCTGGGGCAGTGGCATCTCGACGCGGACCGAGGCGGGGCTGGATCCCGAGTTGAGGTAGGAGATCTCCCAGCGGAGCTTCCAGGTGACCTCTTCGAGGAGCAGCGGCCCCTGGGTCGAGGCCGATGGGGAAGGGGAGGGCGACTCCGGGCGCGGGTGGGAGGCGCAGGCCGCCAGGAGGGCCAGGAAGAGGAGGAGCGGAAGAACGCGGCTCACGCCAGTATTATAGCCATCCTGTCGAGGTGGGCGGGGGAGGAATCCGCCGCCGGGGAAGAGAACCCAGGGCCCGTCGATCCGGCGATCTCGGACGGCCCGGGAGGAAGGGTCGGAGCAGGAGGCGGTGTGAAGCGCACGACTCGATGGACCATGCTGGTGTGGTCGGCGGTGCTCGGAGTGGGGCTGCTGGCCAGCTCGGTCGGCCTGTGCAGCAACGAGAAGAGCCACACCGGGCAGGACTTCGTGCGCATCGAGAAGATCACGCCCCGGACGGGCGCAGACCTGCCCACCCCCGTCCTGGTCCCCTTCCACCTCGAGGTCTCCAGCACCCTGAAGTCGACCGCCCGCGGGAAGCTTCGCGTGGGGGCCTTCCGCCTCCGCCCCGGGGGCGAGGGGTCGGGGTTCGAGCCTCTGGCACCGCCCCTGGAGAAGACCGTCGCGCGGGGGACCCGGAAGCTGAGCCTGCAGACCGACCCGGTCAGCCTGAAGTCCGTGGCCGAGAAGAATGCCCAGGTCGTGGTGGTGGTCAATCTGCGGGACGAGGCCGGCAAGGAGCTGGCCTGGGCCACCAGCCACAACTTCCTGCGGGGATCGCTCTCGGTCCGGGCCGAGAAGGCGCCGGCCGTCCGGGACTCGCTGCAGGTCCTCTCCTTCTTTCCCAAGGCTGGCTCCCTGGCGACCGGTCAGGCCCACGCCTTCACCGTCAACATGCGCTATTCCATGTCCTCCGGCCCCTGGGGGTTCGTGAACCTGGAACTGGGCGAGCGCGGGCTGCAGGCTCAGACGGGGCCCTGGTACTCCGTGGCGGTGCCCGTGCGTTCGGGGACCGGATTGCTGCGGGTGACGACCCGGGATTTCTTCCTGCCCGCGGCCTACTCCAACAAGCAGATGGAGCTGGCCGTCCCCTTCCGGATCGATCCCCTGGGTGGGACGGTGGATATCCTGCGCTTCGGGCCCTGGGCCTTGACCAGGCCGGATGTCCGCTGACCCCCCGTTCTTCGCGACCTATCGTCCCCGCAGCTTCTGTCGGGATTTCTTCGAGTTCCACCAGGACAGCGGGCAGCTTCTGGTGTTCATGGCCTGCGTCCTGGGATTCAAGCCGCTCATGGACGACTGGATCCCCGCCTCGCGCATGGAGGAATACCGGCAGATGTGCCGGTCCTATGGTCTTCACGTGCGCGCCGACGTGACCAAGATCCTGATCCCCAGGGAAAAGGCCGAGGCGCGGGCCATGGGCGGGAAGACCCTGTCTTCGACGGTGGCCCTGGGTCTGCCGATCGGGGCCGCGCTTCCCGAGAAGGCCCGCGCCCAGGCGCGCCTGCACGTCTTCCTCAGCCGGGATCGGGAACTGCTGCGTCACGGGATGTGGTATCCGGTGATCGTCAAGGATCGGGTCTTGTGGCCTCCCTACGCCGACATCCTGAGCTATGGCCGGCTGCTGGGGTATCCCGAGTGTTGCATCCGCTTCTTCCGGGAGCGCAACGACTGGAGCCGCTACAGCTTCCTGGCCGAGATCCACCGCGAGTCGCACGGTCGGCCCAGGTCCTGGTTGTGCAATCCGCTGACCAAGGATCGCACCTACTCCTACATCTACCACATGCCCTGTCGCTGGGATTGCCCGGCCACCCGGGATCTGGCCGGCAGGCTGCGAAGCGAGGTGGCCCGTCGGGAACCCGAGCTGGTTCGCCAGGTGGATCGTCACCTTCGCCTTCCCGCCCTGGTCTTCTACGAGCGCAAGCACTACGTCTTCGACGGGACCCTGCAGGGGAATCGCCTGGAATACCGGGCGGCCTACTACCCGGACGGGGACCTCGAGGGGCAGGCCCTGCTGGCCCGGCTGGCGCAAGGGGATGCCCTGGAGCTGGAGGGCGAGACGGTCCGGGTCTTCCGCCAGGGCGAGCTGGTGGACCGGATCCAGGCGCGCTCGGACGGGTTCGCCCCCGAGCACCCCTTCCTGGTCCAGTTCGAACAGGATTGAGTCCTCAGGGCCCTTCCGTGGGCAGGTAGCGCTCCAGGGCCAGGGCCGCTCCGGCCTCGGCCAGGGGCGGAGCGACCCACGCGGCGGCCGCCCGGACGTGCTCGGGGGCCGTGCCCATGGCGACGCTGGTTCCCACCAGGCGGAAGACCGGCAGGTCGTTCTCGTTGTCCCCGATGAAGAGCACCCGCCGGGGCGGGATGCCCAGGTGTTCCAGAAGCCGGGCCACCCCCGAGCCCTTGTCCACTCCGGGAGAGGTCCCCTCCAACAGGTCGGCATGGGTGCGGGTCAGCCAGACCCGGTCCCCGAAGCGCCTTCGCAGCCAGGACTTCAGGTCGGGCTCTTCGGGCGGGTTCACGGCGATGAACTTCAGGACCCGCTCGTCGGGCGCCAGCGGGCTCAGGGGAACCAGGCAGCGGGGAGTTCCGAAGAGGTGGTCGTAGTACTCCGGCTCGCGGGCCTCCCGGTTCTGCAACACGCGCAAGGGGTGACCCCGGCGGTGGACGTACAGGGCCACCACGTGGCGGGCCCGGCGGGCCCAGGCCATCACCTCGTCGCTGGTCGGTCGATCCAGAGGCTCTTCGTGGAGGATCTGCCCGGTTTCGGCCCACCCCACCACGGCCCCCTGGGAGGCCACGACAGGAAGGCGGATCCCCAGGTGTCGAACCAGGGGGCGGGCGTAGTCCAGGGTCCGGCCCGTGGCCAGGGTGACCGGGGTTCCGGCCTGCTGGACCCGGGCCACGGCCTGGACGACGCGCGGATCGATGCAGGGATCCGCGCCCGGGTCCAGGATGGTCCCGTCCAGGTCCAGGATGGCGAGTTCGAAGGATTTCATCGGAGGAGACCTCGTGGAGACATGGATTCAGGAGGGGAGCCTGGAGGCGGAGTTCCAGGCCCAGACGGGGTGGCTCCTGCCGCCGCGGGTGGCCAATCCCCTGGAAGAGGGGGCGGCGCGCCTGGACACGCTCTTCCAGACCCTGGCCTCGTGGGCCTTTGACCATCCCCAGGCCCTCGAGCCCCTGTGTGCGCGGGCCCGGCAATGGGTCGAGCGTTGGCCCGAACCCCGGACCTGGGAGCTGTCCGGTTATCTGGAGTACCTGGCGGGGGACTGGGCCGCGGCGGCCCGGGCCTTCATGGCCTCCCTGGACCAGGAGCCGGAGAACCTGGACGCCTGGGTGGATCTGGGCTTCAGCCTGAAGCATCTGGGGCTGGCCCTGGGCGAGTCCATCCTCTTCGACCACGATCTGTGGGTCCGGGCGCAGTGCGAGCAGCGCGGGCCCTTGACCCTGGCCTCGCTGAATCGGCTCCACCGTGAAGTCCAGCAGTCCCCTGACCGGCTGGAGAGCGCCTCGGAGAGGTGGGTGGCGCCGTACCTCGAGCCAGGCGCCTAACCCTCCAGGAACTTCTGGCTCGTGCTGTTGTACTGGGGGTAGCCTGCCTGGGCCTTGCCTTTGTGGCGCTGGTCGGTGCAGTAGATCAGGTAGTGATAGCCCTGCTCCCCGCCCGGCGGCACGGCCAGGTCGTAGTCTCCGCCGGCGGGGTGGTTGCCGCCTCCCGGACACCGGGGAAGCTCGGGAAGCCCGTACTCCGCGTAGAGGATCTGCTGGAGCGACTCGGGGTAGAACATCGCCTCGGACTTGTAACGCTCCATGGCCTGGTTGATCAGGACGATATTGGCCTGGCACTGCTGGAACTCGGCGTCCCGGTTCAGGCTGCGGAAGTAGCCCAGGGTGATCGTGCCCAGGATGGCCAGGATGGCCACGACCAGCATGAGCTCGAGCAGGGTGAAGCCTTCTGGGCGGAAGGGGCGCGCCGGGCGGTTCGAATCAGGCATGATGGAGGTATTCTAGCACGGAGTCGGAGGTCTTTCCATGGGGGGCATCCGGAAGCCTCGGGCTCCGGGAACCGGGAGGGTTGGAGCCTTCGGGTCGGAAAGGGCCCGGCAGACCGACCTCGAAAGGGGGCTGGGAGCGATGGGAACCCTTGAAGAGCGCGTCGGGGGCTGCTAAGGTTACCGAAAGTGGTCTTTGGGGCCGATCCCGGCGCCTCCACCGAGAGCCCCGCGCAGGAGGAACGATGATCCGGGCCAGCAGCAAAACCCGGCGAAGTGCAGGTTTCACCCTCCTGGAGCTGGCAGTGAGCATGACGATCCTGGCCATCCTGGCGGCGATCGTCGCGCCTCCCTGGGCCCGCTACCGGGCTCGCATGCGCGCCTACTCGGCAGCCCACGAGTTGCGTGCCGAGCTGACCTATATCCAAGGGCGATCGATCGACCTGGAGGAGGAGTGCCGGCTTCTCTTGGACAGCGAGGTCCAGTATTCGGTCTACGTCCGGGATCCCCACAGCGGCGAAGACGAGCTCTACAAGCGCATCAACGTGGCCCGGGAAGGGCTGACCTTCAGCCCTTCGGGCGAGGTGCTGGTCTTCGGTCGGGGCGGCTGGGTCGAGACCACCAAGACCTCCCTGGACGACGCCAGTCTCGGCAACATCACCTTCTATACGATCACCGTCTCGGCTCCTGGAGTCGTGGACGTTCCGGTGCGCATCCACCTCAACGGAAAGGTCGAGGTCCGCTGATGAGCCGTGTTCTGCGGTCTTCCAGGCCCCGGGGCGTGGCCCTGATCTCGGGGTTGATGGTCCTGGTGATCCTCTTGATCATCGCTTCGGCCTTCGTCCACCTGACGGCCCGGGACGTCCGCTCTTCGCAGACGGTGGGGGATTCGCTCCTGACGCTCTATCTGGCCGAGGCGGGTCTGGAATACGCCACCTGGCTCAACAAGCACAACATGGCCCTGTATCCCTCCTTCTCCTATGATGGGATGACGACCGGAGAGATCTGCAACCTCCTGGTCGGGGAAGGGGTGGAACCCCAGGAACGGGTCCTGATCAACGACCTCAGCTTCTATCCGATGCACGACTTCACGGATGCCTGGTTGAAGAACAATCTGCACTGCGGCACCTTCGAGGTCCATCAGACCGTGAGCCCGGTCCAGGGCTCCACGACGCTCTGGCTTCTGCGGATCACCTCGGTCGGTCGGATCCGCCAGGTTCCCGCGAACTGGTCCTGGGAGAGCGGGGTCCTGGAACGGGCCGACCTGGCCAGCGCGGACTGGAAGGTGCGCTCGAAGCGCACGCTGTACACCGAGGTCCGACTGGATACCGGTACAGACAACCTGACCACCACGACCGAACCTGCTGAGATCGAGGAGGCCAGATGGTACGAGCGCTTCCGCTGAGCCGGGGGGAGAGGCGCCCGTCGGGCGTGACCCTTCTGGAGATCCTGGTGGCCGTGGCCGTCCTGGCGGTGGGCCTTTCGACGATCTTCCAGATCTTCCCCATGGGCTTCGCCGCCTCGGCCAAGAGCTCGGCCCAGACCACGGCCTACGAGCTGGCGGCCCGAAAAATGGAGGATGTGCGCAACAACCACCTCTTCGGAGGCCCCCCGAGCGATCCCGACCTGTACTGGGGGAACCGCAATGCCCCCAACCCCGATGGCACGGCCTACGTCGAGGTGAATACCGACGGGAACTTCCGGGCCTTTTCGGCGGATCAGATCCCGGAGCGGAACTTCTTCTATCGGGTCCACTGCATCCCCGTGGTCGATCCCCCCAAGCCGCGGACCGCCGTGGCGGACCTGCAGCCTTCCAAGTACCTGGAGTACCCCCATATCCTGGACCCTGAATCCAGTGATGCCTGGAAGACCCAGTGGCGGGGATTCGCCTCGATGTACCGGGTGACGGTCACGGTCCGAGGCCCTCTGAAGACCGTGGCCGAAGCCCAGGATGCCCAGTGGCAGAACAGCCTGGCCCAGAAGGGGGCCATCGAGGCCAAGCTGGTCACCTACGTGGCCAACAAGAAGCTGGGCGACGCCCTGCTGGCCATCGACTGGGGCTTAACCGACGAGAACAACGCATCGTACGGTCCTGCTCCTGGATGCAAACCGATTCGTGATGGGCAACTGGGCACTTTGGACGGCGGGCGTTCCACGGCCATTCCGGCCTCAGGCGCTCATTTCATTCACATCGTCGCTCTGGACGGGGGGGAGTATCCCTTCCCTGAGAATTTCACGGTCCTCGACGAGCTGCCCCTGACCATGACCGAGATCCTGGACACCGGGCCGACGGTAGTGCTGGGGGATGGCACTGGGGCTGAGGATCGGACCAATTTCCTCCATCCAAACTATTTCCAGTACGTCGATTCAGAGGGCGTCCTGGAATACTATGAGAATCGTATGCAGGGGTACGGCCTGAACCGGACCGGCATGGACAACGTCCTGATCGTCTTCCAGGTCCCGTCCGGGCGCTTCATCGCCGAGAGCAACAAGATCCTCGCCATCCATCCCCCCGGCACCCAGTTCACCAACCCGGCCTATACCTCCAACCTGTGGCGGCTGGATCTCCTCAACCCGCTGATCGCCTCAGATGGCGACTATACCGGGCGCCACGGCTCTGGAGACAACAACTCCGGTTACATCAGTCAGTTGGCAGACGGCCAATGGGATTCGGATTCGGTCTTGATGCAAGAAGGCACCGGAAAGTATGGATACCCCGCCTGGACACGCAACGACCCGAAGACCACCGGCACCCGGGTCCGATTCCTGATGAGGCTGGAGAAGTGGCCACGATGATGCGAAGACCCCTGCCATCCCGCCCGGTGGGCTTCTCGCTGCTGGAAGTGCTGGTGGCGGTGGCCCTGTTCTCGATCTTCACCCTGACGCTGACCCGGCTGATGATGGGAGGGATGCAGACCTTCCAGAAGGGCCAGGCCATCTCGGCCCTGCGCAGCGACCTGCGCGCGGCCATGGACCTGATCTCTTCGGATTTCCGCCAGTCGACGAAGGACAGCTTCCCCTACGACACCTGGGGGGCCGGGACCCGCTCGCTGGACCTGCAGTTCCGTCGCGCCATCTTCGAAGGCGACAACACCCCCGCCGACCTGGTCACCATCACCTACAGCATCGATTTCGCGACCAACTTCCTGACCCGCAGCGATGGGACCAACACGGTCCTGGTGGCCGAGAACATCCTGGTGGGCCCCAGGCCGGGCGAGAACGTGGCCCCCAGCTTCGCCCAGTCCTATTTCCGGGCGACGGCCAATCCCGGTGTGGGGCCTCAGACGGACCGGGACTACTTCACCCTCGAGACCCGACTGACCGGCATGAAGTACAGCGGAGCCCAGGAACAGCGCCTCTCGATGGTGACCTGGACCAGCCAGCGGACCACGCCCTTGCTGGACCTGACGTCTCCCCGCGCCAGCGCCATCGCCGCCCCCCTGGCACCCGTCACCGATCTGGCCCGCCCCACCCCTCCCCGGGCCGGCTTCGAGGCTTCGGGGGGGCTGTGGTGAAGGGACCCGCCCGGCTGGGTCGAACTCTCCTTCTCGGCTCCATGCGGGCTCGGGAAGGCAAGGAGGTCTTCAGGACGTGGACGTCTCACTCGGACTGAGCCAGGCGGTGGCCGCTGCTGCGGCCATGGCCTTTGGGGAACGGCGTTCCGCGCTGCCGGCCGGGACCCTCTATCCGTTGGATTCGGGTCGCCTGCTTCTGAGCGTCAGCCTGCTCCGCAAGGCGTCCGAGCCGCAACCCCGCAGGGCGATCCCCGAGGACGCCGGGGTGCGGGCTTCCCTGGCTTCAGAGGCCCTGGCCGCCGCGCATCAGGCCCTGCTGGCGCCGGGGGTTCGCGGCTTCCCGGCTCTTCCGGTCCGCCTGCTGGCAGGTCGTCGGAATCGGACCCGTCGGGCTCCTCGTTCCCTGGTTCGGGGCTTCGAGGCCGTCCTGGCCCGCCCCGCCCAGGCGGTGGCGGCCTCGGCGCTCCTGGCCTTCGGCCTGGCCGCCCTGGTGGCGGGGCCCCAGTCCACCAGGGTCGGGGTTCCCCTGGCCGGGGACCCGGGTGGCTCGCTGGTGGAGCCGGGCCGCTGGTCGGGACAGGTGCTCCTGGCCGACATCACCGCACCGCATCCCCACACCTTCCAGAGGGGCTGGATCAAGAAGTACACGGCGCACAGCAACAGTGTCTCAGTAAGCCATGTTAACAATATCGGGACGCCGCATACCAACACCTATACCCCCCATTCCAACAACGCCGAAATTCCACACGCCAACACGTTCACTGCCCATGCCAACACGCCCCAGAAGGCGCATGCCAACACGTTCCTGGCCCACGCCAATACGCCTCAGGTGGCCCACGCGAACACCTTCACGGCCCACGCCAACATCCCCCTGGTGGCCCACTCCAACACGTTCACGGCTCATGCCAATACGCCCCTCAAAGCCCACGCGAATACCTTCACGGCCCACGCCAACACCCCCCAGAAGGCTCATGCCAACACGTTCACGGCTCACGCCAATACGCCTCTGGTGGCCCACGCGAATACCTTCACGGCTCACGCGAATACGCCCCTGGTGGCCCACTCCAACACGTTCGTAGCCCACGCCAATACGCCCCAGAAGGCGCATGCCAACACGTTCGTGGCCCACGCCAACACGCCTCTGAAGGCGCATGCCAATACCTTCACGGCGCACGCGAATACGGCCCTGGTGCCCCACACCAACACCGATTCCCGCCCCTACAAGTAGGCACCAGGATTTCAGGAGGTTCCCTGCCATGAGACAGTTCAGAGTGGTGCTTCGCGGGCCCGGGGGCGGGGTTCCGGCCCAGTCGGGCGAGGCGGCCCTGCGTGCCCAACTGGGGGATTTGAGCTCTTCGCATTCCTGGTTTCGGCCGGAGGCCGTGCGGGTGCGCCTTTCCCGACCATTCCGCGCCGTGAGGCCGCCCCTGGACTGGGAATTGCCCCTGGTGGGGAAGGCCGCCGCCCTCACCCTGGCCACGGCCGGGATGCTGGGGGGGCTCTCGGGCGGGGCCGAGGCCTCGCCCCAGAGGCTCATGCCCATGCCGCCCGGCCTGGAATCCTCCTCCCAGGCCCCCTTCATGCCCACCGACCGGACCCCGGAGGTGGTCCTTCTGGAGGCGCGCGAGGTGCGCGGAGCCGACTCCCTGCGCTTCACGCCGGGCGCGCCCTTGACCGATGAGCGGGGCAACCCGATCCTGATCGCCGCCTACCACTCGAATCTGCCGGGAACGACCCACTCGAATGCCGCGGGGACGCCGCACACCAACACCTTCACCCCCCATTCCAACACGGCTGGGACCCCGCACACCAACACCTTCACGCCCCACTCGAATGCTCCGGGGACGCCGCACACCAACACCTTCACCCCCCATTCCAACACGGCCGGGACCCCTCACGCCAACACCTTCACCCCTCATGGGAACACTCCGGGGACGCCGCACACCAACACCTTCACGCCCCACTCGAATGCTCCGGGGACGCCGCATACCAACACCTTCACCCCCCACGGGAACACGATCGGCACGCCCCACGTCAACACCTTCACCCCCCACTCCAACACGGCCGGCAAGCCGCATGCCAACACCTTCACGCCCCACTCGAATGCTCCGGGGACGCCGCATACCAACACCTATACCCCCCATTCCAACACAGCCGGGACCCCTCACGTCAACACTCACACCCCTCATGTCAATACGGCCGCGGTGCCGCACTCCAACATATTTGAGGCTCATGTGAACGCCAAGCCCAGTAAACATGCGAATACCGCCTGGCCCAATCACAGCAATCTTCCCGGAGGGCACCCCAACGTCCAGTGGGAGAACCATGCCAACGCCCCGGCGGGAGGATTCCACACCAACATGGTGCAGGGGGACTACGTGTTCTGAGGCCAGGACCTCTCCCGCCAGGCGCCCTGTGCGGCAGGCCCGCGGGCCCGCCGCATCGATTTTTCCAGGCCTCGGGTCGGTTCCCGGGGTGCCGGACCCTCCAGGAAGGTGAACATGCTCGAACTCCGCGGTCCCATCAGCATCGAACTGCTCCTTCGGGATTCCCAGGGAGGCCTCTCCGCTGGCGAATGGGTGCAGATCATCGAGAAGCTGGGCGGGTTCGTCAACGAGTTCCGGGTGGCCGGGCATGAGCCGGTCGAGCACCCCGAGATCTTCGAGATCCTGCACGCCCTGGACCGGACCCAGAAGTTCTTCCACCTGTACACCCGCGGCCAGTGGAGCGACGCTTCGGATTTTCTGGGCAACCTGCGGCGCCTGGCCCACTTCGGATCCTTCGTCTTCGAGTTCCCCGGGCACACCGCCGAGCTGTGCCAGGCCCAGGGCTGTGACGGGCACGCCCGGCGGGTGGCCGCTCTGCAGAAGGCCCTGGCCTCGGCCTTCGAGGTCAATACCCGGACCTGGATCACGCGCCAGAACTGCGAGCAGGTGATGGAGATCGCCGAGGAGGCCTTCCGCCTGGGAGCCCGCTACGCCGTCTTCAACCGCTATCTCGGCCCTCCCGATTCCGATCTTTCCCCCGACGAGTCCCAGTTGCTGCGCGCCTTGGAGCAGATCCACGACATGCGCCAGTTCGGCTACAACGTGGCGCTGGGCAACTGCGTTCCCAACTGCTTCCACCTTTCGGATTCCTACGGCTGCATGGGGGGGATCCTCTCGGGGGCCGTCGATGCCCGCGGAAATCTCCTGCCCTGCTCGTGCTCGACGCGGCCCGCCGCAAGCCTGTTGGAGTCCGGCGTGACCGAGGCCTGGCGCTCGGAGAGGATGAGACAGTGGAGGGAGATCCTGCCCCCGAACTGTCAGGACTGCTCCCGTCTGAGCTATTGTCCAGGCGGATGCCGGGCCGCCGTCGAGCATCTGGGCGGCGCCCAGGACCCCCTGATCCGGGCTGCGGTGCCCCCGGACGAACCGACCCTGCACGAAGTGACCCTGGAGGAGGAACTCTGCCCGGTCCCGCGCTACGCGGTCCGCGAAGAGGATTTCGGCTGGGCCCTGGTGCGGGGAAATCAGGTGATCCCGGTCAGCCACAAGGCTGGGGGCATCCTCGAGACCTTCGACGGAAGGACCGACCTGGGCGAGATCGAGAGCCGCTTCGGGCCGGCCGCGCTCTCCTTCATCTACTCGTTGTACGTCCGAAGCTTCGTCGAGTTCCGTCAGCCCGGGACGGATCAGTCCTCGGGATAGGTGGACGGACTGGAACCGGCCGGCGGGAGGACCGCGGCGCGCGGGTGGAAGCCCGAGCCCACCACGACCTCCTCCAGGGTCTGCCGGTCGAAGGGACGGACCGGCAGGATCAGGGTGGGGACCGGGCCCTCCCGGTCGATCCGGTGCTCGGGCACCTGGAGGGTGGGCTCCTCTCCCCGAGCCAGGGCCACGGCCACCTGGGCGGCCCCTCGGGCCAGGGGCTCGATCTCCTTGAGCACATCCATGCCCTGCAGCCCTCGAGCCACGAACTGGCAGTTGGCCAGGTCGGCATCGGCGCCGGCCACGTAGACCCGGCCCTCCCGAGCGCTCTCGCGCAGGGCTTGGATCCCGCCCCGGGCCAGGCTGGAGTTGTTGGCCAGCAGGGCCCGAAGATCGGGGTGGCGCTTGAGGAGCTCCCGCGTGCTGGCCAGGGCCTCCTCGGCCACCCAATGGGCATGGGGAACCACCTCGACCACCCGGACGCCTGGTGCAGCCTGCAGGGCCTCCAGGTTGGCCCGGGTGATGGCCTCGGCCACGGGGTTGCCCTCGGTCCCCTTCAGGATGGCCACCTCACCTCCGTCCTTGCCCAGGGCCCGGATCGCATATTCGGCCTGGGCCCGGCCGACGGCCTGGGAGTCGTGGACCACCGCCCAGTCGAAGGGGATCCCCGGAAGCGATCTGTCGTAGCCGACCACCGGGATCCCGGCCCGGTGGGCCATCTCGACCACCTTCTCGGCCGCCTGGCGGTTCACGGCGTGCAGGACCAGGCAGTCCACCCCTTCCGAGAGGGCTCGCTGGGCCTGCTCGATCTGCAGACCGGCCTCGCCTCGGGAGGATTCGAAGTCGACCCGGGCCTGGAGTCTTTCGGCCTCGCGGGTGAAGAACGAGCGGTCCTTGTGATAGCGCTCCTTCTCCAGCGAGCTCAGCAGGAAACCGACGTGGGGCCGGGCTCCCGGCCCCTGGCAGGTGCAGCCGGCACAGAGCAGCGCCAGCATCAGGATCAGGATTTTCTTCATTCCGGGGATCTTCTGGATTCGGAGGCCTGTTCCCTACGGAGCTGCCCTTCCGGGCTTCGAGGACCCTTCCCACCCACACCCGGGTGTGGGTGGGCCACAAATGGATCGGCGGCCGAATGCCACGGGAGGTGGCGGATTCAGGAGGACCCCCGGCAGTTGTCGCAGTTGAGGCAAGTCCTGGCAGGACTCTCGCCGAACCAGGCCAGCAGGACATGCCGGCGGCACTCCGGGGTCCGGGCATAGCGCTCCATCTCGTCGAGCCGGTCGACCTCGGAGCGCCTCAAGCCCTCCAGGTACATCCAGGCCGCCCGGACCGGATTCCTGCTGGCCGGCAACTGCTCCGGGTTCCAGCCTTGTCCCAGAAGGGCCGTCATGCTCATCCGCCAGCACTCGGGGCTGAGGCTCCGGAAGCGCCCGCGCAGCTCGGCCGGGGGCGAATCCTTCAGCCCTGAGTGCATCTCGTCGAGTTCTTCGCGTTCGGGGTAGCGCCGGCGCGCGAAGGTGCGCCGCAGCGCGAAGTCGGCCCGCGAATGCAGCAGCAGGCAGCGGGCCGGCCCTCCGTCGCGTCCGGCCCGACCGGCTTCCTGATAGTAGGCCTCCAGGGAGGCCGGCGGGGCCAGGTGGACCACCGAGCGCACATCGGCCTTGTCGATGCCCATGCCGAAGGCCACCGTGGCGACCATCACGGCGACCTCTCCGCCCAGGAAGCGCTCCTGGGCCACCCTGCGCCGCTCCGCCGAGAGCCCCGCGTGATAGCACTCGCTGAGCAGGCCCGAGCCCAGCAGGAGCTCGGCCACCTCCTCGGCGTCCTGGCGTCGGGAGGTGTAGACCACGGCGGGCAGGGCCCCACGGCGGCGCAGGTGGCTCAGGAGGACCTGCCCGCGGGTCTGATGGTGGACCTGCAGGGCCTCGAAGTGGAGGTTCGGTCGGTCCAGGGGAAGCACGAAGACTTCGGGCTGGCGCATCTCGAGGCGGCGGGCGATCTGCTGGCGGACCGTGGGGGTGGCGCTGGCCGTCAGCGCCAGCACCGAGCGCGGCTTCAGGGCGTCCACGGCCTGTCCCAGGTGCAGGTAGTCGGGGCGGAAATCATGGCCCCATTGGGTGATGCAGTGGGCCTCATCCACCGCCAGAAGCGAGAGGGGAAGCCCCCGGAGGGCATCCAGGAATCCAGGGGCCGAGAACCTTTCGGGGGCCACGAAGACCAGCCGGGAGTGGCCCTCCTGAAGGCCCTGCAGGGTCCGGAGGTTCTGCTCGGGAGGAGAGTGGGCCGTGATGCTGGCGATCCCCTCCAGGCCCAACTGGCGCATCCGCTGGACCTGGTCGTGCATCAGGGCGACCAGGGGCGACACCACCAGGGTGGGGTGGGGCAGCAGCAGGGCCGGCAACTGGAAGGCCAGGGACTTGCCCGCCCCGGTGGGCCATTGCGCCAGGACGTCGCGGCCCTCCAGGATGGCCTCGATGACGGGTCTCTGTCCGGGGCGGAACCCCGACAATCCAAAGCGGTCCTTCAGGATCTCCTGCAGCTTCGGCATCGCACGCACCTCCTGACTTCAAGTCTGGAGGGGCGCGGTGAAAGTCTCCTTGCCGGCCTGTGAACAAGAGGTTTCGGGGATGTGAACAGGGGATGAACGCCCCGCAGGCCGGCTCCCGCGGGAGGCCGGCCTGTCGGGTGGGCGGCTCAGCGCGGGACCAGATGCACCGTGAGGCTGGCCTGGGGAGCCACCTGTTCGAGGAGGAGGCGCGTCACGCCGATCTGGCTGACCCGGGCCGCTTCCGGCTCGACCAGGGCGGCTTCCAGGATCTCTTCGTAGTTCCGGCCTTCGGTGACCATCCGGATCAGGGCCGCGTGCAGGGGGGAGGTGCTGGGGTTGAAGGCGGCGTTCTCGGCGTAGGCACCCGTGAAGACCTTCCCGTCGACGGTGCGCAGCGCGACCCCCGCGGGGTCCTGGGAGTAGGGGGCGTAGGATCGGTTGGCCGCCAGGCAGGCTTCGCGGATCAGTTCGGGCACTTCCGGAGGAACCTGCAACGGGTCCACCGTCTGGGCCAGCAGCCTGGCCTCGATGCCCAGATCGCCCGGGCCGAAGGAGCGCGGCAGCAGCTCGGCCAGTGGGATCGGCTCCTGGGAGGGGATCAGCACCGTCAGGTGCCCGCCGCCCGCCAGTTCGTTGAGGAGTTGGCGGCAGAAACCGCAGGGTTCGGAAGAGACGGCCAGGGCTTCCAGGCCCTTCTCGCCGTGGGCCATGGCGTTGGTCACGACGCACTGCTCGGCGTGGACGGTCTGGATCAGGGATTGGCCGGGGAACTCCAGGTTGACGCCCAGGTACAGGTCCCCGCTGCGGCCCCGGGCCACCGCTCCGACCTGGAATCGGGAGATCGGAGGGCGGGCAAAGGAGCGGGCCACGGGGATCAGTTCCAGCATCAACTGCTCGGAGGAAAGTCCGAGGGTCTCGGCCAGGCGGGCCGCCTGATCGGCGGGGATGTGGAAGGGGAAGGGGGGGAGAAGGGATTTGAGTTTTTCAGTCATCTCACTCGAATTGGGGCCGGAGCTGCACCCGGGGGCGCGGTCTTCCAGGCGGTGGAGCAGGCCACGATCGGGCGCCGAGGCTTGAGGCATCCCGAGCTCGGGGAAGGCGGGGTGGCCAGGCTGAGGGGGGAGGGGAGGGGCGGAGAAGAGGAGGATTCCCCGAGCGGATCCCCGGCGAGCGACGGGTGCTGGTGGGCCATCTTCACGGCGCTCCTCCTCCGCAAGGGTCGACTCCCCAGAGCGCCACTGCGCCCCCGTCGTGGCGTGGGCGGAGAGGCACGCTTCCCTTGCAGGGGGCGCAGCGATCTCCGGATCCGCTCCCTTCCCGCTCGAAGGTCCTCCTCCTGCCTGCTCTTCTCTGCGAATCCGTTCGGGATCCCCGAGGCTCCTGGCAGGCGCTCGGGGCACGCATCGCAAAGATCCCACCCATGAGAACTGTTGCCATGCTCCTTGCCGGCGGAGAGGGGTCGCGATTGACGGTCCTCTCCGAGAAGCGGGCCAAGCCCGCGGTCCCCTTCGCCGGGAAGTTCCGGATCATCGACTTCACCCTTTCCAACTGCGTCAACAGCGGGATCTACACCGTCGGGGTGCTGACCCAGTACCGACCCCACAGCCTGGCCGACCACATCGGGATCGGCAAGCCCTGGAACCGGCCGACGCGATCTACCAGAATCTCGGGTTCCTGCGCGACAATCAGGCCGACCTGGTGGTGATCCTGTCGGGTGACCACATCTACAAGATGGATTACGCCCCCATGATCCAGGCCCACCTGGATCGGGGGGCCGACCTGACCGTGGCCGTCATGCCGGTTCCCCTGGAGGAGACCCATCGCTTCGGCATCATGGTGGTGGACGGCGAGGGTCGGATCACCGAGTTCTACGAGAAGCCCAAGGAGCGCGACAAGGGCAACCTGGCCTCCATGGGCATCTACGTCTTCAGCGCCTCGGCCCTGGAGCGCCGCCTGAACGAGGAACCCGGGGTCCGCGTGGACTTCGGCCGCGACATCATCCCCGCGATGGTGACGGGCGGGGACCGCGTGATCAGCTACCGCTTCGAGGGTTATTGGGTGGACGTGGGGACCATCGATTCCTACTGGGCCACCAACCTCGAACTCCTGGGCTCCAGGCCCGGACTGGACCTGTACAGTCACGACCTGCCGATCCTGACCCGCTCGGAAGAGCGGCCCGCGGTCAAGGTCGGGCCCCAGGGGCGGATCTCCAACAGCCTGGTCAGCAACGGATGCGTCGTCCGTGGCACGGTGATCAACAGCGTCCTGAGCCCGGGCGTCCAGGTCAGCCCCGGCGCCGTGGTCCAGGACAGCGTCGTGATGAACGACACCTGGATCGGACCCGGAGCCCGTCTGGATCGGGTCGTGGTGGACAAGCAGGTGGTGGTCGGAGGCGGCGTGGTGCTGGGAACCGGCGACCTGAGCGTTCCCAATGCGTTGCACCCCGACAAGATCTACGCCGGGATCAGCGTGGTCGGCAAGGGAGCGATCCTCCCCGACGGCGCGGTGATCGGCCGGAACGTCCTGATCGGGATGGACCGGGACGAGAGCCACTTCCCGCCGGACCGCCAGGTTGGCGACGGCCAGACCATCTGAACCCGCTTTTTTCGCTAGGAGGATTCATGCCCAAGGCATTCGCGATGATCATGGCGGGGGGAAGCGGCCCGGCCCTCAGCGTCCTGACCGAGGTCCGCGCCGAATCGGCCGTCGGTTTCGCCGGGAAGTTCCGTCTGATCGACTTTCCCCTCTCCAACTGCGTCAACTCCGACATCTACAACGTGGCGGTCCTGACCCAGTATCGGCCCCACACCCTCAACGCCCATATCGGGACCGGCACCCCCTGGGATCTGGACCTGACCAGCGGGGGCATGCACCTGCTGCAGCCCTACCAGGGTGGCCCCTACGGAGACTGGCAGAGGGGCACCGCAGACGCCGTGCGCCGAAACCTGGACTTCGTCCTGGATCAGAACGAGGAGAACGTGCTGATCCTGGCGGGGGACCACATCTACCTGATGGATTATCGGCCGATGCTGCGCCAGCACGCGGACTCCGGGGCCGACCTGACGGTGGCCGTGCGCCGGGTCAATCCGCACGAGACCCATCGCTACGGAATCGTCAGCGTGGGCTCGGAGGATCGGATCGTGGGCTTCGAAGAGAAGCCCCGCCGGACTCGGGGCAACCTGGCCAGCATGGGGATCTACGTGTTCCGCAAGAAGGTCCTGGTGGATCTCCTGACCGCAACCGAGCCGGTGGACTTCGGCCGGGACGTGCTGCCCGCCATGATCGGCGGGATCTTCAAGGTTCATGCTCACGTCTTCCCGGGATACTGGGCGGATGTGGGGACCGTGCAGTCCTATTGGGAAGCCAACATGGCCCTCCTCTCCGAGAACCCCGCCCTGGATCTGTATGACCCGAGCTGGGTGGTGCACACCCGGTCCCTGGAGCGCGGACCGGTCAAGATCGGGGCCAATGCCCAGGTCCACGGCAACCTGCTCTCCAACGGCTGCTGCGTCGAGGGGACGGTCCACCGCAGCGTGCTCTCGCCCGGAGTGCGCGTCGCCGAGGGCGCCATCGTCCAGGACAGCGTGGTCCTGCGGGATGTCGTGATCGAGGCCGGGGCCGTGGTGGATCGCTGCATCATCGACCGCGGTGCCGTGGTCGGAGCCGGGGCCCAGTTGGGGAGCGGCGACGACAGCACCCCGAACCAGGAATCACCCGAGATCCTCAGCAGCGGGTTGACCCTGGTGGGGAGAGGCTGCCGGATCGGTCCGGAATGGGTGGTGGGTCGCAACGTGATCCTCCACCCCGGGGCCCTGACCGGCGAGGGGGGCAAGAAGAAGTCCCGGGTGATCCCCAGCGGCGCCAGCCTGGGCGAGGCTTCCCGCTAGGGGCCCGGAGCTCTTCTTGGGGGGGGCGGGTTCGCCCCAGGCAGGAGGGACCGATGAGGCAGGGTTTTCTGGAAAGACTGCGCGAGGCCGTCGCGGACCGGGGCCGGGATCTCCTGGCCCTGCGACGCGCCTTGGACCTGCGCAGCCCGTCGCACCTGTGCGCCGAGCTGCTCGGAGAGGGACACGGCGAGGCTTCCGGAGTGGCCCTGGCCCGCGAGATCCTGCGGGCCTACGAGGCCATGGATGCCTCCGAGCGGCTGGCCTTCTTCGAGATGGTCGAGCGGGACTTCGGCCCCGATCCCGGGGCGATCCGGGCGGCCTCGGCCCGTTATCTCGAGACCCACTCGGTCGAGGATTACCTGGTCTTGTCGCGGGCCATCGAGCCTCGTCGCCAGGACCTCTTCCGTCGCCTGAACATGGCGCCTTCGGGGACGAGGGCGCTGGTGCGGATGCGGGCCGATCTTCTCGGAGTGCTGCGCAGCCACCCCGATCTGCGCACGGTGGACGCGGACCTGCACCACCTGCTCTCCTCCTGGTTCAATCGGGGCTTCCTGCAGTTGCGTCGGATCGACTGGAACTCGCCGGTGGCCCTGCTCGAGAAGCTGATCGTCAACGAATCGGTGCACGAGGTGCGGGGCTTCCAGGACCTGCGCCGGCGCCTGGCCCGGGACCGTCGCTGCTTCGCCCTCTTCCACCCGGTCATGCCCGACGAGCCCCTCTTCTTCGTCGAGGTGGCCCTGGTCTGCGGGGTCCCCTGCTCGGTGAGCGGCCTTCTGGACCCGGCCGCGCCGCTCCTGGACCCGGAGGCGGCCGAGACCGCCGTCTTCTTCACCAACTCCAGTCTCCAGCCCGGCCTGGCGGGGATCTCGTTCGGCAGCTTCCTGGTCAAGCAGGTGGTCGAGGAGCTCCGCATGGAGTTTCCCGGCCTGCGCCGCTTCACCACCCTCTCGCCGCTTCCGCGCCTGGCCCTGCACCTGCGCTCGGCCCTGCGGGGCGAGGCCGGTGGACTGGAGCCCGATCTGCTGGAGGCCCTGCTGGCCAGCTACACCGACCAGTTGGGACAGGCCCCCGGGCCGGCCCTGCTGGAGCTTCTGGAACGCGATTCCCTGGAGAACCGCGAAAAACTGACCCGCCCCCTGCTGGCCTTGGGGATGGCCTATCTGTCGGCTCGGGGAGCGCGCGGCCTGCTGGATCCCGAGGCCGCCTTCCACGTCTCCAACGGGGCCCGCCTGGAGGGGCTGCACGCCTTTGCCGACCCCTCCCCGCGCGGGCGGGCCATGGGCCTGGGCTTGATGGCCAGCTACCTGTACGTGCCCGAGGAACTCGAAGAAAACCACGAGCGTTTCGTCGAGACGGGCGAACTGCCCGTCTCACGCGCCCTTTCCCGGCTCCGGCGCGAGGTCCGGTCCGCCGCCAAGACCGTTCACCGCCGCCAGCGCCGGAACCGGACGCGGGAGATGCCGGCGGGCTGAGTCGGGTTTCCGCGACCGATCTGTTCTCTGGAGGCCCGGCATCGGGGGGCATGAGCCCTCCCCGCGCTGCCCCGTGTCGGCCCTTCAGGCGTCCGGCGCGGCTTCGGCTTGCGTCGCGGTCCTGGCGAAGTCGAAGGCCAGGCGGAAGGCCACGCCGCACCCGCCGCACCCCGAACACCAGGTGCCCATCTGCAGCACGAAGGTCGAGGACGACTCGGGCACCAGGCCCAGGAACGTGGCCCAGTTCTCGGGGGTGAAGTCGATGTCCTCATCGTCCGACAGCTCCTCATCCTGGTCGTCCGGCCGGCTTTCCAGGGCCGCCTCGTAGGCCGGTTTCAGATCCGGGGCCATGTAGTCGAAGTCGTCGGGCTCGTCGACCCAACAGCACAGGAGGTGCGGGCAGGACCCCACGACCTCGGAGTAGTCGCCGCCC
>JALHDH010000061.1 GCA_022839105.1 bacterium
CAGCAGGTTGTCGTGCTTGGCCGGCCAGCGGCGCTTCGAGCGGGCCCCGTAGTCGTAGGCCCAGATGATCTCGTTCTGGAAGGCGTCGCGTCCGAAGATCCCATCCAGGGCCACCTTGACGTAGTGGACCTCGCGGCAGTCCAGGTGCACGAAGAGGCTTCCCGTGGGCTTGAGCACCCGCCAGGCCTCTTCCAGGCGCGGGACCAGGAAGCCCAGGTAGTCCTCGAAGCGGTCCTCGTAGGCGCTCCGACCCAGTACGGTGGTCCGGTAGCGCCGCCCCGCGAAGCCGATCCGGTCGCCCTCCGGATCCGACTCGGTGCGCAGGCGGGTTCGGGACTGGGTGCGACCGGTATTGAAAGGCGGGTCCAGGTAGATCAGGTCGTACTCGGCGTCGGGGAAGCCGGCGAGAACCTGAAGGTTGTCCCCCAGGTGGATCTCCAGGGTCCCGGCTCCTTCGGGGGCGACGGGAACCGCGAATTCCCGCACCCCGGTGCCTGCCGCTCCGCCCCGATGCGCGGCGCTCACTCGGGGGCGCTGGCCCCGGGAGCCACGATCTCCAGCCAGGCGAACCAGAAGGGGTGCCGGGTCTTGTACCAGCGCAGCACCTCCAACAGGCGGACCTGCTGATCGCAGGAGATCACCGCAGGGGCGATGCGGTCGAAGTGGACGCGGATGCGGTTCTGGCCCGGGAATTCCAGGGCCTCGGCGCAGAGCGTCTGCAACTCGTTGCGGATGCGGCCCGAGTCGGAGATCTTCACGGCCCGTTTCTGGAAGTCCTCACCCCACAGGAAGCGGTTCAGAAGCGGGTTGAAGACCAGGCGCTGCTCTTGCAGGGTCTCCATGAAGCGCAGGGTGAAGGTCACCAGCTTCTCGGCGGTCTCGGAGACCAGGCGGACGGTGACCTTCCAGGTCCCTGCGCCTACCTCTTCGACTCCGGGGGCCCCGGTGTAGGGGTCGGGACACATGTAGCCCGAGAGCGAGAGGCTCCGCCAGCGCTTCTCGGGGAAGAAGTCGTCGGCCCTGAGGACCTTGCGATCCAGGGGCAGCCCGGCGTCCAGGCCCTCGTAGATCATCCGGCGGTACTCGGCCAGGGTCTCCGGGTCGGCGACGGTGCCCAGCAGGGCCCCCAGGCGCGCCGGAAAGTCCTCGGCCTCGGGATCCAGCGTCATCACGTGCTGTTCGCGCTCGTAGGAGAGCTGGAACTTCGAGGTGAACACGCACATCGAGGTGTCCACTCCCAGCGCCGGGCCCAGGGTGGCGGCCTGCAGGGCCTCGGCCGAGGCGGCGTAGCCGTCCACCAGGAGCAGATGCCTGCGGCCTTCCTCATCCTTCCAGGTCTTCACGAGATAGGTGGGGGCATAGGTCCCCGACTCGGTGAAGGCCTTCTGGCCCGTCGGCAGCATCCAGCCGTCCTCGACCAGGTGCACGCCCAGGTCCTTCCAGGTCTGCCACAGGGAAGAGATCCTCTGGACCCGGCTCTTCCCGCCCAGCGTCCAGACGTGGATGTCCTCCCGGCGGATTTCCGGCCAGGTCTGTTCGATGGCCTGCAGCACCTTGGCCCGCGGGGTGCGGAAGTCGATCAGGATGGCCTGCTCGGCCGCCGTCTCGACGACCTCGCGGGGCAGGACCAGGGTTCCCATGTAGCCCTCATAGGGACGGACCACGTGCAGGGGCTGGTCGAAGACGTGCAGCACGGTCATCGAGCCCGTGTCGGAGCCCTTGGCGAAGCGCGAGGTGTTCTCGAGCGTGTCGATGGCCGCGCCCCAGACCGTGATCCCCGAGCGCTTGAGCTCGGCATAGAAGTCGTCCCAGGTGTATCCCGGGTCGTTGAGCAGCCGGACCACCCGTTCGTCCAGCCATTGGGCCACCTCGGGCCGGGCGTAGACCCGCCCGAAGCCCAGTTGCGGGTTCGAGCCCATCTCGGGGGTCTCGCCCCCCTTGGGCATGAGGCCCTCGCCCAGGCAGACCATGAGGGCGTGGTTTTCGGGCAGTTGCCGGGTCAGATACCACAGGCTCTCGCTCATGGCATAGGCCGAGATCGCGTCGGCATCCTTCTTGACCTGGTTGAGCTCCGCCTTGTCCCGACCCCTGCCGTGCCCGAAGCGGCCGTAGACCTTGGTGCCCAGGGCGGTCACCGCCGCGGTCAGGGCCAGCAGGCGTTCGATGCGCCCATTGGGGAAGGACATCTCGCGCAGGTCCTCGGTGTGGGGGCCCCCGCGCACCCATTCGCTCTGGACGTCCTCCAGCCACAGGTGGAAGCGGCCCAGGATGGGGCGGGTATCGAAGGACCATTGGGCCAGGAGGTCGCGATGGTCCTGGAATGACTCCTGGGCGGGGCGGGTCTGCGCGGTCATGACGAATCCCTCCACGGGCGCTCAAGGCGTGCCTTTCCTCTCCGCTTCCCCGCCTCGCCCGCCCCTTCCTGCGGAGGACGGCTCCAGGAGGGGCCGCTTCGCGCCTGCGCGAAACCCAAGAAACCCGAGGGCGTGGAATCCTGCTCTGCCCGGGATGGAAGCAGACGACTGGTGGGAGGTCGGACATGAGGCTCCATGTTCCGCCGGAAGAGGCCGAGGGGTTCGTCCCGTTCATCCGTCAGGCCGAGTCCAATCGCGAGCGGCGCGAGTTCCGGGGGGCCATGGCGGCCTGGGATCGGGCGGTCGAGGCCCTGCTCCGGGGGACCTTCAGTCGCGGTGGGGCCGACCAGATGGCCTGGACCCGCCTGGCCCGGGCCGAGCTGGGCTGGCAACTGGGCCGCTGGGACCAGGTGCTGGAGGATGTAGAGGCCATCACGGCCCTGGACGGGGAACTCCAGGAAGAGAAGGGATGTCTCCCCCGAGCCTGGGTCCTGGCCTCCCGGATCCACGTCGCCAACGGCCACTACAAGAAGAGCGAGGGCCTGCTGGAAAAGGCGCGAGAGCGCCTGGCCCCAGGCCCGGATCCGCTGGAACGAGCCCAGGTGGCCCTGGAGTTGGGGGCCCTGCACAACAAGATCGGTCAGCACGCCGCCGGACAGGCCGAACTGGAGGAGGCCCGGAGCCTGATCGGCGAGCGGGTCGAGGACCCCCGCGCCGCCCGGGCGGTGGTCAAGCTGGCCATCGAGCAGGGCCTGGCCGCGTTCCGCCAGGGGCGCTCGGAGGAAGCCCGCCACTTCAACGAGCATGCGCTCTCGGTGGCCCGTCAGCACCTGCCCAGGACCTGCCAGGAGGCCGATGCCCATCGTTTCCTGGCCATCGTGGCCAGCGTCCAGGGGCGCTACGTCGAGGCCCTGCGCGGCTATCTGCAGGCCCTCGAGATCTACCGCGAGCAGGGGGCCCTGCTGGGACAGACCAAGGTCTACGGCTCGATCGGGCAGGCCCTGCTGGAGCTCTCCAGGGTGGACGAGGCCCTCTTCGCCCTGAACCGGGCTCGCAAGCTGGCGGTCAAGCTGGGGGCCGACACCCAGAAGGCCACACTGTACGGCAAGCTGGGAACGATCTACCGCGAGCGCGAGGAGCTCGACAAGGCCGTCGAGTACCACCTCAAGGACGTCGAACTCGCCAGACGGTTCGGAAACGAGCGGGCCCTGGGCTTCGCCTTCCGCAACCTGGGCCTGTCCTACAAGGCCCGGGGGGAGGGCGACGAGGCCCGCTCGTATCTCTTCGAGAGCCTGGAGCGCTTCGAGGGCCTGGGGGACCATTCCCGGGTCGCCATGGTCCGGCTGGACCTGGCCGAGGTCTGGCTGGACCAGGGGCGCTTCATGGAGGCCGAAGAGCAGATCCAGGCGGCGCGGGGTCTGCTGGAACAGGCCCAGTCCCAGCCCGAACTGGCCCGCATGCACCTGCTTCACGGGATCCTGTACCGGGATCTGCGCCGGACCTCCGAGGCCGAGCGCGAACTGACCGCCGCCCTGCAGATCGTGACGGGCCTGCAGCCTTCGGGCATGCTGGTCGAGGTCCACTTCGAGCTGGCCCGCCTCTACCAGATGATGGCCGACTCTCATCGGGCCGTCGGGCACCTGAAGCTGGCCCAGGGCCTGGCCCGTCAGTTGGGGCTGAACCGCTTGATGAAGAGCGTGGTCGGCCTTCTCGAGCAGATCAACGAGTTGGAGCTGGTGCGCCTGGTGGTGCAGGAGATCGAGCGCGAGCAGGCCCTGGCCCGGCTGGCCTCGGCGGGCTCGCGGCCCAGGACCGCGGAATCTTGAAGATCGGGCAGGTTCTCGGGCCTCCGGCCGCAAAGGGAGGGTCTGATGTCGCTTGAAGTTCTGGCCCTGCGTTTTGGAATGGCGGAATACCCGGCTTCCTGGGTCTGTGAGGATGGCGGGGACGAGCCCTTGACCCTGGCCCTGCATGTCTTCCTGCTGCGCACTCCTGAGCGCACCATCCTGGTGGACACCGGCTTCCTGGACCCCGCCCTGGCGCGGCGCTGGCGAATCCGCGAGTTCTTTCCGGTGGCCCATCTGCTGAGCGAGGTCGGCCTGGCCCCCGAGAACATCGCGGATGTGATCCTGACCCACGGCCACTGGGACCATGTCGGAGGGATCCGCGACTTCCTGCACGCCCGGGTGTGGATCTCCCGCGACGAGCTGGACACCATGAATCGCGCCGTCCAGGCTCGGGGGGCGGGGCCCGAAGGCTATCGCTGGGAGGATCTCCAGGTCCTGGGCCTGGCCCCCCGGCTGCACACCTTCGGGCGACGCCGGAGCATCGCGCCCTTCGTCCGCGTGGCCCTGGTCTCGGGTCATACCCCGGGTTGCCTGGCCGTCAGCGTGCTGCACGAGGGCCTCCCGCGCCTGGTCCTGGCAGGGGACAACGCCTGGCTGTACCGCAACCTGGAAGGCCACCCGCTTCCCCTCCTGGCCCGCTCGGGGGGGCACGACGCCCTGCCCCGATTGCGCCATCTGGCCGGGGAGGCCCCGCTGGTTCCCGGACGCGATCCGCAGCTCGGCTCGCACTTCACCCAGGTCTCGCCGCGGGTGGTCCGCTTGTTCCCCTAGTTTTTCCCGGGGAGGGGTGATTGGCCCTGGAGGGCAGACCGGGAGGTCCAGACACGATGGAGAAGGCGTTCCAGAACGAGCGCCGGCGCCGGCCCCGTGCCCGCTGCCGGCGTTTGTCGGTCCTGCTGGGGGAGGGACGGGTCGTGCCGGTGGAGATTCGGAACATCAGCGAGTTCGGGGTCGGGCTGGTCTCGGGAGAGCCTCTCCCCGAGAAAGCCACCCTGCAGCTCACCCGACCGGGTGAGGCCATCGGCTGCGAGATCGAGCGGGTCTTCAGCCTGCGCGACCCCGACGAGGACTACTACACCGGGGCCCGATTCATCGAGAGTTTCGAGTCCGTCTCGATCCAGGACTATATCCGCCAGGCCCTCCACGCCGGCTGAGGCCTGGGAATGGTCTGGCCCGATCAGGGATGCCAGCGGGGCACCGAGATCGAGGGGCCGTGGCGGGCCGCAGCGGTGATGTCGACCCTCCCGTCCCGGGGCATGGGCGACTCGAGTCGGAGTTCGAGGTTCTTCGAGGTGCCAGGCTGGCTGGGAGCCTCGGTGAGGATCTCCCCTTCGGGGGCGAAGGGGACGCGGTAGCCGTGGCGTTCCGGGTCCCAGATCCACCACTGGATCCGCAGGGGGGTGCTGGGCGAGAAGGGGCGATGGCCCGTGTTGCGCAGGATCACGTGCACCTCCCGGTTGTCTCCCAACTCCAGGTGTTCGACCCGCAGCCCCTCCTCGATGGCCTGCGAGAAGCGGTAGCCGGCCGCCACCTCCCCGGCCAGTTGCCTCCATGGGTGGTCGGCTCCCGGAGACCAGGCCCAGAAGAGCCGGTAATCGCCTTCATCCAGGGGAGGCGCCAGCCAGGTCCGGACGCTTCGACCCTGAACCCGGCAGGTCACCGGGCTGAACCGGTTCACCACGTTGCCTTCGGGATCGCGAAGGATCGGAGCCAGCCAGCCGTCCAGGGCCTGCGAGAAGCGCACCGTCACCGGATAGGCGACGCCCGCAGCCCAGGAATGGGGATCCGGAAGGCCCTCGACCATGGCCTCGACGGCCGCGGGCGCCTCGAGGAGGTCCAGCGCGCCCGGAACCCCGCTCTCGGGCAGGCGATACACGCTGAGGCGCCGGGGCCCGGTGCCGAATTCCATTTTCGGGTGCAGGCCCGCGGGAGGCCCGCCGGCCTGCCGGGAGTCCTCCAGCAACCAGTCCACGCGCAGGCCGGCCAGGGTGTCGGGATTCCGGGTCTGGCGGAAGGCCACGGTGGGTTCGTTGGGCATGTCGGGCGGGCGGCCCACGGGAAGCCAGCGGGGGGGCAGGGCGTGTCCGACGGGGAAGAGTCCGGCCAGGCCGGCCAGGGCGGCCTCCTGGTCGACGGAATTCTGCCCCTCGGTCCGGAAATCGGTCAGGAGCCGCTGGCCGGGCCGGGCCTGGCGCCAGAGCCAGCTCGCGGCCTCCAGATCGGCTTGTTCCAGATCCAGGGAGGGGAGGCCGACCAGCCAGTCCGCGGTTCCGGGATACCAGGGCAGGAGGACCCGGGCCAGGAGTCGGGGATTCCTCTGCAGGTCGATGGCCAGATCATTGAGGCGTCGCTGGGCTCCGACCAGATCCGCCAGCAGGAGCAGGATCACCAGGCCCGCCAGCAACCGGCCGCGGAATCCGCTGGGACGGCGCTCCCACAGATCGGCCAGCACGACCCCCAGGAGGGCTGCGAAGGCCAGACCCGAGGCGAATTCCCAGCGCAGGAACTCGGCTTCGCGGATGGGTCCGAAGTCCACCATGCCGGGGATCAGGTAGGCCAGCACGCCGAACCAGCCCAGCAGGACCCCTGCCGGGTTTCGCCTCCAGATGGCCCAGGCAAGGGTCAGGGGAGCCAGCCAGGTCGGCAGCCAGTGCAGGACCAGGATCTTGGGGCCGAAGATCGAGGCGAATCCCCCGTCATCCAAAGCCGGCTGGTAGCGCCTGAAGAGGGCTGTGTCCAGGGCGAAGGAGAAGCGCTGGTAGGGATCCACGCCCAGGCGGATGGCCAGGAAGGGGTCCTTGGGAAAGGAGATCCGGGCGGGCTGGTCCTGCCAGACCGGAGCCTGGGATTCGGGGGGGGCGCTCCCGGGATGCAGGACCAGGCTGCGCAGGGCGCTGCCCTGGGCCAGGGCCAGGAAGAGCGAGCCCGCGCCCACCACCAGCAGGGCGCGTCTCAGGATTCGGCCCACCGACCGGCGGCGGAACCCCACCAGCGCGCAGCCCGCCAGGAAGGTGGCCAGGGCCAGCACGTAGTGGGTGGCCGAGAGGGCCCCGCAGGCTCCGGCCACCAGGGTCGTCCCGGCCAGCAGGGGGAAGGGCACGGGCCAGCGCCAGGCCGCGGTGCGCAGGATCTCCGCTCCCAGGGCCAGGAGGGCCCCCAGGAGCAGGTAGACCAGCAGGTTCTCGTTGTCGTAGGCGTCCAGGAGGCCGACCCTCGAGCCCACGTTGACCCCCAGGAAGACCAGGATCCCCCCCAGGACGCCGGCCCGCGCGCTGCCCGAGGCCCGGCGCAGGGCCAGGACCCAGAGCAGGGCGCTGTTGAGCGACAGCACCAGCTCCAGGATCCACTGGGTTCGAAGGGTGTCGCCTCCCACGGCCGTGGACAGGGTGGCCAGCAGCAAAGGGCGCCCGGGGTGGCCTTGCAGGGGCAGATCCGGATAGTAGGGGTTCACGGCCGGATGGCTCCCCTTCACCATGGAGCGCGTCAAGGGATACTGGATCCAGAAATCGTCGGCAGGGCGGGCGAGCTGCGTCGTGTGCAGGTAGAAGACCAGGCATCCCAGCAGCAGGAGCACGAGTCTGCGCAGGCCGCGATCCAGCGGCTCGAACTCGGGATCGGGGGTCGGAGCGCGGGAGTTCCAGGCCAGGGCTCCGACCAGGGCCAGGCCCGCCACCAGGCAGGCCCAGAGAGGCAGGAAGGGGGCCAGGATCTCGGCCACCAGCAGCAGGGCCGAGAGGGCCAGCGGCAGCCCCAGGGCCCGCGCCAGGGACGGATCGGCGACCCGGCAGGCTCGCGCCGCAAACCGGGCGCCACCTGCGCCGAGCAAGGCCAGGACGAGGAGGAGGACCGGGTCGGCAATCATCGGCAGGGAGATCCGTGGCCAGGGCTTCCCCCACCCCGGAGCGGCTCCTGCCTGGAGGGCAGCGAGAAGAGACCCTCGATTCCGCCATGCTCCCAAGGAGCTTCCTGCGAGTCCTTGCGGATCGGCAGCCCAGGACCCCCCCCCAAGCGCCGCTGCCGGCCTCCGCCCTCCCCGGCTCTGGATTCGGGCGTGACGACCGATCTTGCGCGCTTCTTCGGGGACCTGTAGACTCTTGCGCACACTCTGCACAGGTTCAGGGGGGCTCTCCAAGACATGGACACTTCTCTGGTGACGCTCGGTGCGCTGGCCCTGGGCTGGCTTCTGGCGCGTCGGGTGCTTCGCGAGCGGGACCCCCTGCTGGCGGGCGCCCTGACGCCGTTGCTGGGTGCCTCGGCGGTGCTGGTGGGGGCCAACCTCGGCCTGCGCGGCCTCCACCTGGCGGCCAGCGTGGCCATCCCCGCCTTCCTCCTGGCCTTCACGCGTCGGACGGGCTATCGGGTGCACGGATCCACCCGGGGCCAGAAGGTGCTGTTGATCGCCGGCCTCCTGGCGATCCTGCTCTACACCCACTATGCGCAGATGCGCTTCCTGGATACCGACAACTGGATCCACGAACCGCTGATCACCAGCTATTCGATGGGGATCTGGCCACCCCACAACCCCTTCTTTCCCGAATTGACCCTGAACGGGCACTATGGTCGGGATCTGCTGGTCTCGGTCTTCACCCCTCCGGGGCAGGATCCCCTGGCCACCGTCTGGTTCCTGAACCCCCTGCTGCAGGGCGCGGCCTTCCTGGCCCTCTTCGCCTCCATCCGCAGCCTGACCGGGACGTTCTGGCCGGGCTACCTGGCGGCCATGCTGATGTTCTTCGGCGCGAACGTCGGCTTCCGGGTCGGGCTGGTGGATACCTTCGACGGCAACAACGGCGTGGTCTACGCCCTGCTGGCCCTGAACCTGCACCTGCTCTTCCGCCTCTTCGTGCCCCCGCCCGCGCTCCGGGATGGCCAGGAGCCGCCGCCCTGGAGGAGGCTCGTGCCGATCTGGCTTCTGGCCGGTGGGGTCCTGGGGATCTTCCAGATCGTCTACGAGACCCACTTCGGCCTGCTCTTGTTGACCGGTGCCTCCCTGGGTCTGGTCTTCCGCGAGCGTCGGGCCTGGATCGGGATGCTGGTGGTGGCCGCCGTAGCCCTCCCCATGGCCGCCACCGAGGGGGGACCCTTGACGGACCTCGCGCGTCGCCAGGGGCGCACCGAGGCGGCCCGGGCGGTCCAGAACCAGGGCCAGCACGTCTCGATCCGCTTCCCCAAGGAACGCCTCTTCACGGTCCAGGCCACGGATTCCACCTATCAGAGGACCTCGGCGGCCTATCGCACCAGCCTCTTCTCGGGACTGTACCGCCCTCCCCAGGGCTCGGGCCCCATGTCGATCTTCGACCCGCGCTTCCTGACCACGCACTGGCTGCCCCTGTACCTGGCGCCCTTCACCCTGTGGGTCTTGTGGCGGCGGCGCAGCCTGCCCGGTCTGGGGCTGTGGTTCTTCGGGGCCTGGGCCTACCTGGTTCCGGGCCTGGTCGACTTCGGTCCCATCTACGAGTGGGAATACTTCCGCTGGGAATTCGCCGCCGGGGTGGCCTGGGCGGGCGCCCTGGGCCTGACCCTCTCGGACTGGCTTCCTCCCCGCGACGGCTGGCCAGCCAGCCTCGGACGCGACGAGCAGGGCTGGACCCTGCGATTGCAGCGCGGGGCGCTGGCCGTGGGCCTGGCAGCCGTGGTGCTCCTGGCCGACCTGGCGGCGGCCCAGAAGATGCTCAACGACGCCGTGATCGATCTGCAGAAGAATCGCGTCCCCCTCTTCACCTCGGCCGGGCACTGGCGGACCCTGAAACCCGAGCTGCGAACCTCCCAGGCCGACCTGGAGGCCGCCGGGTGGCTGGCGGGGCGCGTTCAGCCGGGCCAGCGCTTCCTCTCCAATCGGACCGATGACACCCCTGCGGGAATCTGGGCCGATTCGGTCTTCTCGACCCTCTCCGGGGCCTTGCCCGCGGGGCACGCCTTCCCTCCGGGCTCGGAGGGCACCCATGCCGCCCCACCCTCCTACGCCGACGCGCTGTCCCGGGCCTTCTGGGCCACTGGGGACTCGGAGCTCCCCGCCCGGGCCGGGGTCGATTGGCTCCTGGTCGACGTGGATCGCCTGAGCCCCGGCCTCCTGGAGCGATTCCAGGCCGATCCCGGCCTGGAGGCGGGTCCGCTCTTCAGCGACGAGACGAACCAGAAGCGGCAGATCTTCGCGGTGAAGCCTCGCCCGATGCGGGAGGGGTCCGGCTCGCTGGAACTGGAACTCGTGCTTCCTGCGGCGGCGGATCTGCGCGTGGGCCAGCACCATCCCCTGCAGGTCCGGGTGCGCAATGTCGGCACCGGGCCAGCGCGGGTGGGGCAGGTGCAGGCCCGGATCCTCGGCGAAGGCGGCGAGCCGACCCAGGAGACCCCGCTGGTTCGGGACTTCGACCTGGAGCTGCAACCCGGTCAGGAGGCCCTGGCCGAACACTCCCTGGTGACCCCCCTGGACGAAGGAGGCTTCCTCTACGAGTTGAGCTGCTCTCAGGGCACAAGGCAGGTTCCCTTCCAGGTCGATTTCCTGACCCGGCTGGCGGCGCTGCGCCCCCGGCTGGATCTTCCTGATGGCTTCAAGGCCCGTCGTTTCTACTCGATGCGCCTGGGCCTGACCTCGCAGGAACCCCTGTCCACCGGGCAGGAACTGGAATTCTGCTATCGGCTGCGCCGGCCCGGGGGCGAATACGTCTGGGAACTCGACTCGATCCCCCAGCGCCTGACCCTGGAGCTGCGGCCCGGGGTCGAGCAGGAGACCTTCTTCCAGTTGCTGACGCCTGAAGAGGGCGCCTACGAACTGGAGTTGATCCTCAAGGATCTCCGGACCGGGCGCACCGTCCGGCTGGGCGAGCCCCTGCCGGTGGGGGTGGCAGCCTCCTGATGGCCCTGCTGCTGGTCCTGCCCCTGCTCCTGGCCTGGCTTGCGGTCCGCCGCCTCCTGGGCGAGCGCGATGCCCTGGCGGCCTCGGCCCTGGTCTTCCCCCTGGCGGTGGGCCTGACGCTGCTGGGGGTCAACGGGATCTATCGGGTGGCCGATCTGCCCCAGGCCGTCCTGGGGACCCTCCTGGTGCTGGCCCTGGCCGCCCTGTCGATCCTGGTCCTGGGCCAGGCTCCTCCCTTGAGGCGCCCCGGGCTCCATCCGGGGACCCTGGCCTTCCTGGTGCTGGCGGGACTGGCCGTCTACCTCTACGCCAACTCCCAGCAGATCGCCAACCCCGACGACGACTACTGGATCCACACGCCGCTCCAGGGCCTGATGCTGCACGGCGGGTTCCCTCCCACCAACCCGTTCTTCTCGGACATCCCCATGAACGGGCACTATGGAAGGAACCTGACGATCGTCACGGTGGCCTGGCTTTCCGGACTGGACCTCCCCTTCGTCCAGGTCCTCATGACCGATCTCTGCCAGGTCGCCACCTTCCTCTTGTTGTTCACCACGCTTCGCCGCCAGACCGGCTCGGAGTTGCAGGCCGTCCTGGGCACCGCCTTCGTCTTCTTCGGGATCAACGTGGGCGGGCGAGGCGGCCTCATGGACACCATGCAGAACAACAACGCCGTCGTGCACCTGGGCCTGGTGCTCCTGATGCACCTGGTGCTGAGGGCCTGGGGTGGGGGAGGCTCGGAGTCCGGGCTGGCCGGACGGGTCTGGTCCGCAGTGCTGGGGGGGCTGGTCCTGGGGGGGTATGCGATCGTCTACGAGACCCACTTCGGGCTGGTGGTCCTGGCCACCCTGAGCGCGGCAGGGCTCCTGCTGGCTTCCAGGTTCCGGGCCGGAAACGGCGAGGGGGCCTGCCGAACGCCCCTGGACGGGCGGGCCCTGCTGCTGACGGGGCTCCTTCTGGCCCTGGCGTTCCCGCTGGCGGTGACCCAGGGGGGGCCGCTGACCGAACTCTTCCAACGCAAGATCCTCGGTCAAGGCGAGGTGGACGTGGCCACCTTGTCCAAGGGGATGCAGAACCAGGCCCAGTTCGTCAAGATCCAGGTTCCCAAGGAGAAGCTCTTCCAGATCCGGCTCGAGCACGGCGAGTACCAGCGCATCTCCTACGTGTATCGGACGAAGACCTTCCTCAAACGCTTCTACACCGCCTCGCCCGAGCGCGGCTATCGCCCGGTGTGGTCCTGGGATGTGCTCAAGATCCACTGGTTGGCGCTCCTGGGCGCTCCCTTCTCGGCCTGGGTCTTGCTGCGCCGGGGGCACGCCGCCGGAGTGTGGCTGGGAGCCTTCGGTGTGATCTCGTTCCTGGTTCCGGCCCTGGTCGACTTCGGTCCGATCTACGAAGCGGAATACTTCCGCTGGCAGTTCGCGGCGGGCCTGGGCCTGGCGGGGGCCCTGGGGCTGGCTGGCGGGGCCCTCTTCGAGGAGTTCTGGGGGAGCCATCCGGGCCGCCTGGGTTCCTGGCAGGCCACCCCGGAGCGCTACGTGCTGCACCTGGCTCCCCGGGCCCTGGCTCTGGCGGCCCTGGTCGGCCTGGTCTGGCTGCAGACCCTGTCCTGCTCGGAGTTCCTGCGCGAGCGAGCCGAGATGCTGAGCGCCCGGGGTCAGTGGATTCGAGGCGCCTGGTTGCTGCCCGAGACCCGCTCCTGGCTGGCCCGTCACACCGTCCTGGACTTCCACCCCGCCGACTGGGAGGCCGCCCGCTGGCTGGAGGAACGCGTCGAGCCCGGCCAGCGGATGCTGAGCCATTTCCGCGAGGAGAACAACTTCAGCATCCTCTACGAGTCCACCCTGAGCGGCCTGTCGGGGGCGCGTTCGGTGGGCCACGCCCTGCCCCTGGATGACGAGCCGGTCGGGACCACCCCCTACCACATGGCCCCGCCGGCCCGCGCCTTCTGGACCTTCCTGGAACCGGGCCTCCTGCGGGGCCTGGGGGTGGACTGGCTCTTCGTGCGTCAGGATCCCGGCGCAGAGGACCTCGCGGCTCGTCTGGAGGGGACCCCGGGTCTGGTGCGGGCGCATCAGACCGAGGACGCCTTCAGCGGCAGCCGCGTGCTCTTCCGCGTCGACCTGCCTCCCTTGCGGGTCGGGCAGGTCGTTTCCGAGCTCTCTCCGGTTCACCTGGAGGGCCTGCGGTTTCCCGAGAATCTCCGCAATGGTCGGGGCTATCGGGCCCAGGTCCTGCTGCGCAACGGGGGGGAGGAGCGCGTGAGCCTTCCCGACGGGGTGCTCTTCTACGAGACCGTGCGCCGTCAGACCGCCAAGCGGACGGCCGAGGTCGAGAGGATCCTTCAGCCTCTGGTCCTGGACCTGGAGCCCGGTGAGACCCGGAGCCTGGAGATCCCCTTCGTGGCCCCCCACGAGGATGGGACCTATGACGTGGAGTTCTTCCTGGGAGACGCCGGGTCGGTCCGTCGTCTGGCCGGCCCCTCCCGAAGCTTCACGATGGACTTCCGCCCGCGCTTGAGGGCCCTGAGGGTCCAATCCTGCGAGCCTTTGGAACCCCTGGCTCCCGGGCGCCTGGTCCGTCTGCGCCTCGGCCTGGAGAATCCCTTGGACCGGGACATGCTGGCCGGAGAGGATCTCCTGGCGGCGGTCGTGCCCGTCCGACCCCAGGATCCTCCTCCCTCGCTGGCGGTCGCGCCCTTGTTCCCGATCCGGTTGGAGGTTCCGGCCCGAGGCAGGGTGGAGCTGGAAGTCTTCGCCCGCAGTCCTGAGCGCCCCGGGACCTGGCGCATGGATCTGGTGCTGGCTCCCGTCGAGGGTGGGACCGGATTCCTCCCGGGCCTGGAACTCGAGGTGGGGCCATGAATCACGGCATCCTGCTGGCCTGGCTGGTGGGCTCGGCCCTGGGGGGATTCGGGCTGGCCACGCTCTGGAGGGCACCCCACCGCTTCGTGTCGGGCCTGGGCCTGGGCTCGGCCCTGGTCCTGGTCGCCTTCATCCTGGCGGCCTTCCGACTGGAGTTGAGGTGGCTGGCCTGGGCCCCTGCCGCGGCAGGGGCGCTCCTGGGACTGGGGGGCCTCTTCGCCGCCCGGGGGAGTCGCCCGTCGGATCCGGAGAGCCTCCAGCGCCCTGCCCGCCTGGGCTCTCTCTTCTGCCTGGCGGTCCTGGCGGCGGCTTCGTGGCTGGCCGTGGTGGGCGCCATGCACCTGGATCCGGGTGCCCCCTTCCTGCTCGAGCACGCGCCCATGGCCAGTCAGTACGCCGTCTTCGGGGATTCCGCCAGCCATCCCCTGGGAGGAGGAGGCGCCACGCTGTGTGCCCGGCTCCTGGGTCTGCTGGGTGGGGATCCCCTCGCGACGGCCCAGGTGTTGGCGGGGTGCTTCCAGATCCTGACCCTGGCGGCCCTCTTCGGCGGCCTGCGCCAGGCCTCGGGGCACGCGCTGGCGGCCCTGCTGGGAGTGGCCGCCATCCTGGCCGGCACTCCCGGGTCCTGGCTGGTCACGACCGGCCTGGAGGAGGCCATGGCCCACCTGCTGGGCGCCGGCCTGCTGGCCTTGATCATGGTCGGCTCGGGGGGACTGGTGGGCGTCCTGGCCGCGGGCCTGGTCCTGGCCCTGGCCCCTCTTCAGCTCGGAATGGCCTGGCCCCTGGGCCTGCTGGTCGCCCTGGCCCCCTGGTTGCCCGGGGCTCGATCCTCCCGGACGCCTCGCTGGCTCCAATCGGCTCCCCCCCTGCTGGCCCTGGGAGCCGTCGCCTGGACCCAGGGCCTGTCCGGGCCTGGCTTCGAGTGGTCCTGGTGGACCGTCCTGGGGCCGCTGGCGCTGGTGGTGGCCTGGCGGCGCCGGATGCGGGGCGCCTTGTTGCTGGGGGTCGGCGAGCTTCTGGTCATGGCCCTCGGAGAGGGCCTGGGGGCCTCGGTCCTGGGAGCCGGCTGCACCCTGGCGGTGGCCGGCGAACTGCTGGGAGAGGCCTGGGATTCCACCCGGCCGGGACGCTGGCGCCTGGGTCGGGAGTCCGGGGTCCTGTGCCTGGAGGTGCCCCGACGCCTGGTCCTGGTCCTCCTGGTGCTCTTCCTCGTCGTGGAAGGCCTGGAGCCCGGCGAGACGGCCGTGAACCGCCAGGTGATCCTCGCCGCCCACAAGGTCCGCGTCCGCCTGCCGGAGCTGATCCGCCCGCTTCCTCTCGAGTCCTGGGTCGAGTCCCGGGGTGGGGCCTACGGCTTGAGCCCGCAGGACGTCGAACTGGCCCGGACCCTGGCCGGGACCTCGAGGCCGGGTCTGGTGCTCAGCGCCGGTCTCCAGACCGAGCCGGTCCTGGCCTCGTCGGTGATCGCCACCCTGGCCCGTCGGCCCTTGATCGGCTGGATCCGCCTCCCCGAAGGGGTGGAGCTGGAACCCGCCGCCGAGCTGATCCGCCGCCGGCTCCAGGGTCAGGTCGCCCGCGGCGAGCGCCTGGTCCTGCTGGATCCCTTCCCCGAGGCTCCAATCCTGCCTCAGGGCCGGCCGCCCGAGGCGGGGTTCCAGGCCCGCTGGGAGGGGTTGACCGCCCCGGGCGTGCTGGTGGGGATCGGAGCGGGGCCCCTGCCCCCGGCAGGCGAGCTGCTGGGATACCGGGTCTTCCGGAATGGCCAGCCCTGGGGGCGCTTCCCGGTGGAGGCCGCCCGGGGAGAGTCGCTGCCCTTCCCGGTTCCCCGAACTCCGGGCACCTACACCCTGGAGTTCTTCCGGCGTCCGGCCGGAGAGCCCGGCACCGCGGGGACCCTCCTGGGGGAGGGCGGTCTGGCGCCGCTGGTCTCGGATGAACCCGAGGCCCTGGCGGCGTTGGAGGCCCGGGTCGAAGGTCTGGGCTCGCGAATCCCGTCCCGCTCGCTGGTGCCCTGGACCCTGGTCCTGCGCAACCCGACCGCAAGGCCTTTGAATCTGGGCTTCTTCGAGTCCCTGCTCCTGGAGATGGAGGGGGAGGAACTCCACCCCTACGAGGCCCGAGGGGAACTCCAGCCCCTGCTGACCGCCGCAGGGGAGCGCCCTGCCGTCCTGCCGGCGGGCGGCGAGGTCCGCCTGCGGGTCCTCCTGCCCACCCCCCTGACCGAGGGGAGGTCTCTGGCCCGACCTCTGCTGGTGGACGGTGCGGGGGGCCGGTTCCCCCTGGACCTGGAAGTGGAGTTCCAGACCTGGCGTCGCCTGGCCCCGGCCCGGGAGGAGTGAGCTGGCCCGTCCCGCTGACGATCCGGCAGGAGGAATCCTCTTCGGACCGAGAACCTGGGATCCCCATGAGCACCAATATCCGGGAACTCCAACCCAAGGAACTCTGGAATCACTTCGCCGACCTGTCCGCCGTCCCGCGCGGCTCCAGGAAGGAAGAGCGGGCCTCCCGCTTCGCTGCCGACTTCGGCCTTCAACTCGGCCTGGAGACCTCGGTGGACGAATTGGGCAACGTCCTGATCCGCAAGCCCGCCAGCCCCGGTCACGAGAATCGCCCGCCGGTGGTCCTCCAGGGCCACCTCGACATGGTCCACCAGAAGAACTCCGAGACGGCCTTCGACTTCGAGACCGAGGGAATCCGCCCCCGGGTCGAGGGCGACCAGGTCAAGGCCGAGGGGACCACCCTGGGCGCCGACAACGGGATCGGCGTAGCCGCCGCGATGGCGGTCCTGGCCAGCAAGGACCTGCCCCACCCTCCCCTGGAGGTCCTGCTCACCGTCGATGAGGAGATGGGGATGACCGGCGCCAACGGCCTCGAGCCTGGATGGCTCCAGGGCCGGCGCCTCTTGAACCTCGACAGCGAGGACGACACCGAGCTGACCATCGGTTGCGCCGGGGGCATGGACATCCTGGTGCGGGGCCAGGCTCCCACCGTGGAGGCCCCGGCCGACCACGACTTCTTCGAGATCCGCCTGAGCGGCCTGACGGGTGGACACTCGGGAATCGACATCCACCGCGGCCGGGCCAACGCGAACAAGCTGATGAACCGGCTGCTCCAGGCGGCGGTGCGCGAGGTGGGTGCGCGCGTCTGCGGCATCGACGGCGGCGGCTTGCGCAACGTGATCCCCCGCGAGTCCAAGGCCGTGCTGGCCGTGCCCCGCCAGGCGGTTGCCGGCTTCGCCGCCCTGGTCGAGAGCCACCTGGCCCTCTTCCAGGAGGAGTATCGGCTCACCGATCCGCTCCTGCGTCTGGAGAGCCACCCGACCCGGCCCCGCTCGCAGGTCCTGGAACCCGGCTTCCAGACCCGCCTTCTGGCAGCCGTCTACACGGTCCTCAGCGGGATCCATCGGATGAGCCCCGCGGTGCCCGGCCTGGTCCAGACCTCGAACAACCTGGCCCGGGTCCTGGTCGACGAGGGCCAGTTGCGCATCGACTGCCTGAGCCGCAGCTCGGTGGACTCCGAGAAGCACGACCTGGCCACGGGGATCCGCGCCCTCTTCGAGATGATCGGGGCCCAGGTCCAGTTCGAGGGAGAGTACACCGGCTGGGCTCCGAACCCGGATTCGGATCTGGTCCGCAGGATGAGCGGGCTGTACCGCGAGGTCTTCGGGGAGGATCCCAAGGTCCTGGCCTGCCACGCCGGCGTGGAGTGCGGGATCATCGGCTCGAGCCATCCCGGCATGGAGATGATCTCGTTCGGTCCCAACATCCGGGGCGCCC
This sequence comes from bacterium, assembly GCA_022839105.1. GTDB lineage: Bacteria > Vulcanimicrobiota > Xenobia > Xenobiales > Xenobiaceae > Xenobium. The sequence continues at coordinate 17,692 of JALHDH010000061.1, forward strand.
ACTCCCCCGACGAGACCGTCCAGATCAGCTCGGTGCAGCGCTTCTGGCGCTTCCTGACCGCGGCCCTGGAAAAGCTGTAGGACCCTCGACCCGGCTGAATGCCCGAAGGCCTGCCCGGCGAATGCCGGGCAGGCCTTCTGTTGTATTGCCCGGCGAATGCCGGGCAGGCCTCCTGTTGTATTGCCCGGCGAATGCCGGGCAGGCTACAGCGAGGCCACCGCCTCCTCCAGGGCCGCGGACTTCTCCGCGTCGGGCGTGTAGAGCAGCCGGGTCTGGGCCGGATCCAGCACGATCTGGCAGCCGGCGGATTCGAGGAAGGCGTTGATCTCGCCCACGGCCTGCCCGCTCCAGCCGAACGAGCCGAAGCCGAAGGCCTTCTTGGGTCCGGGCTTGAGGCCCTTGTAGTAGGTCAGGAGGGCCCCGACGTTCGCCATCATCGTGTTGTTCTGGGTGGGCGAGCCGATGGCCAGGTACTCGGCCTTGTGGATCTCGGTCATGATCTCCGAGAGGGGGTCCACCCGCAGATCGAAGAGCCGGGTCCGCAGGCCCTTGCGGGCGAAGCCCTCGACCACGGTCCGGGCCATCTTCTCGGTGGCGCCCCACATGCAGTCGAAGACCACCACGGCCTTGGGCTCGACCTCGTCCGAGGCCAGGTGCTCATACTCGCGCAGGACCTCCGGGATGTGGCCGCGCCAGATCACGCCGTGGCTGGGCGCGATGATCTCGGGGTCCAGTTCGCGCACCGTCTTGACGGCCTTCTGGGCCTGCTTGCCGAAGGGCATCAGGATGTTGGCGTAGTAGGTCCGCGTCTCGTGCATGACCACCGAAAGGTCCTGCTCGTCGTCGAAGCGCTGGCTGGTCGCCAGGTGCTGGCCGAAGGCGTCGTTCGAGAAGAGGATCCTCTCCTGGGGGCACCAGGTGACCATGTTGTCGGGCCAGTGGAGCATGGGGGTGGCCACGAAGGTCAGCTCGCGTCGGCCCAACGACAGGGTCTGTCCGGCCTTGACGGGCAGGTAGTCGAAATCGACTCCGTAGTGTCCCGAGATGACCTTCAGCCCGGCGGGGTCGGTGGTGACGACCTTGGCTCCGGTGGCCACCTGCATCAGGCGGGGCAGGGCTCCCGAGTGATCGGGCTCGGCGTGGTTGGAGACCACGTAGTCGATCCGGGCCGGATCCACGATCTCGCGGATCCGTGAGAGCAGCTCGTCGGCGAACGGCTCCTTGACGGTGTCGATCAGGGTGATCTTCTCATCCATGATCAGGTAGGCGTTGTAGGTGATGCCGCGCGGGGTGGCATAACCGTGGAAACTGCGCTGGTTCCAATCCAGGGCGCCGACTTCGAAGACGCCGTCCTTCAACTGCACGATGTTCATGGAAAGCCTCCGTGATGGGCACGCGCACGGGCAGGATTCAGGGCTGCGGCGGGGTGCCTCCCGGATCCCCTGAGGGGATCTCCCTCCCCGGGTGCCAGGGCGGGTCTTCTGCGGAAAGCGGATCGCCCCTTCTCCGAGCCCGGCGGGCGCTCTTCCCCGCGTGGCGGGAACAGCGACTCGAGAGGGTTCAAGCCATCCGACACGCCTCCAGCTCCCAGGAACTCAGGCCTGGACGAGGAACCCTCCCGCTGGCGCCTTCTCGACGCGCCGAAACCGGACTGGAGGTCTAAAGTGTTCGAGCGCCTCAGCAAGCTGATCAAGGGTTTTCTCAGCCTCTTCATCTCGGGGCTTGAGACCGCCAATCCGAAGGCCCTCCTGGAGGCCGAGGTCCAGGCCCTGCACTCGGCCGTGGGCAACTACAACAAGAACCTGGCCCGGCAGGCAGGCCTGGTGGAACGCCTCAAGATGCAGGTCGAGCGCGACAAGAAGGAAGTCGACCGCATGACCGCCCAGGCCTCGGCCCTCTTCAATGCCGGCCAGATGGACGCAGCGGGCCGGCTGGCCCTGCAGCTCAAGAGCCTCAAAGCTGGCCTGGCCGACAACGAGGCGCAGTTCAAGCAGGCGGACGACCTGTACCGCAACCTCTCCCAGCAGCGCGACGTGTACGTCCGCGAGGCCCAGAAGCGGATCGAGAGCATCAAGCAGAAGCTCTCCCGGGCCGAGATCGCC
>JALHDH010000062.1 GCA_022839105.1 bacterium
AGGCCCCGGGCAAACGCGCTGTAGATGTGGTTGTGCGCGTTGATCAGCCCCGGCATGATCGTGCCGCCCCGGGCGTCCAGGAACTCTGCGTGGGGGTATTTCTGCCGCATGGCGGCGGTGGTGCCGACCTCCTGGATGAGGTTCCCTTCGAGGACGACTGCTCCGTCCTCGTAGAAGGCTCCGTCGTCACGGGTGATGAGCCTGCCGTTGCCAATCAGTAGCATGTGTTCGCCCCTTGGATGAAAGTTCGTGGTGCGCGAGGTCGCGCGGCCGAAAGCGGGTGGAGACCCGGCCTCCAGGATTCCATCGCAAACCCCTTCCTCCCTGCCTCCTGGACCCGCCGCCTGGCGTGAGAACCGAGGGCGTCGAGGCGGGTCTGGATGCCGGTTCCTCCAGCCCGCATCAGGGCGCCTGCTTCCCCCGAATCCCTCCTGGAACCCTGGATTCATGGGTTTCCTGGCGAAATGGCAACAAATCGCTTGACCTCCCGAGCGGCAGGGGGGATAGGATCCTTGGGGGAGGCCTGCGCGCCGCGATTCTCGCTTTTCTGGAACGCGGGCCCTTCCCGAGAAGGAGCACCTCATGTCGGACCAGACCCCCCCGCAGCGCGAGATCGACCGGCGGCCCATCCGCCGGTTCCAACTCCGCCCGCTTGGCGAGAACGCGGCCACGACCGAAGAGCGCTTCGAAACCGTCCTGACGGATCCGTCCCCCGAGCCGCCCGAGGCCCTCACCTCGAGGACCTCCCAAGAGGCCGGACCGGAGGATGCCGAGGAACCTCGGTCCGGGGGCCGGGGGGCTCAGCCCTCGCGGCGCCGTTTCACGACCGTGCTCGCCCTGTTGTTGTTGGGGCTTCTCGGGGCCGGGCTTCTGGCGATCCGGCCCGACGGACCTGCCCGAGAGGCTCTGGACCCTGCCGGTTCGGGAACCGTTGTGGTCTCCGCCGGGGCGGACGCGTTCTCGGTCGCCCCGCTTCCGCTCTACGCGGTGCCCCGGGAACCGCCCGGGACTTCGTCCGTCTCGCCGCTCCCCATGGCCTCCGAACCGGCTCCGCAGGCATCTGGCCGGCCGGACCCGGCCGAACCCTCGGCCATCGAGTCCGCAGACCCCGGGCCCTCGGAGGCGGCGACCGCTCCCCAGGCCCCCTCCTCTCCGCCGCGGGAGGTTCCAGGTGCGGAGGAGGAGGGTCTCCAGGAACCCTCCGAGACGGCGCCCCCCCCCGTGAACGCCTCTGCTCCGGCGCTCCCGCCTCTCCAGGCGGCACCGGGGACTCCGGCCCTCCCGACGCTCGACCCGGCCCCCCGCGCCCCGAGCCGCCTGGCCCCGGCAGTGCCCCGGCCGGTTCGTCCGGACATGGTGGTCTCCGCCCTGCAGCCGGTGAGCCCTTCCGCCGTCTCGGCCCCTCCGGCCCCGACCCGGAACGTCTCGCTTCCGCCCCTGCCGGACCTGCGTCCGGAGCTCCCGGCCCCGCAGGCGCCGCGTCAGGTGGCCGTGGCCACCTCGCCCCGGCTTCCCTGGTCCTGGCCGAACCCGGCCTCGGCCCAGGTCGGGGACAAGAAGCCCGGGACTCCCGAGGAACCCCGCAGCCTGGCCACCTATCTGGGCAATCCCTGGCTGCTCCTGCCTCCGCTGCGAGGCGAGCACTAGGGCCGCGTTCCGCGCCGGAGGAAGCTGCGTCCGGGCGAAACGATCCCACTCCAGGACTCCCCCGAGAACCGGCATGTCCGACCCCGGGGAAGACCCAAGAAGGGACTGGGGTCCCGGTCTAGTATCTTCCGCTTTCTGCCCGATGGCCCGTCCTGTCAAGAGGCTTGCAGGGCCCGCCCATGCGACTGGAGGAGACACACGATGAGCAATTGCGATCACGGCAACGGCGCGCAGGGACGCATCCTGGTGGCGGGATCGCTGGCCTTTGACTTCATCATGGGGTTCCCCGGTCGCTTCCAGGAGCATATCCTTCCCGAGAAGCTGCACATCATCAACCTCTCGTTCCTGGTCGACCGCATGCGCAAGCAGCGGGGAGGATGCGCGGGAAACATCGGATACACCCTGGCCCTCCTGGGCGAGAAGCCGCGCCTGGTGGCGGCGGCCGGGGGGGATTTCGGCTCGTATCGCAAGTACCTGGACGGGCTTGGCGTGGACACCTCGTGCATCGAGCAGCATCCCGACGAGATGACGGCCACGTGCATGATCACCACCGACAAGTCCAACAACCAGATCACCGGCTTCTACGTCGGGGCCATGGCCCGGGCCCGGGAGATCAGCCTGAAGGCCTGCGTCACTCCTTCCACCTGCTTCGCCGTGGTGGCGCCGGACGACCCGCCCGCCATGCTTCGCCATGCCTGCGAGGCCCGAGAGGCGGGAATCCCCGTCATCTTCGATCCCTCCTTCCAGGTGATCGCCCTGGACGGCGAGGAGCTGATGAAGGGGGCCGACGGAGCCAAGGCCCTGATCCTCAACGACTATGAGTTCGCCGTCTTCCAGGAGAAGACCGGAAGGACCCTGGAGGAGTTGCGTCAGCGCATCGATCTGGTCGTGGTCACCCTGGGCGAGAGGGGAAGCCGGATCCACACCCGCGAGGGTCGGGACATCGAGGTCGCCCCCACCCGGATCCAGCAGGTCGTCGACCCCACGGGGGCCGGCGATGCCTACCGCGCCGGCTTCGTGCACGGCCTGGTTCGCGGCGAGGACCTGGAGGTCTGCGGGCGCAAGGGCAGCGTGGCCGCAGCCTACGCCATCGAGAACTACGGGACCCAGAGCTTCACCTTCACCGTCGAAGAGTTCAATCAGCGCTACTTCGAGAACTACGGGGTCATGCCGCCTGCAGGGGCCCTGGCCGCCTGCTGAGTGCAGATCGCCCGGCGAGGCCCCGACGCGGAACCCACCCCGGTCTCCTACGGCCGGCAGCACCCCGCCTGGCGGTAGCCGGCCGCCATCGCCTCCTCGGGCGTTTCGAAGACGGCGGTGCAGTTCTTGGAGTGGGAGTTGCGGCATCCGGGACTGTGAAAGACCCGGCTCCGGGTATTCCCGCGCAGGGGACCTGAGGAGGCCTCGGCAGGAGCGCCGGGCGAGGGGGCTTGAAGGGTCTCCGGATCGGCGGGTGCGGTCCTGGGTCGGGGCTCGGGGGCCGGAGTCCGCGAAGACCCGGAGCCCTGGCTTCGGAAATCCCAGGGGGGGATGGGGTCGGCCTCCCGCCACAGCCCGACTCGCCGGGCGCGGGCCTGCGTCTCGGCATGGGCCAGCGCGGCCTCGCTGGAATACCTCTTGGAGTGCCAGGCCCAGCCGGCCTGGACCAGGGTCAGGTTCAGGTCCGCCCCGTCCACGAAGACCCTCCCCAGCAGCCGGCCATGGCGGTCCTGGCCATGGCTGCGGAGGGTGACGGTCCTGCCTGAGACCCGAGCCGCGGTGAAGCGGCGGGCCTCGGGTCCACCGGCCTGCTTGAATTCGGGGCAGTCGACCCCTTCAAGGCGCACGCTCAGCACCCGGTTCGGCCAGGCGCGGACCCGGATGGTGTCGCCGTCGGTGACGCTCAGGACCTCGGCCTGGAAGGTGGCGCCCGGCCGCGTCAGGCCCCACCCGAACCAGGCCCATCCGGCCAGGAACGCCAGCAGGATCAGGGCGCCCAGGGGGGGCATCCGCCTCCAGGCGCCAGGGGAGCGCGTCGCTGAGGCCGGCGGTCGGGGAGCGGGCGGCGGGTCCGGCTCGACGGGGAGGGCCTGCCTTCTGGAGGCCAGGCCCGGTCGACGCCTCAGGAACTGATAGACCCCCAGTCCCGTCGCCACCGAGTAGAGGAACCCCGCAGCCAGCCACCCCGGGGAGGCCTCCACGGGAGGCAGGTTGGCGCCTTCCAGACCCAAGGCACTGGCGATCTCGGCCGAGCGCCCCGAGAAGAAGAGGATCGTGGGGACCAGGAAGAAGCCCATGGCCTGGGCCCGACGGGCACCCGAGAGGGGGGCCACCAGACCCAGGGCGCTGGCCGCGGCCAGAAGCACCAGGCCCCAGATCCCCGTGGTCCAGGCGACCAGCATGACCAGGAAGGCCAGGGTCGCCCCGTTGAGCCCCCCGGGATGGAGATGGTTGAGCAGGCGTGCCAGCCTCAGGCCGCTGCGCCGCAGCAGGCCGCAGGACACGAGCCCCGCCGCGAGCATGGCCAGACCCAGGGTCAGGAGCTGGACCCGGTCGGGCTCGGGGAAGAAGGTCTCCAGGGCCGCCGAGGCCCCGCTCCGGGAACGCGCCAGGAGCGTCAATGCGGCGATTCCGAAGAGGGCGTCCGAGAGGTTGATCGAGGAGACCATCACCAGATACCGGCGCCCGGAAGACTCGGTCTCGGGTCCGCGTCGGCGCAGCGAGGCCAGAGCCGCCGCGTTGCCTGCGCCCAGGCCGGGCAGGAGGCCCACCGCCATCCCGCCCAGGAGGCCCGCCACGGCGGGACCCCAGGGAACGCTGGAGGGTGGGGTCTTCTCCTCCTGCCGGGGCAGGCTGGCCCCGGGATCCCGCAGGGCCAGCAGCAGGCCGCTGACGCCGAAGAGCCCCGTCAGGGCCGGGAAGAGGGCTCCGAAGGCAGCCCCCTCGCCCGGGAAGAGGGGGCTGGAGAAGGCCACCAGGCCCAGGAGCCCACTGGCCAGGAAGACCATCAGGGCCCAGCCGGGCGGGCGATCCGTGGCGATCAGCAGGGCCGAGGCCCCCGCCAGGAGCCAGCCCATCCACGGGCGCAGGAGTCCATCCAGGGAGGAGACCAGGGGCACCCCGAGCGCCTCCACGCCCAGAAGGCCGGCCACCACGACCAGGCCCAGGACCAGTCCCCAGGTGGCGCCGCACAGGGTGTGCCCCAGGGCCTCCAGGCCCCGTCCCCGGCGGACCAGGCGATGGGCTGGCAGCAGGGCGTAGGCCTCGTCGGAGGGGACCCCGAGGAAGAGCGAGGGCACCGCTTCGAAGAAGGCGTGGGTCACCGCCGCCGTCACGATGCCGACGGCCGCTGCCAGGGGAGGGATGCCCAGGGAGGTCCAGGCCGGGGCCGAGGCGGCCAGGAGCGCGGCCGCCACGTTCACGTGCAGGCCGGGGGTCAGGCCGCTCAGGATTCCCGTGGCCATCCCGGCCAGGAAGGCCAGCACGAGGGGCAGCGGCTCCATCTCAGCTTCCCTCCGAGACGGAGCGGACCACCAGGGAAGGTTCCCCGTTGTACAGGTCCGTCCGGCCCTCGACCCGCAGGACCCGCCCTGATTCCAGGCGGCGGCGGTCCAGGGGGGTGGCGGCGCCCTCGAACATGAGGCACTCCATCTTCGCGGTCCCGTCGTCCAGGACGAACTTCAGGTGGGTCAGGCCCCGTCGGCTGCGGAAGGTCCAGAAGCGTTCGACCCGGGCCAGGACGGCGACCTGCGCTCCCTTGGGGCGGGCCAGGACCTCGGCGAGGGTCGAGAGCGGGACCTCTGGGGCTCCTCTCTCGATCACCTGGAGGTGGGCCCGGGTCAGCGGCAGCAGGAAGGAGCGCTTCCTCCAGACCCGCGGGATGGCCACCACGCGGACCCGGTCCCCGGGGCGCAGGGGCGGGTCGACCAGACCCAGGCGCGGCGAGAGCAACAGGATCTGCTGGCCCTGGTCGGTCTTGAGCGCGATCGTCTGTCCGTTCCCGACGGTGGTCCGGGAATGGCCCACCCGACCGATCCGGCTCAGGGTGCCCGGGGGCGGCGGGGCGGTCTGCAGGCGCCTCATCTCCGCCTGGTGGGCCCACCACAATCCTCCGCACAGGGTCAGCCCCGCCAGCAGGAAGGGCCAGGGGGAGACGAGAGGGTGCCCTGGGGGTCCGCCGTCCGGAGGATCCCGGTGCAGGAGGCGCCCGAGCCATCCCGCCAGGGTCGTCGGGCGAATCGGGGAGGATCTCAGGGAGATTCCGGTCCAGGCGGGCGTCCTTCCGGGGAGGGTGGCCTCCAGGTGGGCCAGGGCGTGCAATCGGGCCCGGGCCAGGGTCTGCAGGCCCTCCGGAGTGGCCTGGCGGAAGCCGTCCAGGACCCGATGGCGGTCCTTCTCGGGCGGGGGGAGCCGCTGCCAGGCTCCGTAGGCGTACTCCAGGGGAACCTGGGAGCTGAAGCGGGCGGCTGCCTCATAGGGAGTGCCGTCCGGCAACTCGCCCCGGTTGTCGAAGACGCGGGCCCGGAATTCCCCGCGCAGCTCCTTGCCTTCGAAGTTCCAGTCAAATCCGGTCTCCCAGGCCACCTGGGGCAGGGACTGGCAGAGAAGGCCCAGGTCGTACCGCAAGCGGATCTCCTCGGCCAGGAATCCGGCCCGATCCTGTGCTCGAACCAGGATCTCGGGGAACGCCCCCAGGCGACCCGGGTGCCTGGTCAGGGCCTTCTGGAGGAGCCTGAGGTCCTGGCGTTCGTACAGGCAGAAGTGGAGCCGGGTCGGCTCTGTCGAGGCGCATTCCCCCAAGGCCTCCAGCAGGGCCCGGGTCCATTCCTCGAGCAGGGTGGCCTCCTGCTCGGGACCGGGCGGAGCCGGGGCCAGGCGCACCACCTCGCGGGTCTTCCGGGGGGCCACCACCAGGGCGCCCAGCATGTAGACCCGGTCTTCCAGGTAATCCCACCAGGCCTCCAGGAAGACCTGGATCCCTTCGGGACGGGGCTCGGGCGCGAGCGGGAAAAGCCGATCGGGTTCGGCCTCCCCCCGGGAATCCATGCGACGCAGGACGGCCCCGGCCCGTCGGATATGGGCTTCCAGCTTCCTCCCCAGGGCGTCGGGAGCGCCCAGGACCGCCACCCGGTCGGTGTGCTCCTTCAGGGCGGCCAACTCCTCGACCCGGGTGATCCCGTGTCGAATCAGGAGCCTCTTCTCGGGGGCTTCCAGGAAGGGTACCAGCGAGAGGTCTCGGGACTCGAAGGCTTCCCGCAGGCACAGCGCGTTGTAGGGGCATCCGTCGCAGCGCCGGATCAGGTGGAACCAGGCTTCCTGGCGGGAGGCCCGCGCCATCCGCCAGACCACCCCGTCGGGTGGGGCGACCATCTGCTCCAGGAACCCCCGACAGGGGAGGAGATCGAAGGGGGTGGGGGTGTCGGGGCCCTGCCCGGGGAGGCGCCAGACCGAGCCCTTCAGACGGGCCTTCAGGCCCAGGCTGCGGGACATCTGCTCCAGCAGTTCGCAGTAGATCGCCACCTGGACCCGGTGCTCGAGCCGGTCCCGGCGGCTGGCCTTGATGTCGATCACGTGCAGGTCCATCCGGCCGGGACCGCTCGGATGGATCTGCACCAGGTCTGCCCTTCCTGCGCAGGCGAACCCGCCCAGGACTCCCTGAACGGGGGCCTCGACCAGGGTGATGGCCTGGCCCGTGCCCAGGCGTTCGAGGGTGTCCGCGGGGGGGCCTCGGCGCAGGTCCAGGATCCGGTGGCCCGAGTCCGCCAGGGCCTCGTGGCAGGCCCTCTCGCGCTGGGCTCCGCGCACCGAGAGCAGGGGCGTCAGGGGCTGCTCGGCGAGCCCCTGGCCCTGGAAGAGGCGGCGGGTTTCTCGGGGGTGGAGCCGATACCAGAGGAAGCGCTCGCAGGATTCGAGGCGGAGGAAGGAGGTCAGGTCGGTTGGAGCCAGGCGGGGCACGGGGAGGCCGTTTCGCGAAGGAGGTCGGGAGTTCCCCGGAGCCGCCGCCGAGGAACCGGAAAAGCCCGAGGGGCGAGACCTGGCGGCCCCGCCCCTCGATGCACGCCTTCCTTGCATCCAGACCCGCCTCGACGCCCTCGGTTCTCACGCCAGGCGGCGGATTCAGGGTCAGCCCTTCATGGCGGCCGCGGTCGCCTCGGCCTGGCCGACTCCCACCAGCAGGTGCAGGGTGTCGGGTCGCACCTGCATCAGGCCGACGCCTGCGGCCTTCAGGGCCGCATGGTTGACCTTGGCGGTCTCGACGAGGACGACCCGGACCCGGGTCAGCGCGGTGGGGGAGACCTCACGCAGGTTCTCCCGTCCGCCCAGGGCGCTCAGAAGCACTCGGGCCCTTTCGGCCACCTCCGGGGTGATGCGCACCGGCTCGGCCGGCGCGGCCTGGGCCGGGGCCACCTGGGCCGTGGGGACGGACACCGGTTCGTCGGCTCCCGTCGAGCGAAGGAACTCTTCGATGTCGCTCTTGAGGTTCTCGGAAAGGGTCCCGAAGATGGCCTGCAGCCCGTTGCCGACCCGGACCACGCCGGCGGCTCCCAGGGCCTTCAGGCGTTCGGGATCGGCCTTGCTGGTGTCGTGCAGCCCCACCCGCAATCGGGTGATGCAGGCGTCCAGGGCGGCGATATTGGCCCTTCCCCCCAAGGCCAGGACCACCTGGGCCGGCAGGCTTCCGGCCTCGGCGGCGGCCCCGGTGGCCGCGGCCACCGGGTCGACCACCTCACGGCCCGGGGTCTTGAGGTCGAAGCGGGTGATCAGGAAGCGGAAGACGCTGTAGTAGAACACCGCGTAGATGGGGCCGAGGATCAGCACCAGCCAGGGCTTGGTGTCCTTGGCGAAGTACAGCACGTAGTCGATGAAGCCGTGCGAGAAGGTGTAGCCCAATCGCCCGCCCATCTCGTACATCAGCACGAATCCGATTCCGGCCAGCAGGGCGTGGACGCCGTAGAGCACCGGGGCCACGAACAGGAAGGCGAACTCGATGGGTTCGGTGATGCCGGTCAAAAACGAGGTCAGGGCCGCGGAGATCATGATGCCGAAGACCTCGGCGCGGCGCTCCTTCTTCGCGCAGTGCCAGATGGCGATGGCCGCGGCCGGCAGGCCCCACATCTTGAACAGGAACCCGCCGCCCAGGATTCCGGCGGTGGGATCCCCGGCGAAGAAGCGCTTCATGTCGCCGTGGATGTGCTCGCCTGCAGAGTTGACGAAGTCCCCGATCTCGAAGAAGAACGGCACGTTCCAGATGTGGTGCAGGCCGAAGGGCAGCAGGCTGCGCTCCACGACCCCATAGAGGAAGACCGCGACGGCCGGGTTCCCCGCCACTGCCCACATACCGAAGGCGCGGATGACTCCCTGGATGGGTGGCCACACGTAGCTGAGAACCACGCCCAGGGCGATCGCTGCGAAGGCGGTGACGATGGGCACGAACCGCTTCCCGGCGAAGAAACCGAGGTAGGGCGGCAGCTTGATCCGGTAGTAGCGGTTGAAGAGCCAGGCGGCCACGGCACCGATCAGGATGCCGCCGAAAACACCGGTGTCGATCGAGCGGATACCGACTATGCCGCCCAGGAATATGGGCCCTCCAGGGTCCGGGTTACGGATGATCTCGCTGCCCGTCAGGACCACGGAATCGAGGTTGACGCCCTTGATGAAATCTGCCGGCAGGCCGCGGACCACGGCCATCACGCCCATGGTGGCCACCATCACCAGGTAGCCGACCACGGCGGCCAGGGCCGATACCCCGTCGTTGTTGGCCAGGCCCAGGGCCACGCCGATGGCGAAGACCAGGGGCAGGTTGGCGAAGATCGCGTCGCCCGAAGCCGCCATCATGCTGGAGATGATGGCCGGGATCCAGGCGAACTTGGAGGAACCTACGCCCAGCAGGATACCGGCCACGGGCAGCACCGAGACCGGCAGCATCAGGGCCTTGCCGATCTGCTGCAGCAGGCCGAAGGCTTTCTTGAACGGACTCAACTCGGCACCTCCGTCAGCTTGCGCACCTGCGCCGGGGTTTCGCAGTCCAGGGCCCGGCGGGCCAGGGCCTGGCACTCCGAAAGCGTCAGTTCACGGACGCGGGCCTTCACGGCCGGAACGGCCGGGGCGGCCACCGAGAGCTCGTCGACTCCCAGGCCCACCAGAAGGGGGACGGCCTGCACGTCCCCGGCGATGCCTCCGCAGACGCCCACCCAGCGCCCGTGCTTGCGGGCTCCTTTCACCGTGGCGTCGATCAGGCGCAGCACCGCCGGGTGCAGCCCGTCCACCTGGGGAGCCAGTTTGGGGTGACCCCGGTCCATGGCCAGGGTGTACTGGGTCAGGTCATTGGTGCCGATCGAGAAGAAATCGGCCTCCCGGGCGAAGGCTTCGGCCATCAGGGCGGCTGCCGGCACCTCGATCATCAGGCCCAGTTGGACCTGGGGCGAGTCCAGGCGGGCCCGCTCCTCTTCGAAGGCCTTGCGGGCCTCCTGGAACTCCGAGACGGTGGTCACCATCGGCAGCATCACCATGAGCCGGGCCAGACCGGCGGCCCGGAGGATGGCCCGGAACTGGGTCCGCATCAGATCGGGGCGGGTCAGCATCACGCGCAGGCCCCGCTCTCCCAGGAAGGGGTTCTCCTCCTTGGGGATGGGCAGGTAGGGAAGCGGCTTGTCGCCGCCCACGTCCAGGGTGCGGATCACCAGGGTCCGGTCGGGGCCCAGGGCCCGGGCCACACCTGCGTAGATCTCGGCCTGTTCCTCCTCGGACGGTGGAGTGGCCCGGCCCATGAACAGGAACTCCGAGCGCAACAGACCCACGCCCTCGGCGCCAAGGCTGACGGCCTGCTCGGCGTCGGCCACCGAACCGACGTTGGCGGCTACCTCGATCGGGTGTCCGTCCCGGGTGATGGCCGGCTCGTGGGCGGTCTCCAGCAGGGCCTTGCGGTGCTGGATCTGGCGGGCGAGATCGGTCCTGGACCGTTCCATCTCCTCTTCAGGCGGGTCGACCTGGAGACGTCCCTTCGAGCCGTCCAGCACCACCGGGGTGCCGTCGGGGATCTCCAGGGCCCGGGGGTCCATTCCGGCCAGGGCGGGCAGATCCAGGGAGCGGGCCAGGATGGCGACATGCGAGGTGGCGCCGCCCAGGACCGTGGCGAATCCCAACACCTTGCTGCGGTCCAGGGTGGCGGTGTCGGAGGGGGTCAGATCCTCGGCGATCAGGATGGTCTCGGCAGGCATCTCGAGTTGCCGGGACTTTTCACCCACGACCAGGCGCAGGACCCGCTCGCCCACGTCGCGCAGGTCGGTGGCCCGGGCGGCCAGCAACTCGTTCTTCAGGCTCGAGAGGCGCTCGACCTGGGCCGAGTAGGCCCGCTTCCAGGCATAGCCCGCGCTCTTGCCGGCGGCGATCCCCGCCTGGGCCACCTCGACCAGGTCCGGATCGTCCAGAAGCTCGCGGTGGGCCGCGAAGATGCCCGCCTTGGCGGGATCCGCCTCGGCGGTCATGCGGGTCTGGAGCATCTCCAGCTCGCCCTTGGCCTGCTCCAGGGCGGCGTCCAGGCGACGGCGCTCGTGGGCGGGGTCTCCGCCCACCTCGGGCACCTCCAGCTCCTGTCGGCGAAGCTGGAAGATCCTGCCGACGGCCAGTCCCGGAGAGGCTCCGACGCCGCGCAGCACTCCAGGCTCTTCCGGGGCGGAGGGTGCGGGAGGGGGTGGAAGAGGAGCGGTGGTGGGAGCCGGGGCCGGAGAGGAAGCGCCCTCCTCGCCCAGGCCCTCGGAGAGGGCCTCAGCCAGGGCGGCTACGGCCTCCTCGGCGTCCTGGCCTGTCCCGCGAAAGCGAACCATCTCGCCGTGGGCCACCTGCATGGTCATCAAGGCGACCACGCTCTTGGCGTTCACCTGCTCGTCCCCGCGAACGAGCTGGAGTTCCGAGCGGAAGCGTTTGGCCAGATTGGCCAGGACGGCGGCGGGGCGCGCGTGCAGGCCCTGAGGATTGGGAACCACCACCGGAGCCGAGATCGCGCTGGGGCCGGCGACCTTCTCGGCGGGCTCTTCGGCACGGACCAGGTAGAGCGTCAGGACGGGATCCCGGCCGGCCTCCACGCGCCCGCTGGCGGGCTGGTAGCGGGCGACGAGCTCGCCGTTGGTGATCACCATCTCGGTCAGGAGGCTTCGGGCTCGCGAGGCCACCTCGTCGGCATCGAAGTCCAGCAGGGGATCCCCCGCCCGAACCTGGTCACCGGCCTGGACCCTGGGCTTGAAGCCCTGACCCTTGAGGGCCACCGTGTCCAGGCCCACGTGCATGAGCACCTCGACTCCGGAAGGGTGGGCCACCGTCAGGGCGTGACAGGAGGGGTGGACCTGGACGACCGCTCCGTCGCAGGGAGCGACCAGGCATTGGTCGAGCGGATCGATGGCGATGCCATCTCCGACCATCCTGCCTGAGAAGACCGGGTCGGGAACCTCGTCAATGGGGAGGGTGAATCCGCTGACGGGGGCGAGAAGGGTCAGGGTCTGTGCTTCCATCGGGCAATCTCCGTCCAATTCCCGGATGACCGCCGGGTCGGGACTTGCGTGGGTCCGAAGGATCCTGGGGGGCGGAAATTCCACGGTTCAACCGGAAGGACCTTTCGAATCGGCCTTCCGCCCTCAGGGGTCGGCAAACGATCGGCGCAGGCGTTCGGCGGCCAGGGCCAGGACCCGGAGCTTGGCGGCCGCGCCCGAGGTCGTGTTGACGGGGCGGTTGGCGAAGGCTTCAAAGCCGCAGTCGGGGTTCAGGAAGACCCTCCCGGGGCCGACGGCCCGGGCCAGCCTTCGCGTCTTGGAGACCACCGTTTCCACCGGTTCCATCTCGGCGGTCCGGGGATTGAGCACCCCCAGGCCGATCTCCTGGTTGGCCGGCAGCGTGGCCAGGGCTTCGAGGGTGTCCTCCTTTTCGGAGGCGTACTCCAGCACGAATTGACGGATCTTCATCCGGGCAAAATGAGGGAGCAGGCGATCATAGCTGCCGCGCAGATGGATCTTGTCCTTTTCGACGCAATGGCCGCGACACACGTGCAGCCCGGTTCGCAGCGAGTCGAATCCCTCCACCACCCGATTGATCAGGTCGACCGCGAAGGCCAGTTCGCCGTCCGGATCCACCCGCCGCGAGAGGGCGGCGCGCAGCAGGTTCCCGCATTCTTCCGGTTCAGCGAAGGCCACGTCGGCCAGCATCGGTTCATCGAACTGAACGAACTCACATCCGGCCTCTCCCAGATCCTCCAGCTCCTGGCGCAGGAGGGCGACCACGTCGCGGCCCAGGGCCTCCTGGTCGGGATAGCTGACCGAGGAGAGGGCCTGGACCCAGGCCGAACAGGTCAGCAGGTAGGGGCCGGGCAGGGCCACCTTGATCGGCTTCCCGGTGAACCTCCGAGCCCGGCGCAACTCGCCCACGGCCAGCGAATTCCGACGTCGCAGGGGGGCCACGACCACGGGGAGGCGGACCCCCGCGGTAGGGACGTCCAGGTCGGCCAGGAACCTCTCGAAGAACGAGCGGTCCTCGACGTGCCCGGCCAGGTCTTCCAGGGACATCAGGCGCAGACCGTCCACCCGGTCGGCGACGAAGGAGTAGAAGTCCGGGCGGGCCTGCTCGCCGTCGCTGACGACGTCGACTCCGCACTCCTCCTGCAATCGGATGGCCGCCTCGACGGCCGATTCGATCTGCGTCTCCATCTCCTCGGGGGAGATTCGTCCCTGACGGGCCAGGGTCATGGCCTCCAGGAGGCTCTGAGGGCGGGGCAGGCTGCCCACCACGGTGACGGGAAACAAGGGCATCTGGCGCATCGGACCGCTCGGATTTTCGGGTTGGAGGGAGGCTTCGGCGCGCCCGCCCGGCCGTTCCTTCTCGAAAGCTCCTGCAGGAACCTCGAGTCCTGTCGGGAGAACCTCCCGACCACGAGAATCCCGAACCAGGCAGTCGTGGCCGGAGGGGTCGGGTTCATCGGAGGCCACCTGTCTCGCTCACAGAGGGAGGATCTCGGTCGATCGGACTATCCCTGCCTGGAGGACTCCTCCTCTGGAGGGAAGAACCCCATCCATCCGTCCTAATCCGTCTGCAATCCGGAGGCGTCACCCGTGGCAGCAATGATGTCCGTCGAACAGTTCATGGGCCAGGTCATGGCCAAGAATCCGGGAGAACACGAGTTCCACCAGGCCGTTCGCGAGGTTTTTGAATCCGTGATGCCGGTGGTCGAGGCCAACCCTGTCTATCGCAAGATGAAGATCCTCGAGCGCTTGGTCGAGCCGGAGCGCGTCGTGATTTTCCGGGTCCCCTGGGTGGATGACCAGGGCAACGTGCAGATCAATCGCGGATTCCGGGTGCAGATGAACAGCGCCATCGGTCCCTACAAGGGAGGATTGCGCTTCCATCCCAGCGTGAACCTCAGCATCCTGAAGTTCCTGGCCTTCGAGCAGGTCTTCAAGAACTCGTTGACCACCCTGCCCATGGGCGGCGGCAAGGGAGGCTCGGACTTCGATCCCAAGGGCAAGTCCGACATGGAGGTCATGCGCTTCTGCCACTCCTTCATGGCCGAGCTCGTCCGCCACGTCGGCCCCGATACGGACGTGCCGGCCGGCGACATCGGGGTGGGAGGCCGCGAGATCGGCTTCCTGTTCGGATTCTACAAGAAGATCCGCAACGAGTTCACCGGCGTCTTGACCGGCAAGGGCCTCAACTGGGGTGGTTCGCGCATCCGGCCTCAGGCCACCGGGTATGGCACGGTGTACTTCGCCCAGGAGATGCTGGCGACCCGCGGGGACAGCCTGGAGGGCAAGACCGTCACGGTCTCGGGCTCGGGCAATGCCGCCCAGTATGCGGCCGAAAAGGCCATCCTTCTGGGGGCCAAGGTGGTCACGCTCTCGGATTCCAACGGCACCATCGTGGACGAGGACGGGATCACCCCCGAGAAGCTCCAGTGGATCATGAACCTCAAGAATGTCCGGCGAGGCCGAATCAAGGAATACACCGACCAGTTCCGCAATGCCCGGTACCTGGAAGGCCGTCGGCCTTGGAGCGTCCCCTGCCAGGTGGCCATCCCCTCCGCGACCCAGAACGAACTGGAGCTTGAGGATGCCCGCACGCTGATCCAGAACGGGGTCCAGGTCGTCGCCGAGGCCGCCAACATGCCCTGCACGCCCGAAGCCGTGGAACTCTTCTTGCATCACAAGGTCCTCTACGCGCCGGGCAAGGCGGCCAACGCCGGCGGCGTGGCCACCTCCGGGCTGGAGATGTCCCAGAATGCCTTGCACCTGGGCTGGCCGGCCGAGGAGGTCGAGGAGCGCCTGAAGGGGATCATGAAGTCGATCCACACGGCCTGCGTGACCCACGGCAAGGAGCCCGATGGCACCGTGAACTACGTCAAGGGAGCCAATATCGCCGGCTTCGTCAAGGTGGCCGACGCGATGATCGACCAGGGAATCGTGTAGGAACCCTCCAGCTCAGCGGGGTTCCCCCTGACCGCACCCGCGGTTCCCGGTCGCGGGAGCTGCGGGTGCGGTCTTCATTTCTTTCGGAGGTCTGGCGATGAACCCGTCCGCTCGCTCGGAGCGCCGCTATCCTTGGATCCTGAAGTTTCACGATCTCATGCCGCATCGGATCCGGGAGGTGCTGCTGGTCTCCTCGGACTACGACGCCTACGTGATCGAGGAGGACGGCCGGCTGAGCGAACGCCTCTTCGTGGAATACTCCGAGCTGAACCTGACCACCTCGCCCCGGTTCCTGCACGCCTCCGGCCCCGAGGAGGCCATGCAGATCCTTCGGCAGCGCCGGGTGGATCTGGTCCTGACGACCCTGAGGTTGGATGGTCCGGGGGTCCGAGATCTGGCCCACCGGGTCAAGGGGGAGTACCCCAACCTGCCGGTCGTGCTGATGGTGCTTGACGAATTCGAACTGCGCCGTCTGCCCCACCGGCAATTGCCCCACGGATTGGATCGGGTCTTCTTGTGGACCGGGGACACCCGGATCATGCTGGCCATCCTCAAGCTGATCGAGGACTCGCTGAACGTGGCCGAGGACACCGAGCGCACCGGGGTCCAGGTCCTGATCGTGGTCGAGGATTCTGTCCGCCGCTACTCGACCTTCCTGGCCCAACTCTACGCCGAGCTGATGATCCAGTCGCAGTCCCTGGTGGCCGAGGGAGTCAACGCCATGCACCGGATGCTGCGGATGCTGGCTCGACCCAAGATCCTCCTGGCCACGAACTACGAAGAGGCCTGGGCCCTCTTCGAGCGCTTCCGGCGTTACACCCTGGCCGTGATCTCCGATGTCCAGTATCCCCGCGGGGGGCGCGACGACGAGAATGCGGGCTTCGAACTGGCCCGAGCCGTGCGCGCGGTCAAGCCCAACCTGCCGATCCTGATGCAGTCGGCCAACTCCGAGAACGCCCAGCAGGCCCAGGAAATGGGCCTGCAATTCGTGGACAAGAACTCCGAGACGTTGCTGCGCAGCCTGACCTGTTTCCTCAAAGAGAATCTGGGCTTCAGCGAATTCGTCTTTCGTCTGCCGGATCGCACCGAGGTGGCCCGGGCCCGGGACATGTACGAGCTCGAGCAGGTGCTGCGCACCGTGGATGTGCGCTCCATCTACTACCACGCCTCGCGAAACCACTTCAACGTGTGGCTGAGGGCCCGGAGCATGTTCGAACTGGCCGACGAGGTCGAGGCGGTCCAGGCCTCGGCCTTCGAAGATCCCGAGCAGCTCCGCCAGTATCTGGTCGAGGCCCTGCACCGGGCCGCTTGTCAGGAGCAGGAAGGCGTGGTGGCCGACTTCTCGAGGCGGACCCAGGGCCCCACGCGCCACTTCGTCAAGATCGGCGGAGGCTCGATCGGCGGCAAGGGACGGGGCGTGGCCTTCCTGAGCTCGCGCCTGGCCCGCCGGGATCTGGACAACGATCGCTTCGGCATGGCCGTAGCCATTCCGCGAACGGTGGTGATCGGCACCGACGAGTTCGACCGCTTCCTCGAGTACAACGGGCTGGGGACCCTCCACGCCCAGGGGCTTCCCGACGAGGACGTGCGCCGTCGCTTCCTGGAGGCGGACCTGACCCACGGCGTGGCTGTCGACCTGCGCGCCGCCACACGCGAGATGAAGGGCCCCCTGGCCGTGCGATCCTCCAGCCTGCTGGAGGACTCCCAGCACCAGTCCTGCGCGGGGATCTACACCACGCGGCTGCTGCCCAACAACCATCCCGACCCCGAGGTTCGTTTCCGCCAACTGAGCCGCGCCATCCGCGCGGTCTATGCCTCGACCTGGTCGGCCCGGGCGCGGGCCTATCTGGAGAGCACCCCCTTCTCGATCGAGGAGGAGAAGATGGCCGTGGTGATCCAGGAGGTGGTGGGCCAGAGCCGGGGAGAGCGCTTCTATCCGGATTTCGCCGGGGTGGCCCTGTCCTACAACTACTATCCGGTTGGCCCCCAGCAGCCCGAGGACGGCATCGTCCTGATGGCCTTGGGTCTGGGGCATACGGTGGCCGAGGGGGGGCTTTCGATCCGCTTCTCGCCGAAGTGGCCCGAGGTGCTCCCGCACCTGGCCAACCCCCCCCGCTTCCTGCGCTATTCCCAGCGGCAGTTCTATGCCGTGGACCTCTCGGCTCCAGACGCTGAGGAGCACGAGGCCCTGGCCCTCTTCGGGCTGGAGGCGGCGGAGGAGGATGGGACCCTGGCCCTGGCCGGTTCGGTGTATTCCATCGACGACGACCAGTTGCGCGAGAACCTGGGGCAGCCTGGACTCCGGGCGGTGACCTTCAACAACATCCTGAAGTGGGAAAGCCTCCCCTTCGCCCAGACCATGCGGGAACTGCTCGCGCGTCTGCAGGGCTCGATGGGCTGCCCCGTGGAGATCGAGTTCGCGGTAGACATCGGGGACCTGGGACGAAGCGTGGCTTCAGGCCAGGCGCGGCGCGAGCCCACCCTGTACCTGCTCCAGATCCGTCCTCTTTCGGGGCCCTCCCTGGAATCGGCGGTGGAGGCCCGGGACGCGGCCCCCGAGCGGGTCCTGTGCCAGAGCGGCCGATCCCTGGGACATGGCCTGCTGGAGGATGCCCGGGACATCGTCTTCGTCTGGAACGATGTCCTGAGCATGCCCGAGATGAAGGTCCTGGCCGAGGAGGTGGGCGGGCTCAACCAGCGGTTGTTCGCGCAGGGGAGGCCCTATCTCCTGATCGGCCCCGGCCGTTGGGGCTCCTCGGATCCCTCCCTGGGGATCCCCATCGAGACCTCCCAGGTCCTGGGGGCGCGAGCGGTGGTCGAGCTGCCCTTTGGAGACCGGGAGGTCGAGCCCTCCCAGGGGTCCCACTTCTTCCACGAACTGACCGCCATGCGGATCGGCTATCTGACCTTGACCCGCGAGGAGGCCGAGCTCTTCGATCGGGACTGGTTGCTGGCGCAACCGATTCGGAACCGCTCGCGGCACCTGGTGCATGTCCGCCTGGACAGACCCCTGAGCGTGATCCTGGACGGTCGCCGCCGTCAGGGCACGATCCTCAAGCCCGCGCCTGAGGAGGAGGGCCTGGGCTGAGGGCTCCGGGGCGATCAGGCCTCGGGCTTCTCGCGCACCTCGAACTCCAGCTTCCAGCGGCCCTCGCCGTCGCGCTCCAGGCACCACAGCTCCAGGGTCCCCACCTCGGTCACCCGGCTCTGCAGGCGCACCGGGACGATGGTGCCGGGCTGGGCCTCGGTCTGCAGCGTGGTGCCCATCGAGGTCAGCTCCTCGACGTCCTCTTCCCAGTCCTCCAGGGTCTCGCCGACGGGATCCTCGCGACGGGTGGTCGAGCCCAGGAAGCGGAACTCGACGGGATGTCCCACGACCAGGCCGAACTCCCGGCCCGGCAGGTCGGCCGCGGTGCCCTCCTCCATGCCGAAGGGGGCCACGCACACGGCCTTGATGGGCGGGGGCAGGCCGGGGATGGCCGGACGGGCCACCTCGACCCCGATATAGTAGGCGCGGCTGGTGCCACCCCGGATGCGGATCCCCTGGCCCCGGCGCACCAGGCCGTAGCGGGAGGCCCCGCGCGAGACGGCGAGGTCCAGATCGGCACCTTCCAGCGTCTTGATGGGGGGAGAGCCTTCGGCCTGGAGCCAGGAGTCCAGGACCTGGGTCAGGCGTCGGCGCAGCACGGGTGCCTTGAGCACCCCGCCGTTGAAGAGGATCGCCGTGGGGTGCAGGAAGGTCCAATCCTTCTGGCCCGGCACCGCCCCCCGGTGGGCCGAGAGGAAGCGGGCCAGGTGGCGCGTGACGGCCGGGTCGGCCTCGAAGGGCAGGCCCAGCTCGGTCAGGCCGGTCCGGCGTCCGCGCAGAGCCGCCTCGGAGGGCCTGCAGGTGGGGAAGAAGCCGTCCACCAGGACGGTCTCGACCTCCGAGCGCTTCAGCTCGGCCCGCAGCGATCCGCCGATCAGGCTGCTGCCTCGGCCGGGAATGGTCACAGGCCAGCTCTCGTCGGCCTCCTCCTGGAGGAGTTGCTCCTTGCCCACCCGGCAGCCGTGGGTCAGCACCTGCATCTGCCAGGCGTCCAGCTTCGTGCCCTGGGCCTTCAGCCGCTGCTGCACGGTGGCCGCCAGGGTGAGATCCATGTTGTCTCCGCCCAGCAGGATGTGGTCGCCGACGGCCACGCGCTCCAGGGCCAGGTCGCCGTCCTCCTCGGTGACCACGATCAGGCTGAAGTCGGTCGTGCCGCCTCCGATATCGCAGACCAGGATCCGGTCTCCCACCGAGACCTGCTCGCGCCAGCCCTCGCCCACTCCGTCCAGCCACGAGTAGAAGGCGGCCTGGGGCTCCTCCAGCAGGGTCAGGTTCTTCAGGCCGGCCGAGCGGGCCGCCTCGGCGGTCAGCTCGCGGGCCACGGCGTCGAAGGAGGCCGGGACGGTCAGGACGATCTCCTGCTCGGCCAGGGGGCGGTCGGGGTTCTGGGAATCCCAGGCCTCCTGGATGTGGCGCAGGTAGCCGGCCGAGGCCTCGACCGGCGAGCAGCGGGGGACCTCGTCGGGCGAGCCCCAGGGCAGGATGGAGGCCCGGCGGTCGACGCCCTCGTGGCTCAGCCAGGACTTGGCCGA
>JALHDH010000174.1 GCA_022839105.1 bacterium
GAGCGGCGGGAGTACAGGGAGAAGAGGTTCAGCATCCCCTGGAGCAGGGGGAGGGTCAACATGGTGGCAGCCAGGTACACGCTCCCGGCGTCAGCCTGCTCCAGGGTGAGGAGGTGGGAGGCCTGGGCGATTCGGAGGCTGGTGGCCAGGACGACCCAGCACAAGACGGTCGGGTTGGCCAGGCAGACCCGGGCCAGGGCTCGGACCCAGGTCAGGGGCCGGCCGGCTCGGTCCACCAGGCGGATTCCCAGCAGGCGTCGACCGGGCAGGGTGCGCCCATGGGAGTCGGCCAGGGCCTGGTACAGCAGGAAGCCTGCCATGGCCAAC
Organism: bacterium; assembly: GCA_022839105.1. GTDB lineage: Bacteria > Vulcanimicrobiota > Xenobia > Xenobiales > Xenobiaceae > Xenobium. The sequence goes on from JALHDH010000174.1 coordinate 328, forward strand.
AACCCCAGGGTGGTGACGCGGATGACGCCGTGGAACAGGGTGACGATCCCGACCAGGACCAGGACGGTGTCGATGGCCCAGGCGGCGGCCCGGCGCTCGGGTGTGGCCCGGTTGACCCTCTCGCTTTCCGCCAGGAACTCCAGCTCGGGGCGGGTCAGGCAATCCTGGTGGCTCTCCCGCCAGCAGCGGGCCCGGGGCAGCTCTGCGGCGGGCAGCAGCAGCTCGTCTGCCAGGCCTCCCTCCCTCCAGGCCTTCAGGCGGTCCATGAGGTCCGAGCGCCAGGTGGTGAATTGTCTGTCCGGATCCGGGTCGGGCATCCGCATGTTCAGCAGGCGGAGCAGGGGTGCCAGGCTGTCGGGGCGGCGGTCGGGGTCCTCCTCCAGGCAGGCGCGCAGGCAAGTTCGGATGCGTGGGGGCCAGGCGGCCAGGGCGGTCTGGATTTCCTCAGGGCTTCGCGGAAGTCGCCCTCGGGTCATGACCAGGGCCGTGGTGGCCAGGGCGTAGAGGTCGGATCGCCGGTCGGCCGGCCGGCCTTCCTGTTGCTCTGGCGCCAGGTAGCCGAAGGTGCCCAGCAACGTGGCGCTGGCCGTCAGCCCCAGACCGAGTTCGGGTCGGGCCAGCCCGAAGTCCGCCAGACTGGCCTGGCCGTCTTCCGCGAACAGCACGTTTGAAGGTTTCAGGTCGCGATGCATCAGGCCTCGGCGGTGCAGCTCCGCCAGCCCTTGGGCCATCTGGCCCAGGGTCCGGATGGCCTGGTCCAGGGGCATCGGTCCGTCAGCATCCAGACGGCGCTGCAGGTCGCCTCCGGGCAGATACTCCATCACCAGGTAGGGGAGGTGATGGTGGTAGCCCATGCCAACAGCCCCCACCAACCGGGGGTGACGGACCTGCAGAGCCAGCCGCCCGGCGCGCTCGAAGCGCAGCACCTGCCGGTGATCCCGGGCCAGGTCGGGGCGCAGCACCTTCAGCAGTCGGACCTCGGTCGAATCCAGGCTCTCGACCAGGTAGATCTCGGCGCTGCCCCCGGGGCGCAGCGGCGCCACGATCCGCCAGGAGTCCACCACTGTCCCCTCCATCAGGGAGGCGCCGACGGGCCCGGACTCGCCGGGTCCGGCCGGGGTCAGGCGAAGCTGCAGGCGTTCGGGGGCGAAGCGACGGCCCGGTGCTGGAGTCACCAGGGCCTGGCAGGCCTGATATTCCTCGGAGTCCGGTCCGGCCACCAACCGATGCGAGCAGCCGCAGCTCTCCCAGGTGGCCTCCGCGTCGGTCAAGGTCGAGAGAACGAAGGTTCGCAGGACCTCCCCGTGGGGGCTGACCTCGCATCGCACCAGCGGTTCCAGGACCAGCGCCCGCAGGCCCGAGGGGTGCAGCAGCAGCACCGCGCCTTCCGGCAGACCATGGCGGTCGCTGAAGGGGGAGTAGCCGAAGCACTCGTCGGAGCCCTGGCATCGGTGCAGGACGTAGCGGTGCACTCCCTCCAGCCGGTCCTCGCGATGGTCGGCCAGGAAGCCCATGGTGTAACGGGCCAGGGGGGAAGCGGCGGTCAGCAGGGCGGCCAGACGGGCCCTGAAGTCGCGGGAGGTGTCGGACGCCTGGCCCAGCCATGTGGCCGATTCGGGCGTCCAAAGGTCCGGAGCAAACTGCTCCTCCCCACGAGCCAGCAGGGGTGGACGCAGCGCCTCCAGCAGGTCGGCCCAGTCGCCCCGCTCGGCGGCTTGGGTCAGCCGGGCCTCGGACAGGTCGTCGCCTTCCGGGCCCTGGCGATACTCGGCCAGAGCCGCGAAGGCCAGGCAGCGGATGAGCATCTGGATCGCGCGGTCCAGCCAGACCTGGCGAACCTCGGGGCGGCTCGAGGAGTGCAGTTTGCGCAGGGGCAGCGCCACCGGCTGGGGCAGCCGCTGCGGCAGGGTCAGAAGCGAGGATTCCGTGACCTCAACCATGGAGGTCCTCCGGTTCTTCCCGTAGGACCTTGGTTCCCGTGATCAGGTCGTGCAGGGCCTGCCCTCCGGTCGCCCGCATGACCAGCAGGTTGAGCATCGGCACGAAGAAGAAGAGCGCGGCCAGGCCCAGCAAAAGTGGAGCCACGGAGGCTGGGAGGCAGCGCTCCATCACGCCGGTGAAGACCAGGAAGATCAAGCCCGGAAAGGGGTTGGCCAGGATGAAGCGCACCAGCACCTGCAGGGGATCGGCCGGCCTGCCGTCGGCGCGGACCAGGCGGATGCCCATCAACCTGCGTCCGATCAGGCGTCGCCCCCGGGAGTCCAGCAAGGCGTGCCCACCGCAGAGCAGGACGTAGCTGGACATCAGCAACGCCCGGAACCAGTCGAAGTCAAGCCAGCCGAAGTAGGGGCCGCGGCAGGGGATCAGCGCCCAGATCCCATAGGCGGGGAGGGTGTCGATGAGCCAGGCCATGACCCTCTGGCCCTGCTGGGCAGGGGAGAACAGCAAAGTTGAGGCGCCTGAAGAGGGCCTGGGCAGCCCCGACTCACGGCCTGAGGTGCGCCTGAAGGTCTGCAGGGCCTCCCGCAGGCTGGCGACGCTGTCGGGTCGCCTCTGAGGCTCGGCCTGTGTGCACCAGTCCACCAGGGGGCGCAGGGGGCGTGGGATGGCTGCCTGGTTGGGAGGGTCCGCCCCGCTGACCAGGGCCGCCAGCAAAGCGCCCACGGCATACAGGTCCTGCCGGGGGTCGGCCGGCGCCCCGCGAATCTGCTCGGGAGATGCGTAGCCTGCCGTGCCCTGGACCGTGCTGAGTTCCGTGCCTTCGCGGATGCCGGCCAGTTCGGCCAGACCCAGGTCGGCGATCCGGGGGAGCCCGGCTTCGTCGAACAGGATGTTGGCAGGTTTCAGGTCGCGATGGACCAGGCCGCGGCGGTGCATCTCCTCCAGGCCATCCAGGATCTGCAGCACCAGGTCCACGGCCGTTCCGGGCTCCAGGGGGCCTTGTCCGAAGATGCGCTCGCGCAGGTCGCCTCCGGGCAGATAGGGCATGGCCAGGTAGGGGCGTCCGTTCCAATGCCCCTCCTCCAGGACCTGAAGAATCCCCGGGTGTTCCAGGACCATGGCCTGCCGGGCCGAGTTCTCAAAGCTGGCGCGAGCCAGGAAGACCTCGCAGAAGCCGCCCGAGCGCAGTTCGCCCAGATATTCATAGGCTTCGCCCTGAGCTTCGGTCCGTGGTTCTCGGCCGGACGCAAGCAGGGGGCGGCACCAGGTCGCGACGCGCAGGGGAGCCCGTGGCCTGGGAGAGATCGGGCCGTGGACCAGTGCGTGGCAGGCGGCAGCATCCGGGTCCGCGGAGGCCCTCCCCTGGACCAGGTGGCCGCCAGCGATCGACCACCAGGTCACGCGACCCCTTTCCAGCGATTCGAGCAGGTAGAGGTTTGGGGATTCTCCCCCGTGCGGGTCCAGGAAGCGGAGCAGCGGGTCCATGTCCAGGGAGCGCCGGAGTTCTCGATCCAGCAGCAGGACCTTGTCAACGGGCAGGTCGGCTTCCGCCACCAGGTAGGCAAAGATCCCCTCGGAGCCCATGCATCTCTGCACGCCGACCCTGCCGCTGGTGCCGGGGATGGCGCTGGTGGCCACCAGTGGGAAGTCGGCCAGGCCTTCGAAACGAGCCAGGAGGTTGAGCAGGTGGGGGGTGGTGGCCTGGAGCAGGCGCCTGGCTCCGTCGCGGCTGGTCATGGCCTCTTTGCGCAGGTGGTGGCTCAGGTTCCGCAGCTCCAACAATTCGTTGAAGTCGGCTGCGGCCGTGCAGCGGCTTCTGAAGAGGTTCCCAAGAATCCCGGGCATCAGGAAGTCGTGATCCTGCTGTTGGAGGAACTCCACCAGCGTGCGCAGGCAGCGCAGCAGTCTGCCGTGGACCAGGCGGGGCAGGCTGCCAGCCAGGGAGCGGTCCACCTCTTCGGAGCGGGTGGGGCAGGAGCCGTACTCGGCCAGCGCCACCAGGAACAGGTGGCGCAGCAGCATCTCCCAGGTCCGTTCCATGTGGGGGACCTGGCACAACGGGTCAGGGCAGACGCGCATGCGTCGATAGGGCAGGGCGATCAGGTGCGGAAAGCGGTGGGCGACGCAGAAATCGAGTGCGCCTGGGTCCTGGTCGGACATGCCTTGACCCCCTGGTGGTTGGACGGACCAAGGAGACACCAGCAAGACCTGGTGGTCCTCAGCCGACCGGCTGTTCAGGCGGACCCGGCAGATTCGTGCCCCGGAAGCTGCGGATCAGGTCCTGCTTGAGCTTCAGGAGCTTCGAGGTCAGCGAGACGTGGTAGATGTGGGGGTTGCGCAGGCGGCGCACGCCGGGATCCAGCCGTTCCAGATCCCGACGGCGCACCTGGCGCATCTCCTCTAAGCTGGGCCGAGGCTCGACCAGGCGCCCCTGGACCAGGATGGGCTTGAGCAGGGGCTCGATCTGGCTGAGGTCCTCCCGGTCGAGGATTCGAAAGACCCCCTTCTCGGTGGGGTGGTGGGCCACCAGGGTCTCCATGCGCTCGGGATTCTCATCCGAGAGTCCCACCAGGTCGGCCGTGGCCTGCCCTCGGTCGTCGTACAGGCGCCAGGCCAGCTTGTGTCCCGGGTTGGGGATCTTCGAGATGGACTCCGAGAGCTTGATGGCGGGGCTCCAGTGACCGGCCTTCTCGATGGCCACCAGCTTGAAGACGCCGCCCAGGGCGGGCTGGCCTTCCGAGGTGATCAGGCGCGTCCCGACGCCATAGGTCAGGCGTCGGATCAGGGCCTCGGGCTCGACCGAGTAGCGCGTCGCCTCTTCGCGGATCTGGGCGTGGATCTGCCAGATGGTCAGCTCGTCGAGTTCGTTGGAGAGCACGATGGTGGTCTCGGGGAAGCCGGCCTCGTCCAGCATCCGGGCCGCCTGGATGGCCAGATAGGCCAGGTCTCCGGAATCCAGGCGGATGCCGATCGGGCGGTGGCCCTGGCGCTTCAGCTCCTCGAAGATCCGGATGGCGTTGGGAACCCCGCTCGCCAGGGTGTCCACGGTGTCCACCAGAAGCAGGCAGTTGTCGGGGTAGACCTCGGCATAGGCCCGGAAGGCGTCCAGTTCGGTCCCTCCCAGGGCGATCCAGGCCTGGACCATGGCGTGGGAGTGGGTCCCCTTCGGAGACAGACCCATGGCGTACGAGACCCCGGAGTTCGACGTGTAGTCGCACCCGCCGATCAGGGCGGCCCGGGCGCCCTCGATGGCCCCCTTGCCGTGGCCCCGGCGCAGGCCAAACTCCAGGAGCAGGTTTCCCCCGACGCTGTGGCGGATCCGCGCCGCCTTGGTGGCGATCAGGGTCTGGTAGTTCAGGGTGTTCAGCAGGGGCGTCTCGAGGATCTGGGCCATCGCCAGGGGGCCTTCGACCACGGTCAGGGGGACCTCGGCGTGGACCACCCGGCCCTCCGGGACGCCTGTCAGGGTCAGGCCTTCGAAGTTCCCCTCCCGGCGCAGGAAGTCCAGGAAGTCGTCCCCGAAGACCCGGCGGCCGTCCGGGCCGGTCTCGGCCCGGAGATACTCCAGTTCGCGATCGCCGAAGCGGGTCTCCAGCATCCAGTCCACCAGCCAGCCCATCCCGGCGCTGATGCAGTAGCCGGCCTGGTGCTCGCCATA